>JALWRC010000044.1 GCA_027080725.1 Saprospiraceae bacterium
TTAGAAGTCTTAGGCTTAACAGAAAAAGTAGCTAAGAAAAAGTAACTCATAAAAAGTGCTGCCGCCCTTGCTGCATATAGGGCGAAAGAGATTTTCTTGAATTATTTGACAGGAAGTTCCGTTACAATGAGCAAGGGTATAACCATGCGTGTTGGTTGGATGATTCTGGCGACAACATTGTCTTTACCGATGAGACACATGACAGAGGGGTCAAAACCGTCTCTGTCTCCGACCTGGGCAATATCCATGTCCGGGACATCTTCCGCTCGGCCTTACTTCGTCCCGGTGACACGGCCAGCATCGCACACAATCCCATCATCAAGGGAGACAGAATCTACTTGTCTTATTACCATGACGGCATTCAAATCTGGGATATGAGCAATCCCGATAGTGTCTATCGACTGGGGTACTACGATACCGAACCCAATAACACGACCTACAGTGGGTACAAGGGGGCGTGGGGCGTATATCCGCTGCTTCCCTCGGGAATTATCCTCGGTTCCGACGTCGTCAACGGACTTTTTATACTCGAATATGCACCTGCCCCTCTGGCCTATGACGACCTTCAATTGGATGCGTACTGCAAAGGGGATTACGTCACCCTGGAAGTCTCCTCTTCCTTGCCCATGGACCGTTATGAAATGGTACCCCAACGAAGAGCTGCAGACGGTAGCTGGCAACGCCTGAAAGGAGAGTTTAGCCCATCAGAACACAATAGGTATCACTACGTGGATTCCTCTCCGGAGGACGGGTACAACCTATACAGAATACGCTATCGGGCTACAGATGCTTCTCGCCACTGGAGCCTTACCCGGGCCGTTTCTGTTTATTTCGAAAAATCCCTCCGTTCTACTTCCTTTCACATCCGGGCTAATGGAGACAGGTTATTGATTGATGGGTATGAAATCGCCGAGAGCCGGTATCAATTCACCCTGTTCAATCTGCAGGGCACCGAACTTGCCAAAACATCTTTTGAAGTGACAACCGGAGATGATAAATTTGGCTGGAAGCCCGGTTTTACTCCGGTTTCCGGCTGGTATTTGCTTCGTATAACCGGAGAAAAACCGGGGGTATTTCAGCAGAACCAACTCATTTGGCTCACCCGGTAATCCACCATTTCATACCAAAAAAAGGAGCTCTACAAATCTCAAAGAGGTGACTTTTTTAGCCATTTGGTGTTGTTTTTGAAAAAAATTCTTTTTCTTTACGAAAGTTTTGGACAAAACAAGTAGTAAAATGAACCGAGCGAATCTCTATTTACTCTCTCTGCTATTGCTGTTGAGTGGAGCGATACAGGCCCAGATCACACAGACCATACGAGGGAAAGTCATCGACAAAGAATCCAAATTTCCACTCATCGGAGTCAATGTGTATGCCACCGGCTCCGACGGCCAACAAATCGGCGCCGTAACCGACGAAAATGGGAAATACAGAATAAACGAAGTTCCCATCGGGCGGACAAAAGTCGTCTTTTCATACATCGGATACAACGATGTCAACCAAGACAACATCATCGTCAGCTCTGCCAAAGAAGTCATCCTCAACGTCGAATTGGAAGAGGCCGCGATGCAACTCCATGACGTCGTCGTCGTCGCTAAAAAACGGGGAGAAGTGCGCAATGAAATGGCCGTCATCAGCGCACGCGAATTTACCGTCAGCGAGACGGAAAAATATGCCGGAAGTCGCGGAGACCCGGCCCGTATGGCGCGCAATTTTGCAGGGGTACTCGCTTCCGACGATTCTCGCAATGACATCGTCGTCCGTGGCAATACTCCACTCGGTGTCCTTTGGCGCATCGAAGGCATCAACGTGCCCAACCCCAACCACTTCGCCATACCCGGCACGGGGGGAGGCTCCGTGACCATCCTCAACAATAAGTTTTTGGCCAACTCCGATTTTTTTACCGGAGCTTTCCCCGCGGAATACGGCAATGCCATCGCCGGGGCTTTTGACCTTCGCATGCGCAATGGCAACAACGAAAAACATGAGTTTAGCACGCAGTTTGGCATCCTCGGTACCGAACTCATGGCGGAAGGGCCCATCCAAAAAGGCAATTCCTCCTATCTCGCCATGTACCGGTATTCTACCATTGCTATCTTTCACAAACTGGGCATTAATATCGGTACCGATGCCAGTCCGAAATATCAGGACGGGGCATTCCGGCTCAATTTCCCACAAAAAAACGGGGGGAGCATCTCCTTCTTCGGAATGGGCGGGGTGAGCAATATCGACATCATCAAAAGCACGCTGAAGGACACGAGTAAAACCGAGCTGTACGGCTCCAATGACCGCGACCAATACTTCGGCTCCAGAATGGGCGTCCTGGGACTCAGTTATGCCCACCCGATCAATAACAAGTCGTTTGTCAAGCTGGTGGTATCCGCCTCGCATCAGAGGGTTTATGCCGACCACGACAAGGTGTTTAACCACATCGAAAACGGGCAATTTGAATTGGACTCGTTAACGCCAATACTGCATTACACCTTTACCGAAAACAAGTACTCCGCCTACCTCTCCTACAACAAAAAATTCAGTCGGCAACTCAGCATGAAAGCCGGTCTTAATTTTGATTTGCTCGACACATATTTTATCGATAGTGTACGGGCCGTACAAGGAGCTTGTGGAAAAGAAACCATTTCTCCCTGGAGAAAGCGCTGGGAAGGTGGAGGCAATCCGATGTTAATCCAACCCTATGTCCAATTTAAGTACAAGGCCAATAACAAGCTCACCCTCACCGGGGGATTGACTTCTCTGGCCTACACCATCAGCCCCAATGCCAAATCCCTGTTGGAGCCCCGGTTGGGATTGTCCTACATCGTGGATCCCAAGTCCAAGATCAATTTCGCTTTGGGACTGCACTCCCAGAATTTTGCCAGTTACCTGTATTATTACGACAAAAATACGGACTACAAAAAGACCCTTAATCCGTACAATAAGGATTTGGGGCTCATGAAGAGTTTTCACGCGGTATTGGGATACAGCCGTAGCCTCGGCAACATAGCGCGCTTCAAGGTAGAGACCTATTACCAATATTTATACAACCTGCCGGTGGGCAAATCGCCCAATGCTTATTCCCTCATCAATTCGGGATCGGGCTTTAGCCGCTTTTTCCCGGACACTCTGACCAACGGAGGTATCGGACGCAATTACGGTATCGATTTCACACTCGAGAAAGGGTTTAGCCGAGGATATTTCTTCTTATTGACCGGATCGCTCTTTGATGCCAAGTACCGTGGAAGCGATGGAATTTGGCGCAATTCGGCTTTCAATGGCCAATACGCTTTGAATGCCGCAGGAGGAAAGGAAATCAAGTTTGGCAATCGCCAATCCCTCAATCTCTCCGGTCGAATGGTATGGTCCGGAGGGCAGCGCTACGGCATCGTCGACCATGAAGCCTCCGTGCGCGAACAGGAAATCGTCTATAAGGATGAAAAGTTGAATGAATTTAAGTTTAAAGATTACTTCCGCGTCGATTTCAAGATAAATTATAAGATTAACACCTACAATCTCACGCACGAGATAGGCATTGATTTCAATAACGCATTGAATATCAAGAATGTCTTGCGCTATTCCTACGTGCCGTGTTTGGCCAATCCTGTAGTGGAGGAGTATCAGCTCGGATTTTTGCCCATCTTCTATTACAAACTCGACTTCTAAGTGGGTAAAGAGGGCTATTGGGTCATCCGCGTACAAGGTGCTGAAGAGGCATTGGAGATTTTTCCCGCATTGACAAGTGAGATGGGCTTTGAGGGGTATGAAATGGTGAACGACCGGTGTGAAGGGTACCTCCCCTTCCACCTCGGAGACCGTCCGTTTTTTGAAAGGGTGCAGGAGATTGCTGAGCAATTGGGCCTCTCCTTGCGGACGCATTTTATGGCCGACCGCAACTGGAACGCAGAGTGGGAATCCAATTTTGAACCGCTGGTGGTGGAGGATAAAATATTGGTAAAGGCCACCTTTCATGACGTAAGGGAGCCCTATCCCTATACTCTTGTTATCAGCCCCAAAATGGCTTTTGGGACGGGACATCACGAGACGACTTATATGATGCTCCGGGCGATGTTGGAGATGGATTGGAAGGAGCAAAGCGTGCTGGATTACGGCAGCGGTACGGGTATTTTATCGGTAGCGGCAAGGATGCTTGGCTCCGGACCGGTCACCGCCGTCGACATCCAACCCGAAGCGGCCTCCAATGCAGAAGACCACATCCGCCTCAACAAGGTGGACCGGATAACAGTGCTCACCGGGGATATCAACGCTGTTCCGGACGGCAAATACG
Source organism: Saprospiraceae bacterium (assembly GCA_027080725.1). Lineage (GTDB taxonomy): Bacteria > Bacteroidota > Bacteroidia > Chitinophagales > Saprospiraceae > JALSTN01. Next base: position 4,280 of record JALWRC010000044.1, read on the forward strand.
AGGTCATCCTCGCCAATATCAATCGAAATGTCATCCTGGATACCTTGCCCAATATGGTACGGTTGTTGGATGCATCCGGAACCGTATTGATCTCCGGTATCCTAAAAAAAGACAGGGAGCCCGTATTGGAGCGCGCCTCCTCCGTGGGATTATCCCTTTCCCGTACCCTGACCAAAGGCAACTGGTTGTGTTTTAAGATGCATTTATGATACTCTATTGCTCCGCGCAGAAAATATACATATAATTTTGCTCCTTTCCTCCAACTCTTCGTTGCTCAGACTGCCGTTATGTTACGGCATAACTCCTGCTCAAGCGCCTGGTTGAGGAGAAGAGCCGGAAAACGGATATTTCTCCAAAAATCCCTTTTTATAGCACCAAGGCTCCTTCCTAATACCCCTTTACAACATAGATACTTTTTAGTATCTTAGCACTTCAAAACAGCGACATGAAAAAGCTACCAATAGGAATACAGACTTTTCGAGATATTATTAACGAAGGCTACGCGTATGTTGATAAGACGGCAATAGCACACCATTTAATTTCAGCGGGACGGTATTACTTCCTCTCCCGCCCGCGCCGGTTTGGGAAGAGTTTGTTTTTGGATACACTCAAAGATATATTTGAAGGGCGGAAAGAACTTTTCAAGGGGCTATATATCTATGATAAGTGGGATTGGGAGGTGAAGTATCCGGTGTTGAGGATAAGTTTGGGGTCGGGGGTGATTAAAAATCGAGAGAAGTTAAATAGAAGATTGAATAGCACCTTAGAAGATGCAGAAAAATCTATTGGGATTAATTGTCAATCATCTGATCCTGAAGAATGCTTCAAAGAGCTAATTCAAAAAGCGAGTGAAAAATACAGCCAAAAAGTAGTCATCCTTATCGACGAATACGACAAGCCCATCCTTGATAATATCACCAATAGAGAGGTCGCCCTCGAGATGCGAGAAGCAATGAAAGACTTCTACGGAGTGATAAAAGACAATGACGCTTATATCCGGTTCGTATTTATCACAGGAGTGAGCAAATTCTCAAAGATGAACCTGTTCAGCGGGTTGAACAATCTTGAAGATATCACCTTACATCCCGATTATGGCAACATTTGCGGCTATACACACAATGACCTGCTGACTATATTCAAAAAACACCTGCAAGGAGCCGATATGCAAAAGGTAAAGCAATGGTATAACGGTTATAATTATTTTGGAGATAAAGTCTATAATCCGTTTGACATTTTGCTCTTTATATCCAATAAATTTGAATTTAGTAATTATTGGTGGGAAACCGGCAATCCTTCTTTCCTGATAGATATGCTGAAAACCCGGAATTATTATATTCCCGAATTAGAAAACTTTGTAGCCAGCAAAGAAATTCTCAATACTTTTGATGTTGATCACATCGAATTGGTCGCCTTACTCTGGCAAACAGGTTATTTGACCATTACAGGGAAGACGAGCACCCCTTTTGGTGTTAAATACACGTTGAACACGCCAAACAAAGAAGTACAAACATCTCTTAATAACCTTTTTATCAACTATTTGACCAAGCAAGTAAGCGAAAAATTAAAATTTCAGGAGCGATTGTATAATATGCTTGCCAAACCGGACTTGGACGGTTTCAAAGATGCGCTCTTTTCTCTTTTCGCCTCCATCCCATATAGCAACTTTACCAATAATAAACTCCCCGAATATGAAGGCTATTATGCGAGTGTAGTATATGCTTACCTTGCAAGTATAGGATTAGATATTATACCTGAAGACATTACCAATTTTGGCCGAATGGACCTGACTGCCAAACTCGAAGACAAGGCGTTTATCTTCGAGTTTAAGCTGACGGAAAAAGCCACCGGAAATGCCCTCCAACAAATCAAAGAGCGACGATATTGGGAAAAATACCAAGGAGACGCTGAAAACATCTACCTCATCGGTATCCAATTCAGTAGCGAGAAGAGGAATATCATCGGTTATGAATGGGAGGAGATATAGTGCAATGCGCAGAAATTAATTATGCATATCCCCTCGCTCCTTTCCTCCAACTCTTCGTTGCTCAGACTGCCGCTATGTTACGGCATAACTCCTGCTCAAGTGCCTGGTTGAGGAGAAGAGCCGGGAAACGGATATTTCGGCAAAAATCCCTTTTTATAGCACCAAGGCTCCTTCCTAAGACCCCTTTACAACATAGATACTTTTTTAGTATCTTAGCACTTGAAAAGCAGCATCATGAAAAATCTTCCAATCGGGATACAGACTTTGAGCAAAATTATCGAAGGGGATTTTGTCTATGTCGATAAAACTGAAATCGCATACCGGTTGATTCAAAAAGCGGGATATTACTTCCTCTCCCGCCCGCGCCGGTTTGGGAAGAGTTTGTTTTTGGATACACTCAAAGATATATTTGAAGGGCGGAAAGAACTTTTCAAGGGACTGTATATCTATGATAAGTGGGATTGGGAGGTGAAGTATCCGGTGTTGAGGATAAGTTTGGGATCAGGAGTAATTAAGACCATTGAAAAATTACAACATCACCTAAGAAGTATTTTGGCGGATGTAGAAGAAGATTTGTTTATTGAATGCAAGAAATCGCTAAATGTTAAAGATTGTTTTAAATATTTAATAAAAGCATCCTTTAAAAAGTACAAGCAAAAGGTGGTCATCCTAATCGATGAGTATGACAAGCCCATTCTCGACAATATCACCGATAAAGAGGTGGCTCTTGAAATGCGAGATGCGATGAAAGATTTTTATGGTGTCATTAAAGACAATGATGCTTATATCCGGTTCGTATTCATCACGGGTGTCAGCAAATTCTCAAAGATGAACCTGTTCAGCGGGTTGAACAATCTTGAAGATATCACCTTACATCCCGATTATGGCAACATTTGCGGCTATACGCACAATGACCTGCTGACTGTATTCAAAAAACACCTGCAAGGAGCCGATATGCAAAAGGTAAAGCAATGGTATAACGGCTATAATTATTTTGGAGATAAAGTCTATAATCCGTTTGACATTTTGCTCTTTATATCCAATAAATTTGAATTTAGTAATTATTGGTGGGAAACCGGCAATCCTTCTTTCCTGATAGATATGCTGAAAACCCGGAATTATTATATTCCCGAATTAGAAAACTTTGTAGCCAGCAAAGAAATTCTCAATACTTTTGATGTTGATCACATCGAATTGGTCGCCTTACTCTGGCAAACAGGTTATTTGACCATTACAGGGAAGACGAGCACCCCTTTTGGTGTTAAATACACGTTGAACACGCCAAACAAAGAAGTACAAACATCTCTTAATAACCTTTTTATCAACTATTTGACCAAGCAAGTAAGCGAAAAATTAAAATTTCAGGAGCGATTGTATAATATGCTTGCCAAACCGGACTTGGACGGTTTCAAAGATGCGCTCTTTTCTCTTTTCGCCTCCATCCCATATAGCAACTTTACCAATAATAAACTCCCCGAATATGAAGGCTATTATGCGAGTGTAGTATATGCTTACCTTGCAAGTATAGGATTAGATATTATACCTGAAGACATTACCAATTTTGGCCGAATGGACCTGACTGCCAAACTCGAAGACAAGGCGTTTATCTTCGAGTTTAAGCTGACGGAAAAAGCCACCGGAAATGCCCTCCAACAAATCAAAGAGCGACGATATTGGGAAAAATACCAAGGAGACGCTGAAAACATCTACCTCATCGGTATCCAATTCAGTAGCGAGAAGAGGAATATCATCGGTTATGAATGGGAGGAGATATAGTGCAATGCGCAGAAATTAATTATGCATATCCCCTCGCTCCTTTCCTCCAACTCTTCGTTGCTCAAACCGCCACTATGTTACGGCATGGCTCCTATTCAATCGTCTCGATAGCTATTCTTACGCAGCCCCCTACTGCTCCCAGCGATTGTCGCTGCGATCGATGTCCAACAGGCGCATGCTCGGATCGATTTCGATGCTTTTGATTTTCCCCATTCTTTTGGGAATGGTCAAGGAGTAGGTGGGATTGACCCAAGGCCATGCCGGAAGTACTTGTACGGGCATGTCCACCATTTCATGCTTGTGACCAAACATCATACGCAATGGGATATTGTACATCTTTTGTTTGCCATTCTTGAAGGTGACAACCACATCGATGGGCATAGGCATTTGGCCGGTATTGCGAAGGGTGACCACCGTCTTTTTCCGGAAGATATTGCCCGTGGAAATGACGGTGTCGATGGCATAATTAATCTTTTTGGTGGAGTGCACCCAATAGCGGTAATACCAATCGAGCTGAATACCGCTGACTTTTTCCATTACCCGGAAGAAATCCAAGTCGGTGGGATGTTTGAATTTCCATTGAGCGAAATATTTGCGGAGCCCTTTGTGCATGGTCTCGTCCCCGATGATGTACCCCAATTGATACAACAAGAGCTGCCCTTTGACGTAGGAAGCCATACCATACGCGTAATTGGTATTAAAATGGTCGGCATGGGTGCACAAGGGCTCTTCGTAATTGGATTTGGCATAAGCGAGATACCCCTCTATCTCCCCCAAAAAGGGGTTTTTGGCCGCTTGCCCGGGCGTACCCAGGATGCCGGCCTGTGCGAGGTAATGCATGATTTCAGTGGAGGCAAAACTCGTGAAGCCCTCATCCATCCATGCGTAGAGCGACTCATTGGTGGCAAGCACTCCTTGAAACCAGCTGTGCATGAGCTCATGTACCGCGACACCCACCAGGCTGTTAATACTGCGATTGCCGGTAATCATGGTGAGCATAGGGTACTCCATGCCGCCGTCCCCCCCTTGGATAAACGAATACGCCGGAAAAGGGTACTGACCGTAATGGGTATTGGCATAATCGAAGACCTTATCCATGATGGCAGGCATCTTGGCCCAATCCGCCGTCTTTTCTCCGGGCTGATAGATAAATTGGAGTAATATACCGTCCTTTCTCTGCATGGTTTTGCGGGTAAAATCCGGATCTGCCGCCCATGCAAAGTCATGCACCTGCCGGGCAATAAAATGCCAGATTCGCTTGTTATCTTTCATCTCTTCCGGTCGTTGGTCCGGGGTTTTACCGGGGTTTTGAAGCAATCCGGTCGCTCCAATCATATATTGCGGATCGATAGAAATGGTCACATCATAATCTCCCCAGACGCCGTAAAACTCTCTACCGACGTATGGATTGGGGTGCCAACCATCCCGGTCGTATTCGCTGATTTTGGGGTACCATTGGGTCATCGTATAGCGCACGCCTTCGGCATTGTCCCTACCGGAACGCCGAATTTGAACGGGCACTTGTGCTTCAAAATGCATATCAAGTTGCGTGGATGCTCCGGGCAGAACCGGGTGGTCGAGGGTCACTTGCAGTATAGTGCCGGCGATTTCATACTCGACCGGCTTACCATCCTGAGCGAGGGAGAGAATCTTCTGCCACCCTTGGTCTTTATCGCTTAAGGTGGATATCCGGCTCTTTATCTTGGGGTGTGGATCCCGGATGGTCCGGTTCTTGACATCCATCATACTTCCCGGTTGAAAGGCATTGAAGTAGAGGTGATAAAAGACCTGACGGAGGGTATCGGGAGAGTGATTGGTATAGACGAGTTTTTGATGTCCGTCCAATTGGTTGGCCCTGACGTCCATCTCTATATCCATGGAGTAGTCGACCTGTTGCTGCCAGTAACACTGAGCAAAAATCCGGGGTGTTGTCACCAGCAAGGACAACAAGAGCAAAGCGTACTTCATATGCTTATATTTTATTGTAATTTCATGTTTTCGGCTGTCCACCTAACACGGGGTTTTAACAAATCCCGCTCTTAAAATGTTGTGTTTTGCCAAGAAATGTGTGATAATTTTTGGGTATGAAATGGTGAAACGCAAACATTATCCCCTCTCTGATGCAAGAGGCGATTCCTCTTTGCCAATAGCCAAAGGGCGAATCAACTTACCCCAATCCCATGGCCCGTATTTCTTTTGAGCTATCCACAAAAAGAAGGCGGCCGCCAAAACAAATTCGAGGATCATCCCATCCACATCGGGGTCTATGAGTTGGAAAAATGCGGGCGTTTGGATGACTGCGCCGGAATAGGTGACGTAAAGGGCTCCAAAGATGTTGGTGGCTGCATGCACCCCCAAAGCCAGCTCGAGCCCATCGTCCAATATCGTCAATATTGCCAAAAAGAGCCCTACCGTAAAGTAATAACTCATCATGGTCCACTTGCCAAACTTGTCCACCTCGGGATTCATCCCGTGGAGTGCAGCGAAGAGGGCAGATGATACGACGGCTCCAATCCAGGGCCTGTGCGTCAGGTAAACAAACAGTTGCATGAGATAACCCCGGGTAAAAAGCTCTTCGGTGGAGGTCTGAATGGGCAATAGAAAGAAAGCTATTAGGACGAGCGTAATAAACGGACCGGGATCAAACTGAAAAACATAACTCTCCGGGTGGGTAAAATAGCTGAATCCCTCGGCAACACCGGTCAATCCGACCCATAGGGCAAAGGCAAACAGGATGCGATGCCAACGGATATGGGGAGAACCGGTCACTATCGACTTCAGCGGTCGCTTGTGCAGTGCCCGAACCCCGATATAAAGCCCAATCAGGGCGAAAATAAAGGTAAAGAGCAACAGCGTAAGGGTAAGGTTTTCGCTCATCCCCAATAGCGAAAAATCCATGGTTTCCATCGCATTTTGGAGTTCCTCCATCGATAAGTCATTTGCTCCGGCGTAAACCGCTGCCACCCCGGCCAAGGGGAATTGCCCCAATACATAACCGATGACGACGAGGGTTATCGTCCCCACAAAAGCCCAAATACTTCTTCGCCCACTTAAGATTTGCTCGAAAAACATGCGCCAAAAGTAATAAAATTATGGTAATGCACATCAAGGTGCATTGCAAGTGTGTATTACAAACTAAATGTAGGACTCAAAAGTACGACTGACAGGAGTGACTTTGAAGCCGGTTTGTTGAGAGATTCATCACGCAGGAGCGTTTGGAGATTTGCAATTTTTATTGCGCTATGTGTAGTATAGGCGCACGCATAATACGTCACTTCTCAAACCGGCGTATGGAATTCTACTTGAAGTCATTACAGGACATAAACCTGTTGTGTCCTAATGTGTCTTTGTGGTTCAAAACAAAGTTGTTGATTAACACGACCTGTGACGCCCCGGCGTTATAAGGTCACATTAGGAATTAGGTAAGGAAATAAATTCGATCCGTACGGTAAACCATTAACAATTAACAATTAACCATTGCAATACACCCTTCTCAAACCCAGGGCTATTCATCACTAACTTTTACACATATGTTTATTTCTGATATGAATATTTATAATCAATTTCATTTGTTCATCAACCCTATTGATGAACCTTCTGGTTGCATATTTTATCGATTGTAGCCCATTTCCGCGATATATATTAATGGCTATATTTTTAAATATTGAAAGGTTTTCTGCCGAAGAACCTCCTTTTATTCCTGATTTGTCCTCATGCATATTTGCATCCTTAACATAATGAAGGTTATTTTCTATTCCCCAATGAGATTTTATTGCTTTTGAATACAACTCTGCTTTGTTGCAGTTCAAGGAACTTATAAAAAAATGCGTTTCTAAATATGATTTTTTTCCTAGTGCCCCACTTCTTATCACTTTTACAAATTTTTTGATTCCAATCCATTGTGCATCAATGCCTTTAGTAATAGGATATACATATGTTTCGGACTTAAATCTCAATTAATCATATTATTCTACCTCATTTTGAATTTTATTTCATCAATTGGACGGGATAGGGAAAAGCGGATTCTGTTGGAAGTTTGAAGCTTATTTTCACGACCAAACAATAATTATTTCTTTAATATCTAAGATGTATTGGTTTGTTCCGACAAATGAATTGTAAAGCTCAAAATACGCACATCTTAATCCATTATTTCCTTTTAATCGTTTTTAGTATAGCAATTACTTCATCAATATTACTTTCTCCAAATTCAACAATCAAACCTTCTTTGAACTCGCCCTTATCCTTGATAAACAATTTACTTTTATTGAATCCATTCGAACTATAATAGAGGACCATAAATAATTCTTGATTGATACAAAAGTTGATTCTTTTATCTAAAATTTCACCGTTATGCTTATTTGTATAATCTGAGTATAATATTTTACTGGGAAGAGGTGTTTCAAGTATTTGACCAAAATAAATGTGGCAATCAGTTGCACATAAGTATTTGTATGAATAAATTACTCCGCTCGGTGACGATTTGAAGAATACAGGTGTATAAAGAAAATGTAGTCCTTCACCGACATAGGTGTTTGGAAATTGAATAGTATAGTTCGGTTTAAAATCTTCTTCAACAAAACTTCGGTTTGTTCCCATTTGATGACAATATTCATTTACATCAATTTTTTGACACCCAATTATAATGAAAGTCAAAAGAACGGCTAATAGTTTAATATTCATTTCATTCTATTTACTTAGTGCTTGCCAGAAAACTGTCAAACTTTATGAAATGAAAGATTTTGGATGAGCTTTTCTATTTTTCGAGACAAATTGATGCCTGGTTATCAGTGAGTTGAGAAAAATAAAAAGATCGCCAAAAGATACATTTCTAATTTTGAAGAGTTTTCTTGCAGGCACTACTTATAAAAAGTCGTGCAATCATATGTAAAGACGTATTATAAAATATTATCGTTGGTGAAGCATGCTTAATTCACAACCAAAATTTGTTAAATAACAGATTAATAATGAACTAAACCTTACAAATTTAGCCTGATTTTACTTCATTCGCCAGTCAGTCAGAACGTCAGCTAAAGAAGTTGATCTCATTTTCTGAATTGGAGGAATGGACTACAACGCAACTCTTCGCATTAACTCTATTTAGCCTTCGCATCCTGCAGTGGTAGCTCGCCGTGACGAAGTGTTTGTCTTTATTCTTTTATCGTACAGCATCCGTCAAACTGTTTCACAACCCAAAGAATCAGAATAAAGGCCATTTTCATGGCGTTTTCAAGCTATTTTATTCCTTTCAGGATCGTAAGGCGCTTAAGTGCTGCAAGAACAAAATAACTACAATATAAACTTGCTCTATCTATCCGACTCTTCGTTGCTCAAACAGTCATTATGCTAAGGCATAACTCCTTCTTGAGCTCATCGATTCAATAAAAAATAGCATCGGTTGCTATGTATATTTATTTCTTATGTGGAGCACTGGTTTTTCGATTTATCTCTATCTTGCAGCCCAATAGAGTTAGTGAATATGGCATTTGATTTTTCGGGCATACGGGGCAACGATACTCTCAAGGCGGAACTGGCAGGACTTGTGCACTCCGGGCAAATGCCCCATGCGTTGATGTTTCATGGGAAAACGGGGTCCGGTAAACTGCGTATCGCACTTTCTACAGCCCGGATGTTGTTATGTGCGAATCCCTCTTCCGGAGACCTCTGTGGCATGTGTTCTCCATGCAAGAAGACGGCCAAACTCTCCCATCCCGACCTCCACTTCCTCTTCCCCATCATCGGTTCCGAATACACCAGCGACGACTATGTAGCAGCTTGGAGAGAGGTCATCATCCGGCATCCCGAAATCGACCTTCAGGCATGGCTCGAACAGGGAGATTTCGAGAGTAAGAGCAAGAACTTGCAGGGCAATCTCAGCACCCGCAATATCCTAAACGGCATGCACAAACTGTCTTTTAAAAGCTACGAAGGGGGCAATAAGGTACTGGTCATCTGGCTTCCCGAGCTGATGGGCAAGGAGGGTAACCGCCTGCTCAAACTCATCGAAGAGCCGCCCGAAAACACGTATATCATCCTGGTTACAGAGCAAATGGGCGCCATCCTTCCGACCATTTTATCCCGGACCCAACTCTTCAAAGTCGATGCTTACCGGGAAGAGGAAGTCGTGGACATCCTGGCAGAAGGGGGGATCGCCCCTGAGCAAGCCCAAAAGATAGCCCCCGTCGTCCAAGGCAATGTTAACGAAGCATTCAAGATAGCAACGAGTACGGAGGACTCTGTAGATGACATCTGGACGCTCCCACACTGGGCACAACTCGCCAAAAACAACGATGCCGGCGCTCTGGTCAAAATGGCCGCTGCTTTTCAGGGCCTTAACAACCACCACCGCAAGCAGTTTGTCAAACAGTGCTCCCTCCTCGTACATAAGGCCATCCAAACAAAAATACACGGAAAAGCAGAAACTTCCTATCTAAAGCCCGAAGAAATAGAATTTATTCGCAATTTTGCAAATGCATTGGAAGTGCCGCAGATGTATGCGCTCATTTCGGTGTTTGACAAGGCAATCTTTTATATAGAGCGCAACGTCAATGCCTCAATTGTATTTATGGCATTGACCTTTCAGTTTGAAAAGTATTTGAGAATATCAGCAGCTTCGACTGCTTAAAATATAAATGTAAGATGGCATGTGGATCGTGTAGTAAAGATGGGAGTACCTCCGCCGCTGGTTGCGGCAAACACGGGAGTTGTTTGAATGGGGGATGCAACAGGCTCAATACCATGGATTGGTTGAGCATGATGGACATCCCGGATCCGGCGGCCTATCCCTACCACGAAGTGAGTTTCAAAAACGGGGCGACCAAAGGCTTTTTTATCAACTCCGACCGCCTCGATGTCCACTCCGGCAACTGGGTGGTGGTAGAGACCGGCAATGGGAGAGATGTCGGAGTCATCAACCTTTCGGGTGAAATCGCCCGCCTTCAAATCCGCAAAAAGAAGGTCAAAGAAGACCAAATCACCAATAAGATCTTACGTATCGCCTCTCAGAGGGATATCGAAAAGATGTATGAAGCACGAGAAATCGAAAAAAAATCACTGGTACAAGCCCGTGCCATCGTGCGCAGTTTTGATTTGGATATGAAATTGGGGGACATACAGTATCAAGCTGACCTCCGGAAAGCCACCTTTTACTATACGGCGGATGGGCGCATAGATTTCAGAAATCTCGTTCGCGCCTTTGCCAAAGAGTTCCGCGTGAAGGTGGAAATGCGCCAAATCGGCGCCCGCCAGGAATCCAGCCGTATCGGTGGAATCGGGAGCTGTGGACGAGAGTTGTGTTGCTCCACGTGGTTGACCGAATTCAAAAGCGTCACTACCACTGCCGCCCGGTACCAGAATCTGGCCATTAACCAATCCAAACTCTCCGGTCAGTGCGGCAGGTTGAAGTGTTGCCTCAATTACGAACTCGAAACCTACATGGAGGCCCTCCTCGAATTCCCCAAGAAGGTGGACAAACTAAAACTCAAGGACGGCTTTGCCACCCTGATAAAGATGGACATCTTCAAAGGACTCATGTTCTATGGCAAAGTCATCAACGGCGTACGCGGTATGGTTATCCCCGTGGATAAAGAAGAGGTCAAACGCATCAAATCGCTCAACGATCAGGGTATATTTCCCGAAGACCTAAAGGCCTACGTCCCGACTAAAATCGAGGTTCCGGGCGAAGAGGAGATAGAATTCGAATCCGCAGACCTCACCGGAGTCATCGACTTGCCGGATGAAAAACGCAGGCGTAAAAAACGCAGAAACAAACGCTCTTCCTCCCGCTCCGGGCGCAGTGGTAACAGCAGGGGGGGGACTCAAAACCGCCAAAAGAAGACGTCGGGCAATGCCCAAAAGGGTGCTCAGAAACCCTCCAAACCCGGTGACAAATCAAATGACAAGGGCAATGCCCGCAACAAGCCCAATAACACGAATAAGAAGAAACGATTTAACAAGAAAAAAACCGGTGACCGGAACAAAAACCGCCCCAACAACAAGAATAAAGACAATAGCAATACCGACAAACCCAATAACAAACCATAAAAGATAAGCAACATGAGTGCGAATGCCATCACAGGCCAATTTCCACCGAGGCACCTGGGATCCAACGAAGACCAAATAGAAGAAATGCTTCGGATAACCGGAGCAGATAGCCTCGATCAACTCGTAGACCGCATTGTGCCTTCTGATATCCGCCTTTCCCAACTCCCAGATTTGGCCCCGGCGATGTCCGAATTCGAATACCTCAACCACATACAGGCCCTCGCGGACAAAAATAAGATTTACCGCAATTATATCGGGCAGGGATACTACGGGACGATCATGCCTCCGGTCATCCAACGCAATATGTTGGAGAATCCCGGTTGGTACACCCAGTATACCCCATATCAGGCGGAAATATCCCAGGGAAGATTAGAGGCCCTTCTCGCCTTTCAAACGGTGGTAGCCGAATTGACCGGCATGCAAATCGCCAATGCTTCCCTCCTCGATGAAGCGACTTCCGCAGCTGAGGCCGTTCTCATGGCGCACCGGATTATCTCCAAGAAGTTCAGAAAAGAGAAGCGCAATACCGCTTGGGTGGATGCCGGAGTTTTTGACCAGACCTACGATGTCATCCAAACACGTGCCAAGGCATTGGGATTAACTGTCGGACATAAGGAGATAACTCCTCAGATGATCGACAGTTCGGTCTTTGCCATCGTACTCCAATACCCGGACAAAAAAGGTACCATTTCATACCATAAAGAAATCATCGATGCCGCCAAGGCACACGGAATAATGGTAATCGTAGCAGCCGATATCCTCTCATTGGCGATACTCACTCCTCCGGGAGAATGGGGCGCAGATATCGTCGTGGGCTCCACCCAACGTCTGGGTATCCCGATGATGTACGGGGGACCCCACGCCGGATATTTTGCCACCAAAGAGGATTACAAAAGGCAGCTCCCCGGGAGAATTATCGGGGTTTCCGTCGATAAACACGGCAACAAAGCCCTGCGCATGGCACTACAAACCCGTGAACAACACATCCGCCGAGAGAAAGCCACTTCCAATATATGTACCGCACAGGCATTGCTCGCTTCTATGGCCGGCATGTACGCAGTATATCACGGCCCCGAGGGATTGAAGAACATCGCCTCGCGTATTCAGGCTCTTACCGGAGCATTGCGAAAGGGATTGGTAGAAAGCGGTATTACCCTCCACACTTCAACCGGTTTTTTTGATACCCTGAGTATAGAAGTTTCCGACCCGGAGTCCGTCAAACGACGAGCGGAGGAGATGGAGATCAACCTCTTCTACCACCAGAAGGAGATACGCATCAGTCTGGACGAAACCACCCGGCCCGAAGATGTGCGGGATATCATTTATGCCATCACCGGCAAGCACATTTCCGTGACCCCGTCGAAAGATATGGACAATGGATTCCAACGCTCTTCTCCCTATCTCCAGCAAGAGATATTCTCAAAATACCATACCGAGACGGAGATGATGCGCTACCTCAAGCGACTCGAAAACAAAGACCTCTCCCTCGTGCATTCGATGATCCCTTTGGGCTCTTGTACTATGAAACTCAATGCCGCAGCGGAGATGATGCCGGTGACCTGGCCGGCCTTCACCAACATGCATCCCTTTGCACCCCAAGACCAAGTCGCAGGGTATCTCGAGCTCATAGAAGGGCTAGCAGACGACCTGTGCAAAATTACCGGATTTACCGCCTGCTCCTTTCAACCCAACTCCGGCGCCCAAGGAGAGTTCAGCGGCCTGTTGGCCATCAGGAGGTACCACGATGCCGCCGGCGACCAACACCGCACGGTGACCCTCATCCCCAAAAGTGCACACGGAACCAACCCCGCCAGCGCCGTCATGGCCGGAATGGAAGTCGTACTGGTGGATTGCGATGACAAGGGCAATATCATAGTCAGTGACCTCAAAGAAAAAGCAGAAGCCCACAAGGACAATCTCGCGGCATTGATGGTTACCTATCCTTCGACCTACGGCGTTTACGAATCGGCCATCCGGGAGATTTGCACGATTATTCACGACAATGGCGGACTCGTCTACATGGACGGTGCCAATATGAATGCCCAGCTCTGCCTGACGAATCCCCATACAATCGGAGCGGACGTGTGCCACCTCAATCTGCACAAGACCTTCGCCATCCCGCATGGTGGTGGCGGCCCGGGGGTTGGCCCCATCTGTGTCAATGACAAACTCAAGGCCCACCTTCCCGGTCATGTGTATTACGATGGTCAACTCATGCCTAAAAACGGAGCGGTGTCCGCAGCACCATTTGGAAGTGCCGGTATTTTGCCGATCTCTTATGGATTTATCAAGATGATGGGCGCCCAAGGCCTCCTGAGGACTGCGCAAATGGCCATGCTCAATGCCAATTATATGAAGGCGCGACTCGAAAAAGACTTTCCCATACTCTATGTGGGAGAAAACGGATATGTAGCCCACGAATTTATCATGGACCTGCACATTTTCAAGGATATCGCCTCGGCAGAAGATATTGCCAAGCGATTGATGGATTACTCCTTCCATGCGCCTACCATTTCATTTCCCGTGCACGGCACCTTCATGATAGAGCCCACCGAATCGGAGAGTAAGTTCGAATTGGATCGCTTCTGTGAAGCCATGTTGATGATTAAGGCGGAGATGGAAGAGGTGGTCTCCGGCGCGGCCGATCCGGAGGACAATGTCGTGACCAATGCCCCACACACCTTGATGGAGGTCACCGCCAATGAATGGTCGCATCCGTACTCGAGAGAGAAAGCCGCCTATCCGGTTGAGGCGTTGAGGGTTGCCAAGTTCTGGCCGGCTGTAGGGCGTATCGACAATGCGTATGGAGACCGACATCTACAAGCATCTTGCAGCACGACCACCTCTTGTGTCTAAACCGAAGAGATGACCACGTCCAAACCCATATTTGTAGTCACCGGAGCTGCCGGATTTATCGGCAGCTGCCTGATGGATGCTCTGCTGGAGCGCTATCCTGACCACGACATCATCGCGGTGGACGACTTCTCCCCGGACACCAAACGTCCTAACCACGCCAATAAGCGCATTGCAAAATACATCCACCGGGACGTATTTACCGCACAGGTGAATATGGACCCCGGACGGATCAAAGCCGTGTTTCATCTCGGAGCCCGGACAGACACCACCGAAAAAAATACAGATATATTCGACCGGCTCAATCTGGGATACACCATGGACGTATGGCGATGGTGCAATACACATGACATCCCCTTGATCTATGCCTCGAGCGCTGCGACCTACGGTGGAGGAGAGCACGGATATCACGACCGGCATGACATCGTCCCCCTCCTTCAGCCGCTCAATCCCTATGGCCGCTCCAAAAACGACTTTGACATCTGGGCGCTACGACAAGAAAATACTCCGCCACAATGGTATGGATTGAAGTTTTTTAACGTCTATGGCCCCAACGAGTACCACAAAGGGCGCATGGCTTCCGTCATCTTCCACGCCTTCAACCAAATTCGTTCTACCGGTAAAATGCGTCTCTTCCAAAGCCACCGGTCCGGGATCGAGAATGGGCTTCAAATGCGGGATTTCATCTACGTCAAAGATGTGGTGGACATGTGCTTGTTCTTCTATGAAAAACATCCGGAGTCAGGATTGTATAATATCGGGACCGGCAAAGCACGCAGTTTTTTAGACCTCGTTCGTGCGGTTTTTTCCGCCATGGACCGGCCCGAAAACATCGATTTTATCCCCATTCCGGAGGACATCCGCGACACCTACCAGTATTTTACCGAGGCCGACATGAGTAAGTTGACAGAGGCCGGATATGAAATGGCCGGCATCCGTCCATTGGAAGAAGGTGTCCTCCAATATGTACAAGATTACCTGTTGCAGGATTTTAAGATACTTTAGGGATCTGTCTTCATCCAACGTATGTCCACTAAGCATCATTGGAGCATTTTCAAAAATTCACGGGCAAAGGAGTAGATATCACATCTTGCAGAGAGCTCATTTCGCACCTTCACGCAAAATCTATGTTTGGTGTTAATAACATCATCGTTCTGCGAACCGCCGTTACAGCCTGTCCCGCCTTCAAAGCGGGAAAGCCCGTAGGAAATGTGGTAACGCCTTTGGCGTCACAGGTCGTGAGAGGGCTGAGGTAACCTCATTTGGAGGTTACCTCACTCTACTCGATTGTGCTTAGTGTTTCTTTAACACAATAGCATTATTCGAATTAATAGATTCTTATCAGTTCTCCACCTTATCCATCCGTAATTCATTTTTGTTTCTTTTGTAGGATATTCCTCACATTTTGGTGCAAATTCAACTGCTAACCAATATTCACCTTTAATTTCTATTATATTTGTCACTAAAAATCTGTCAAATTCACAATCATACTGGATTGAGCCACTTTCTGAAGAGTGATTTTTTCTGATTGGGTCAGTTTTTAAAATTCGTTCGACTGAAGAATTTAATAATATCGCATCCCATGTCTGAAAGTAGAAATTAGAGTCATTGGGAATGAAAGCACTTTCACTGTCGTTTATTAGTATTTTATAAAAGTCTTTCGTTTTCTTTAAACATATAAAATGATAAAGTCCATAATCAGGCTTATAGAAAAATGGAAATATATTTCCGACTGTCCGTTTAGTTTTTAATTCTTGGTCTGTGAATATATTTGTTGGGTGTGTTGAGTTCTCAAATTGGTATGGATTAGTTGCAATAGCAAATCCAATTCCTAATTCTTTTGGATTATGATTTTGTCCCCA
>JALWRC010000045.1 GCA_027080725.1 Saprospiraceae bacterium
TGTAGGTGCCGTAGTCGGCCACCGCGACCTCGGTCTCAATATCCGCCTCGTCATATATCACATTACCCGGTGCCTGTACCAGCTGCCAGTGTCCTCCGGGCACATCCGCAGTACCGCGCATCTTGTAATTCAATCCACACAACACCGTATCCGGGCCTGCATCCGGTTCCGGAGAGTCTTGCAACTCCACTGTGAAACACGAATCCTTGCTCGTGCCACAATTCAATAGCATATTAACACAAATCACGCCTACATTGCCACCACCACTTTCCCAAAGAACCGTAACCTCTGTCTTAGTTTCATAACCCGGAGTGATGATTGTTCCATTTCCTTGTTTGATACGCCATCCATACTCGCATGCATCGGACAATGGGTTGGTAATTCGATATGTTCCTTCCGAGTTAAAACACAACGGAGAATCCCCTAAAATAACCGGTGTCGGAACTGATACCGGGAGAATGATCTCCGCCTTGAGTGTATTGTAATCACATACTTTATTTTCATTAGGATCGTCCGGATCGGTATACTCTACTTTTATAAAGAACTCGTATCTACCTGATGGATCCCCGTCATCCAAATGCACTTCAAAGTCATTTCCCCATATGGTATCTCCATTTGGACTTAGCCAAAAACCCGTCTCGACGACATCTCCGTTTATACAATTTGGCACCCAAACAAACTCTGCATGAACATCGTAATAACCTTGACATTTGCCACAATTGTGACTTGTTTTAACCTCCGGTTTATAGATATCAAAATTGAGAACATAAGAGGTGTCACAAAGTGTTCCTGCTTCTCCCCAAGGAGCTTTAAACTCAATCAGTTCATCACAAGTGGGCTTGGTATACACCTTGTGATTATCTGCGGTAAAGGGCGAGTTATCACAATGAAAGACCCATCTCTGCCCTACCGGACGTGGTGGCAATAAGGTAATCTCTTTTTTATAAATCACACAACACCCATCCGGAGACTTCGCCTTCAATTGACAGGGAGGATCGATGCATGAAGTATAAATGAGCGTATCCTTATCTCCTTGTACCCAATGATGCTCCCCTTGATGATCTTCGTAGCAATAGTACTCTGCCGGCAAGTATTTTGTCTGAATCGGCTCCGGAACTAAGGTAAAGCATTTGGTCTGTTCATCACAAATAGCATCCGGATTGTCCGGATTTCCAAGTATCCAAGTCACACAAAACTCTACATCATGGTCAGGCACTGGCAACTGAATGCATTGTTGATCATCGTAATCCGGAGCATCTACACCGTCAATCGTCCAACGCAGTGGTGTCTCACAACCACCTTGCAAATCCCCAATACAAACTTCTACATCATTACAGATACACTTTCTCCCATGCACTTCAAAATCCGGCAAGGGTAATGGAATCTGTGCTGAGCGTCCTTCCCCAACACTAATCTCATAATTACAAACGTCACCACAACATCCATCTACCCATACGTAGTAGGTATGACAATTTTCAGTAACTCCGGACAACGTGAAAGTCGACGTATTACAAGCGGCATTACAATCCAGTGGATCCCCACCACATTGTATAACGATTCCCGCCTGAATACCATTACATCCTGTACCCGCAAATTCACAATCGGAAGGGTCAAATTCAAAAGTAACCTCCACCCGGGTACCGTTCCCGATGAATGCCCACCAGTTGGTATTATGCGCAACTCCCTGCCCAAAACATAATGTAGGTTGAGGTCCGGTGGGATTAGCATAATCTGGGTTGGCACACGCATATCCATCCAACTCAGATAATCCACATAGGATATTCGAACTCTCACAGTCGTCAGCTCCCGGTGGGTTACAATTTTGGCTATATGAAAATAAAAAAGATAAAATAAATAGTAGAGAAAGTAATCCTCTTTTCATAACCGAGATATTTAATATTTAAGCATTATTGTAAAAAAGAATCAATCGAGACATGCTCCACATGCTTTAAACAGTACGAATATTATGCCATATTTGACCAGTCTGTACCATTTCAAGCCCTAAAAATACAACCATTTGGTTAGCTGAGCAAATATAACCGTCTAAATAACAATTAACAGACCCCCCGAAACCGAAAAATGCTGCCTCGTTCACCAAAAAAACTTAGATAATTTATTCAATTTATCAACAATAGGCAATGGGAATACCCATTCGCTAAAATTCTACCCAAAACTATACATAGTGCTTGCAAGAAAACTCTTCAAAACTATAAATGTATCTTTTGGATATCTTTTCATTTCATAAAATTTGATAGTTTTCTGGCAAGCAATATAAAGAAAATCAACTAAGGCAGGTACAATATCCATTATGTATCTAACGAATCAATGTGATACTTCCATGGTAGGACAACACCATTCCAGCACGATCTACAACAGATAATCGATACACGTAAACACCAGGATTACAAAGCTTCCCATGTACCATCCCATCCCACAAGGCGACCTCATTGCCCTCTTGTGAAATAATATCTGCTTGTTTTATGTGCCCCCCCCATCGGTCAAAAATATCCAAATGGAGTCGGGCGATGTTTCCGTTCGAAAAATATGCCTTCCAAATATCATTTACTTGATCACCATTTGGGGTAAAAGTATTAGGTAAGAATAAACCCGACTTAGGGAGTACCGTCACCACCACAGTATCTTGTCCTTCACACCCCAAAACAGACACAACTGACAATACATACGACTGGGTAGTATTCGGTTGAGCCTCAGTCTGCAAACAGGAAGGACAGGTCACATTCCTATCTGGACTCCATAACGCGGACAGTACACTATCATTTGGAGCAGGAATTGTCCGCCCTTTCAATCTGGCTCTACCCCCTAAGACAATAGTGGTATCATTACCTGCTATGACTATAAGTGGCATAGGCTCCGGCAATATAACGACTGTGTCTAAAGCACAGCCATTGCGCCCTTGTACACGAACCATATATCTACCGGATGATAAGTCAGTAAAATGTCCGGTTACCTTCGGTTGATCATTAAGAAAATAGAAGTACGGCGGGAAACGGCCTACAACAGAATCCACAACAATACTTCCTTCGGAGGCACCATAACAATTGGGGGGACTTATATCTAATACAAGTTTCGTCGGCGGTATTCTTTGATCGGCAAACGACACGGTATCAATAGCTTGACAACCATTGATACGATTGCGCACTTTCACAATCAACTTTATGGAATCACTAAATTCCACCAAGCTATCTCCTCTAATCGCATCAATCTTCCCATATACCGGGTTCCATGAAACCTTTTTCCCTCTCACTCCGTGGAGTACCGCCCTACCAATAGTATGATTGCAATCGAGGGAGTCAATTAGCTCGAAATCAATCACGGGGGGGATGGTATCCCAAAAAACAACTGCTTCCACCGAGTCCCTGCAACCGTTTGTCCCTATAGCTACAAAACGATAAATACCAGCCTCACTTACGGTTAAATTCTGAGTGTGTGAACGCTGAATATTATCTCCTGTCCAATAAAAAGAATCCACTACTCCCTGAAATCTCCCCATTAATGTTGCTGTCCTATTTTGACAATCAAGGGTATCATTGCTTACATGGAGAACTGGCTTAATCGTATCCATATGAATAAAGGTTGAATCGTAAGAAAAGCAACCATTACGTCCCTCAACCTCCAGATAATAGGTGCCCCCCATATTCGCCATTGGGTAGTGTCCATCCAATGCACTGCCATCCTCCGACACCCATCGCCAATCCCGGACAATTGTGGTATCTCCGGACACCTGTAATCGCGTAACAGGAATACGACAATTAAGTGTATCTCCTATCGCATCTAATTCGGGAGCAATAGTATCCAAAGGCACAGCGTATAGCACTGAGTCGGCACATCCATTCCCCCCAGTAACAACCACTTTCAAAGTGCCTGAAGCATTGACGCGCACTGTATCCGTATCGAAAGTACTCCCAAGAAAATCCCACCTCACATTAGCCAGTGTATCATCCAAGGCAATCACCCATTGAGAAGTGCGATTCAAACAAGTAATGGTATCGCCTACTAACACTCTAAATACGGGCTTTGCCGTATCTATTCCAATGAGAATAGAGTCCTCCCGGACACAATTTGATCTCGTCATAACAACCACTTTATACTGGCCCGGCTCATGGACGTATACTTGTGGATTACCCCCCAAGTCACCTGAAGTACCAGACCATTGATACAAAAGCCCGTTTTTAGACGATTGGGCATTAAGGCGAATGCTATCTCTGTGGTAACAGTCAAAGGCATTGGATTCAGCCGTCAGTATCAAGTCTGGAACGGAAGTATCCCCTACCACCATCAAATCAACATAATTCTCACAACCATTTTTTCCACGTATTATGGCAGTATATCGGCCGGTTCTTGACACTCTGGGGGCGATCTCCTCGGAGATAAACCCACCGGGACCTGTCCATTGGACGCCAACCCCCGCAGTATCTCCGGTTGGCTTAAGCTCTACTGAATGCACGTCGCATTTGATGGTGTCGGAAGTATAACGCAGTTGTGGAGGAAGTGTGTCTATCAAAACCATTAACTGCGTATCCAACACACACCCATTCTTATCAACGTAATGCAACCTGTAATTCCCCGGCTCTTTAACCCGTGGATGCGACTTAACGTACAGCTTTCCGGAGGGACTAACCCAATTAATAACAACGGGGGCCATAGTATCCAGACCTGATGAGAGTTGAACAATAGTATCCCGGCATGAAATGGTGGGCTCCTTAAATATGGCCACCGGTTGATGCCTCAAATCCATAACATTGATTTCCTTCAGAATAGTACACCCGTTCTCTCCTACCACCCTAATGGAATACTTCCCAGGATTACGCACCAATATAAATGAGTCTGTTTGTAATATTACTTGCCCTTGCGGATCTTGCCATGTCCAGGTAATATAATTTTGAGCATTTACTAAGCTCAGAATAACAGAGTCCCGGGTACAAGTCAAGGTATCTGAAAGAATCAAAGGAACCGGAACATCAAAATCTCCATGAATGGACACACTCCTTGAGGCTGTACAACCGTTTTGAGCACGTACTATCAATGACACTTTCCCTGTATCATGTATACAATATGGTGTATCTTTTGCTAACAAAACACCATCTTCATCATACCATTCAAACATTAGCCCTTGGTCAGGAGCTATCGGAGAAAGGCAAAAACTATCCGTATTACAATCCAAAACCGCATCCTCAATAAATAGATAGGGCACCTCTTCATCCTCTGGCACATAGGTATCTGCTGTATCCCTGCATTGCCCTTTTGAAAGAATTAACCTGTACCATCCAGGTTGATCCACAATCGCAAGACTATCGTCATTTATGCTTCTGATATGTCCGGAATCTGTCTGCCATTGCCATATTAGCCCGGTCGAACCATTTTCACCTCGCCCGACCAACACTACGCTATCCCTTTGACAAGTCAAGGTATCCGGCCTTAGAAGTTCTGCCACTAATGAAACCGTATCAAGCGTCAATACAACAATACTATCACAACCTCCTTTTCTAGTATGAAATGGTTGGACATAGGTGCCCGGTTGACGATATACAGAGTCTGCAAAAGTGTACGTGCCCCCTCCACAAAAGACATCGGATAAAAAAACAGTGTCTGGCAGTTCAAAAATCTCTACTTGTATGCACCGATCGCTGAGCGCAGCACAAATTCCAGCAGAATCAACATTTAGGAGTTGTGCCCATCGTTTCCATAGTGATCCATCAGGAAGCAAAAGCCCGACATGATTCTTGAAATAGTTTACTCCGCAAATAGAATACTGCCCGGGTGGAGAAGAGCGCAAATCAAAGTGTAGGCCACGTTGAAGGACAGTATCCGAACCTATCAAGTAGAAGGTGGTTTCATATTGGCTGCTATCCCCAGAGTTAGCATGTACCTTATACACGGGGGTAATATCGAGGGTCTCGTCGCCTTCACAAGCTAAAATATCATCACTTTCTATCGCAACAGAATTGGGAGAACAAGAGGAACAGTAAGGCCCAATACTATCGCAAAACACCAGGCGGTACCCTCTGATATGGCCACCGTAAAACCGCGTCCTATCCTCAATATGCAATAGCCAGTCACCATTGACCCTCCCTGTATTAAAATCCTCCAATCGACCTTGAAATGGGTAATAGGAACCGGTGTATCCCCCCGCACCTCCTACTCCCCAAGTCTGGTCATTGGACCATCGGGCCGAGAAACCTGCGTCCGGATTCGCCATATCACCAGATCGGACAAATGAGATGTCCCATTTTTGAAAGGCGGTCCACCCGGACATTACTTCAGGACCGGTCAATTGGACTTCCTGGCCTGATGGAGACTGCAACCGGATGAGTAAATCCCCGACGTATTCATGATCAAAAGTAAGGTCGATGCGACAAAGGCCTTGTTGGGGATTCCCCAAATCGTCATTTAATATATCCCGGACGGGAATAATTATATCAATAGTATCTGTCTTATGAATGACCACATTGGTATCCAAGGGACATTGCGCTACCGCCCATACCCCTGTCAAGAAGTATCCGACAACAAACAATAACAGCCACTTTCCCTTGGTCCAGGACATTTTTGCGATGTATTTCGTATAGATAATGACCTGAGTCCTCGAAATGTTTCATCTGTTTGCTTTTTATTGTCTTTTAAAGGTCAGATGGAACCTTTGATGATTAAAATAATCTTTATTTTGTGTGTTTAATAATTCTTTTAATCATGTCGGTTTCATCTGTTTGCTTTTTATTGTCTTTTAAAGGTCAGATGGAACCTTGGACGATAAAAACAATTACTCCCCCCTACTCCCAAAAACAGGGTACCGGTAATAGAGAAGTAAAAAGGCGAATTCCCCGTAATAAATCGGGAAATTCGCCGTAATTGCTATATTATAAACAGCTCCTTTTTACCCGCCTTATTCTATAATCAATTTTTGTACTTGGGTTGACTCATTCGAGCTAAAGACTACAACATACACCCCGGGGCTCCAGTTAACAGAACGTATTTCGACCATTTCATACCTGCTCCTTATCGTCAAACTGGAGGTATAAACCTTTTGGTTTCGGAGGTTGTAGATAGTCAAGTCACCATGTACTCCTTTCATATCCGAAAAGACAATCTTAAAGGCACCCTTTGTAGGGTTGGGCATCAAGCGTAAGCTCTGGGATGAAAACGCCTTTTGAGACGTCCCTACCCCGTGAATTTTCACCTCTCCGACTTTTGTAAAAGCACCACATAGATTGGACGCTTTAAGGGAAATGGTGTACTTTCCTCCGGTGGCATAGGTGTGCACCGGATTCTTTTCTGTACTTGTTTCTCCATCCCCAAAGAACCATTCATAATCCAAATTACTTCCGGTTGAAGTGTTGTTGAAGGTGACTTCCAAATCCTTCACGTTAGTCGTATAAGAAGGCTCCGGAGTAATGTCCACGTGAACAAACACCCCTCTGGAAGTATCTGTCTCCGTCCCCTTATGCGCTACAAGAATCACTTCGTAATCTCCGGCATTCTCGTAAACAACACTTGGATTGGATTCTGTCGAACTCATGACGTTACTTCCATCTAAAATCCATTCCAAAGAAGTGGCCCCGGTGGACTGACTTGTC
Organism: Saprospiraceae bacterium; assembly: GCA_027080725.1. Lineage (GTDB taxonomy): Bacteria > Bacteroidota > Bacteroidia > Chitinophagales > Saprospiraceae > JALSTN01. Next base: position 7,590 of record JALWRC010000045.1, read on the forward strand.
AACCGGACAGACAATGGAGCACATCCCTCTTTTACATCCATGACAAATCCGGCTTTCAACACGGTGAGATCAATAGTAGTGCGCATGGTGTCATTCCCGCAAGAATTGGAGGCTACATACATCACCTCATAGGCTGCTAAATCGGTATAATTGTGAATGGGATTGGCCTCTGTTGATGTCTCCCCGTCGCCAAAAGCCCAAAAGTGGGTATCGGCATTGGGGGCGTTGGAGGTAAAATGCACTTCCCGCCCTTGTGCAGCATAATCAAAGTCCGCCGTAACGGTCCCCAATACATCAATTGTTTGCTCTACGGTATCTGCACCTACAGCATTCAGAGCGATAAGTCGAACGTTATAGACCCCGGACTCTGTGGGAGTCCATGCGACGTCCTTCGTGTCAAATGAAATAGATTGCTGGTCCTTTGAGATCGTCCAGTTCCATTGAGTAGTATTGTGAGTAGAGGCATCTGCCAACATCACTTGCTGTCCCAGGCAGGACTCTTGTACCATTACAAAATCCGCAGTAGGAGCCTTTCCGGCGACTATATAGTGAACAGTAGTATCGTCCGAACAAAGACCGTGTGTTATGGCCAGCACCTTATAGATACTGTCTTTGAAATAATGGACTTCTACGCTATCCAATCGGTGGGCTGCATCGACCGTCACTTGCCCCAGTGAGTCCAAAACAACCAAGACAGTATCCGTATTATCCAACGGGCGGATAACCACCGAATCTTCGACGACATCCAAATCACCAAAATCCCATGTAATACTGTCGTAATAAATACTTTGGTCGAAGAAATACAATTGCAGACTGTCTTCTACATCGACGGTATCACTATACATGGCGACAGAATTGGAGTCCACTCGAATATACCTTTTGAGTGTCAATGTATCTTCAAATCGCTGATTGGAAACTCTAAGGAAAACATTATAATTACCTGGTTTTTCATAGCACACTCGTGGAGAGCGATCCGTCGATGTAGAAGGCGTGCCGCCGGGAAATGACCAATGCCATTCGTCGATATTGCCTGTCTTATGTGCGGCAAAATTAGCACAAAGTGCGCCACAAGCTCGTATTGTGTCCGCATTAAACTCTGCACTAACCGGCGTAACAATGTCGACAAAAGTAGAGTAACTATCCGTTCCACAGGCATTGGTCACCGTCAGAGTCACTTCATACGTTCCATCCTCTTCATACACGTGACGAGGGTTTTGCTGATCCGAGTAAGTCCCATCATCAAAATCCCATTCCCAAGTTTCCGGATCATCTGTTTGGTCGACAAATTTCACTACATTAGATCCCACCTGAGTTTTAGCACTAAAGGACACCACCGGAATATCCCGAACAGTGATATATCCAAAAACCTCTTTGGTGTCATTACCAAAATTATTCGTTACAGTTAAAGATACCGTAAACACGCCTTTACTTTTATATACTACCGTCGGATTTTGGTCTGTACTAGTAGCAGGTTCTCCTCCTTCAAAAGTCCAATTCCATCCTGTAGCATTTTGGGAGAAGTCTGAGAAATTGACCGTTAAAGGAAGGCACCCCTCATCTACATCCGCCAAAAAATCAGCTGTAGGTCCACTGCCATTCAAGCACTCGTCCATACAAGGCCAAGGTGTGTTATTATTAATCGTAGCAACAGAGCCCACTGCCCAAAAATCAGAACCGTTAACCGTTGGAGCCATAATCCCTACAGAAGTATGGTTGCAACCATAGTTATGACCAATCTCATGACATTGCAATTGGCGGAGTGTATTCTTATTCACAGTAAAATCCTCGCAGACATTGTACCCGGCACTTCCGCACAATCCATTCAAGTAGGCTATCCCGACCACACTACCTGAAATATCTCTGGTCACCCAAAGAGTTGCCGTAGCATAAACACCATTAAATCCGCCGGAATTCCCCCAACTTGCAAACTCACCAAGTAGCCCGGCAGCACTCGTCGTATGCGACCAAGGATCACAACTCGCACAATCAGACACAAAAGACGGACCTTCCAAGACCTGAATTTCATCATCAAACTCGTCGTCCCAGTTGGCAGCCATTAGTCCTATTATTGTGGTCATATAACTCTCCGCTCCACTAACCCCACCATGAGCCTGGTTGTAATCCCAGTCTGCAGCATAGGCTACGATCATCTCATAACAATTGCCGCGACTAGTAATTTTCCTTTGTTTCTTATTGTCATGCTCTGATTGTGCTTTATTCACTGATTCTGCACCGCAGACGACTCCAGGGATAGTCTTAACATCTTCTTCTTTATATAGCACATACAAATCTTTCGGAAGCCCCAGTGCGATATTACTTGCAGATTCGAGGTAATACTTCCCCTCCTCCAATTGGAGATACCCCATCACAAAGGAAGCATTCACGTTGAATGCCACCTTTTGTGCAGTTCCTTTAATCTGTCCGATATAATTACTATTGGGGCCTTTTTCCCTGTATTCGATACCGTGCTCCGTTTGCACCTTGATTTTTGATCCGGGCACCCGAATATCGTGTGGAAAAAGCTCCAAATCCCATTTATGGGAACCGAGCTCGATGGCAATGTTATAATCGTACTTGTCGCGATGGACATACTCATTTAACTTAGCACCATCAAAAGAATACAGTTCTACGGAGGTAAATTTCTCCTTCAACACTTTTGGGACCACTCCGCGATACTCTATTCCCCTGAAGGTCTTTTGAGCTCCGGATTCGACAATTCCTCCCAATAAAAATACACTCACTAAAAAGAGAACCATTCGAAAATTTCTCATATGAAATTGTTTACATTTAATATTAATAATACATTTTGACCTTTCAGAAGAAGCCGCACGAGAAGTCAACACGAGTGCTGATTATTACGGCTAAAGACAATCAATCACTAAAAAAAGCAACCCGGCAAAACCTCCAATCGGCAAATACATGCAAAATTAGGCAATTAACTTTAAAAAACGAACCGATGATTGTATATTTTGATGTACCGAAATCAACCTCTACAATAAAATAGAGACTCTTAAGCAATATACAACAGTATTGCAAGCTGATAACACCGAAATAATCAATTGGAGACTTTCCGGAATTCGGGAAATAAATAATTATCCTTTAGGTCGGATACGTTCACGGCCGCAAATATATACACTTTCTTTAATATTAATGCCTATCTTTGTGCAAAAATCGTTTTTGTCCTTTATGTTTTTCTACTTTTACTCATATAAAAGAATTATTTAATGTTTATAGACATTATTTTCATAGTGGTAGCCATCACCGGTTTTTTTACCGGATACCAGAAAGGTTTTATCTCAGCAGTGATAAATATCATAGCCATAATCGTTGCTTTTCTCGCCGCTGCCAAGTTTTCACCTTGGATGATCGATATTTTCAAAAACATACTTCCGGATATTGACCCGCGTTTGTACTTGATTCTGGGCTTTATCCTCACTTTTATTCTCTTTATGGCAGGGATAAAATGGTTGGGAAAAAACTTGGAGAAGGGGCTCCAGCAAGCCCATTTGAATTTCATGAATAAGATATCGGGCGGTTTTTTGTTTATGATACTCAACACCATCATCTACAGCACTGTCCTTTGGGTACTCAAAGACTTCAACATCCTCAATCCGGATCGCTACACAGCGTCCGTCACCTATCCGACGCTGGAGACCATTCCCTCTGTTTTGGGGGAAGTCCTCGCTTCGGTCAAGCCCTTATTCCAGGATTTTTGGGATAAGGTCACCGATGTAGCCAATACACTAAAAGAAGGCATGCAAGAATAGCACCACCTGCATTCTGGTCTTTTCAACTATCATTTTACCATTTTACCGCGACATCCGGAGCGCCTCTCCGCCTATAATTCATATAGGATGGATAGCGATTGCTCCATACCTTGCAATTGACCATTTCATACCAGAAAGGCATGAAGGAATGGCCGTCTCACACCTTCGTCTTGGCCTCTTCCCAAAGGTGCGTCATCTCATCCAAAGTCATATCTGATAAGGGTTTAGCGCTATGGCCCTCTATGTATTCAAAACGCGCCTTGAACCGGTTATTCACCTTCTCGAGTGCCGCCTCCGGATCCACGCCCAGAAAGCGACCGTAATTGACCAGAGCAAAAAGAACATCGCCAAATTCCGATTCAATGCGCTCTTGGCTACCGTTTTTCTCCCCCTTTTCGACTTTTGCGACTTCCTCCTTCAATTCAGCGATCTCCTCCTCCACCTTCTCCCATACTTGCCCGACCTCTTCCCATTCGAAGCCCACTGTAGCCGTCTTCTCTTGCAAACGATATGCCTTAACGATGGCTGGAAGGGATTTGGGAACACCGGCCAAGAGCGACTTCTTGCCGGTGGTAAGCTTAATCTGCTCCCAATTTTGTCGCACTTCCTCGGCCCCACTTACATTGGCCGCGCCATAAATATGCGGATGCCTTTCGACCAATTTATCGCATATCCCATCCAGCGCATCTTTCAGATCAAACGCGCGCTTCTCCTCGCCGATCAAAGCATAAAACACCATATGCATCATCAAGTCACCTATCTCCTCTTTAATCCCTTCTGCATCGTCCTCCAATATCGCATCCACCAATTCATACATCTCTTCTATCGTCAGGATGCGCAAACTCTGCCAGGTCTGCTCCTTATCCCATGGACAGCCCTCCCTCAAATCATCCATAATCCTAAGAAGCCGCTCAAAGGCCGCCAATTTATCCGTATATCTTCTTTTCATGGAGTTATTTTATCACATTCATCGATGGTCATATAAACTAAGTGCAAATCTACGCGTTCTATTGACAATAGAATAAGTGTGATACTTGTATTCCAATTATCTCACCAATAAATCCACCATTTCATACCAAACCTTAATCATCATGCACGAATTTCTCTATACGCTACTCATCGTTTTTGTGGTTTTCATTCTGGCTTTTGCCTTACTCAACATAAAACACCTATTCACGGGCAAGGAGTTTAGTGGCACTTGCGCCTCCAATAATCCGCACCTCAGAAATGAAATCGGAGAATGCCCCATGTGTGGCAATACCGGAGATGCGGCTTGTGAGAATAAGTAGTACAGACATTTCCCCATGCTTTTGCAGGCATGAAATGGTCGAATTATGGGATACTATTTGCCTCCATGTGCCTTAATAATCGACCGGCCGGGGAAAATAAAATCCATTTTTTGATATCGAGAATAAATAATACGACATATGACACCACAATTTTCCAAACGCATCACCAAAGTCGCCGTACTGGGTTCCGGCGTCATGGGTTCCGGTTTAGCCTGCCATATGGCCAATGCCGGATTTGAGGTCTTACTACTGGACATCGTCCCATTTGACTTGACAGAAGAGGAGCGAAAAGACCCCAAAAAGCGCAACCAACTCGTCAATGACAACCTAAAAAAGGCATTAAAATCCAAACCGGCCGCATTGTACACCAAGGACCTGGCCAAGTATATTACGACCGGCAATTTTGACGATGATTTCGACAAAATCGCCGATTGCGATTGGGTATTGGAAGCCGTTATCGAGCGATTGGACATCAAACAACAAATTTTCAAAAAGGTCGATCGATACCGCAAACCGGGCAGCATTATCAGCTCCAACACCTCCGGTATCCCGATCGGGATGATCGCAGAAGGGCGCAGCGAAGCGTTTAGAGCTCATTTTTTGGGGACCCACTTTTTCAATCCCCCACGTTATATGCGGCTATTGGAAGTGATTCCCACCCCGGACACCAAGCAAGATATCGTCGATTTCTTCATGGAGTTTGGCGACAAAATATTGGGCAAGACGACCGTCTATTGCAAGGACACCCCGGGCTTTATCGCCAACAGAGTCGGGGTCTATGCCATGGCCAAAATATATGAGCTGACAGCCCAACTCGAATTAACCCCGACCGAGGTGGACAAGTTGACCGGCCCTGCCATCGGTCGCCCCAAGACGGGGACATTCCGGCTGGGAGACTTAGTGGGATTGGATGTAGCCGTAAAGGTCATCGAAGGACTCAAGCAAAACTGCCCCGACGACCCCATGATTCAGGAACTCCAGATGCCCGGTTTTATGACCTATCTCATCGAAAACAAGTTTTTAGGCAATAAAACCGGCAAAGGTTTTTACGAACGCACCAAAGAAAAAGACGCCCGCGGCAAACGCGTCATCTTAGAGTTGGATCTAAGGACACATGAGTATCATCCTACCGCAAAGCCCAATGTCCCCTCCCTCCTGCTCGCCAAACAGATACCGGGCACCGAGCAACGCATACGAGCACTGTACAAGGAATCCGACAAGGGGGGACAATTGTTGCGCGAACATTTCAACAGTCTTTTCGCGTATGTCTCCTCTAAAGTACCCGAAATAACAGATTCCCTATACAATATCGATGAAGCCTTGAAGGCGGGGTTTAATTGGCAGTTTGGACCGTTTGAGTATTGGGATATCCTCGGAGTCAAAGAGACACTGAAGGCCATTAAAGCATCGGGATATCGTGTTGCCCCTTGGGTGGAGGAGATGATCGATTCGGGGCATGCGTCTTTTTACAAGCTCGAAAGCGGAAAGCGACTCTATTACGACATCCGTTCAAAATCCTATCTCCCCATCCCCGGACAGGGTGAATTTGTCATCCTGAAGTACAACACGACACCTCCTGTATTTCAAAATGAAGAACTCACCCTTTACGATATCGGTGATGGCGTTCTTTGCGCTGAGTTCAACTCCCAAAACAACACCATTGGAGAAGGCGTATTAAAAGGACTAAACGAGAGTTTGGACATCGCCGTCAATGAAGGTTGGGCGGGTTTGGTTATCGGCAACAATGCAGAGCATTTTAGTGTCGGGGCCAATCTCATGTTGGTCGGAATGATGGCCTTCCAAAAGGACTTTGAGCAGCTCGACCAGGCGGTACGTCTATTTCAAGACTTCAACATGCGATGCCGTTACTCCCCTGTCCCTGTGGTAGCTGCGGTACAAGGGTACACTTTCGGAGGAGGATGTGAGATGTTGATGCACTGTGACAAAACCGTCGCCGCCGCGGAGTCATACATAGGATTAGTCGAAGTAGGCGTCGGGTTGTTGCCCGGAGGAGGGGGCACCAAAGAGTTTGCCCTTCGCATTTCAGAGGCATTTCATACCGACGACACCATGATTCCTGTCCTCATTGATGGTTTTAAGACCATCGGAATGGGTAAGGTAGCGACTTCCGCTGCAGAGGCATTTGAGCTGGGTTATCTTCGCAAAGGAATAGACCGGGTCGTCCTCAATCCATCGCGCAACATCGGTGAAGCCAAGAGAGAAGTTCTCCAATTGGCACCCTATTACGTCCAACCTCGCCCTAAGGAAATAACAGTCACGGGACGTACGGGACTTGGCGCGATGTATGTCGCCATCAATGAATTGTACCGGGGAAATTACGCTTCGGAATACGACGTTTTAATCGCTAAAAAGATAGCCAATGTGCTTTGCGGCGGTGACCTGACCGGCACCCAAAAGGTATCGGAGCAGTATTTGCTGGATTTAGAGCGGGAGGCATTCCTCAGTCTTTGTGGCGAACAAAAGACCTTGGAGCGCATCCAATATATGCTCGAGAATAAAAAGCCATTGAGAAATTAATAGAACCACAAAATCGAAAAAATACCATGGAAGCATATATTGTAAAAGCATTTCGCACCCCTGTAGGCAAAGCCAAAAAAGGAGGGTTCAAAAATTACCGTTCGGACGATTTGGGTATCCGGGTGATAGAACACATTATGCGCGAAACACCGGAACTCGACCCCGCATTAATCGACGGAGTACTGACCGGATGTGCTGTCCCGGAAGGAGAGCAAGGATTGCAAATCGGACGACTTGTCGCCCTGCGAGCCCTTGGAAAAGACACCCCGGGTGTCACGGTCAATCGATACTGTGGTTCGGGATTAGAGACGATAGCTATGGCCGTTGCCAAAATCCGTTCGGGAATGGGGGAATGCTACCTTGCCGGAGGTATCGAAAGCATGAGTCTTTTGCCCATGACGGGATACAAGTTTGCTCCCAATTATGAAATGGGACTCCATACGCCGGACTATATGGTGAGCATGGGAATTACTGCAGAAGCCTTAGCCGAAAAATACGATATCTCAAGGGAAGATCAAGACCGTTTTGCCTTTGAGTCGCACAAAAAAGCGGCGAATGCGATCGATAAGGGATATTTCAAGGAGCATCTGGTCCCCGTAGAAGTAGAAGAGAAAACATTTGACAACGGTAAAGTCATGGAGCGCACTTTTGTAGTAGATACGGATGAAGGGGTGCGCAGAAGTACCACCATGGAAGCACTGGGGCGGCTGCGTCCGGTATTCAAACAGGGAGGTACGGTCACCGCAGGAAACTCCTCTCAAACATCAGACGGTGCAAGCTATGTCCTCGTGATGAGTGAAAAACTCATGAACAGCTTGGGGCTCTCGCCTATCGCCCGGCTCATCAACTGCGCCACTGCCGGCGTGGAGCCTTACTATATGGGGATTGGGCCGGTTAAGGCCATCCCTAAGGCCTTGTCGTGGGCGGGTATGCAATTGCAGGATATTGACCTTATCGAGCTCAACGAAGCATTTGCCTCCCAATCTCTGGCTGTCATCCGGGAAGCAGGATTGGACCCGGATATCGTCAATATCAATGGCGGAGCTATCGCATTAGGACATCCTCTTGGATGCACAGGGGCAAAGCTCACTACACAAATTCTATCCGACCTCAAGCGTCTCGACAAAAAGTATGGAATGGTCACTGCCTGTATCGGAGGGGGACAAGGAATTGCCGGTATATTTGAGCGACTTTGAGGAAAAGACAGTACCTCAATTCAGTTTAGACCGGATATTGCCGGGAATTTGCGCAATGACGCTATAGACATCGCCTTGGTGTGCCATGGCTTGACTCCATAGTTTAGAGGCCGGAGTATTAAAAACCAGATTTTTATCGGCAGGCCCTACAACCCAAGCTCCTTCTTCCAATTCTCCTTCGAGTTGTCCCGGGGACCATCCTGAGTACCCCACATAAAAGCGAATACGCTCCGGGATTATCAGGCCTTTTCCGACAAGCGCCTTTAGCTTCTCAAACCGCCCACCCCAAAATATTCCGTCCCCGATAGGGGTACTTTCTGTTAGTAAATCCCCATAAGTATGCACGTAGTGGATAATTTCATTTTGTACCGGTCCACCATAATATGCAAGACCATCGAATTCCGGAAAATTGGCAATCAAGCGATCCACTTTCATCCTCAGGGGTTTATTCATGATAAACCCAACGGCCCCATCTTCCCGGGAGTAATCTGTCAACAGAATTGCAGACCGGCTAAAGGGCCTCCCCTGCATAAAGGGTTGAGCTAAAAGTATTTTTCCTGTGTCCAACGGATTTTGTTGCTGATTCATACTTCCCTCTATTTAAGCAATACTTACCACAAATAACAACTATCGGGAGAGACCGTATGGCGCACACAGCTTAAAGCACCTCAATCGGGAAGTGACGATCAATGCGCCGCATCAGCCCCCTCAGTACTTTCCCATTACCCCCGACTTCTACCATCTCTGTCATCCCATCCTCCAACATTTGTTGCATGGTATCAGTCCAACGCACAGGACTTGTCAGTTGTTTTATCAAATTGTCTATAATTTCAGCAGAGTCTGTGTGTGGTCTTGCATCGACATTTTGGTATACAGGGCATCGGGGCGAATAAAAGGTCATCTCATTGATCTTGGCGGCCAACTCCTCCTTTGCCGGCTCCATCAGTGGGGAATGAAATGCGCCTCCAACCTGTAAGACAATGGCCCGTTTGGCTCCCGCACTCTTTAGTGCCTCCACCGCTGCATCAATACCGGCCATCGAACCAGAGATGACAATCTGACCGAGTGTATTATAATTGGCAGGTACCACGATCTCCTCTATCTCATCGCAAATTCGCTCCACATCGGCATCCTCCATCCCGACAATAGCCGCCATAGTCCCCTTATTAATTTCACAAGCATGCTGCATGGCGTTGGCTCGGGTTTTAACCAGCGACAATCCATCCTCAAACGATAAAACTCCCGCTGCGACCAAAGCAGAGAATTCCCCCAAGGAATGTCCTGCTGCCGCAGCCATATCGTCTCCCTGCCCGGAAGCCTCCAATTTAGCCAAAGCATGAACAAACAAAGCCGGTTGGGTTACATCTGTTCGTTTGAGATCCTCATCTGTCCCATTAACCATGAGTTCCAACAAATCGTACTCAAGGATTTCCTTCGCTTGTCTCATCATTCTATCTACAGCAGGATTGCCGGCTTCTACTAATGCCGTTCCCATTCCTGCAAATTGGGCTCCTTGCCCGGGAAATAAATAGGCTTTCATAATTTGTTATTTTATTGTCTTTTAATGGTCAGATTATCCAAACATCCATATGCTATTCTAAAGCTTTAGTGTTGATGAAGGCCTGATTGGAATTAATGCAGTTTGGCCCCTACAAGATTTAGAAACTCGGTACGTGTCTCCACTTTTCGAAATTGTCCGGTAAAAGCTGAGGTAGTAGTTACGGAATTTTGTTTCTGCACTCCCCGCATCATCATGCACATATGCTGTGCTTCGATAACCACAGCAACTCCAAGGGGCTTCAACGTATCCTGGATGCAATGTAGTATTTGATCTGTCAAGCGCTCCTGTACTTGTAAACGGCGGGCGAATACATCCACCACCCGGGGGATTTTGCTCAGCCCAACAATCTGGCCATCGGGGATGTAAGCCACGTGCGCCTTGCCAAAAAAAGGCAACATATGATGCTCACAAAGAGAATACAGTTCGATATCCTTGACTAACACCATCTCACTGTAGTCCTCCTTAAACATCGCAGAACGCAGAATTTCCACAGGATCCAGTCGGGAACCATGGGTCAAAAAGCGCCAAGCCATTGCAACGCGCTGTGGCGTATCCAACAATCCCTCTCGCTTAGGGTCTTCACCCAAATACTTCAGTAATGTTTTAATTTTGGCTGCCATCTCGTCTGTAGTACCTGTATCGTACTCGAGTTCATTTTCCTTGATCATGTTATGCTTGGTTTGTTCATTATGCGAAAGCTCATTCTATACCAGCTATTCTCATAAATAGTGTTTGCCAAAAAACTGTCAAATTTTACGAAAGATAGATTTTGGATGAGCTTTCTCATTTTTCGAGACGAAGTGATGTTAGTGCGTCACGAAAAAAATAAAAAGATCGCCAAAAGATACTTATCTAAATTTGAAGAGTCTCTTTGCATACACTAAATACCCGCAAAGATACATGAAAATCGAAGACTTCAATATCGCATAGCCGACAGTAAGGGGAGTCAAGTATGGGGAGTCAGGTCAGGTAAATCATTTAAGTATGGCATCTTTAGGAGATGCCACAATAATAAACGACAAAGGACCTTCAACCTTCCGGTTAAAAGTCCTCTATTTGAAATTTCTCATAATGTACAGCCCGTGTTTAATCGAAGAGTTCCATGTGTCACAATGCAAAGATACATGCATGTTCACCCTCAAAAATCTCGAAATACGAGATATTTATAAATAGTTGTCTCACAAATCGAGACTGCTGAAGATGCAACGCAATTAATCCGTTACTTTGCATCTGAAGGGAACTTCCATTATTCCCAAGTCAAGATGATAAGAAAGAGAATATGGGATGAATTCAGTTAATGGAAGACGAGTGCTCTAACAAATATATTAATTCAGTATAATCTTGCTCTTTATGAGTACAAAATAAAAATAGATAGAACCAATGTAAAAACTCGTCGACAACATCAATTCCACGGTTAAAACCGTAGGCTATGTTGACGGTATAACTCCTATTTGAGAAACAAAGAGTCAGAGGAAAAGAGCGAGATTATAAGTATGGTTATTTTCTGCGCGGAGCATTAGAGCCGGAATGTAACCACCGGTGTACATAAAAAAGGTTTTGAAGGGTCCGGACAATCCTGTGGCAAATCATCAATGTCATCACCATTAAATAGTACGCTTTCAAGCGTCATCGAATTGAAAGTATTCTCAAAGAACACTTCAAATGTATCCTGTTGTTCTTTCGTCCATCGCATAACTATGATTCGCGATTCTAACTCCCGGTCAAACGCCTCCTCCACCGTAGCACAATGTATTACTAATAGAGGTTCCCAGGCATTAGGAAAAGAATCGACCGTAAAATATCTTGAGATCTCTCCGGGGGGAATACCATTCGGATACCTGTCTTCTTTTGGAATCTTGAGCTGACCTTCCTCCAGAAAAAACAATTTAATTCTTTTCCAATCAAACTGGCCGGAATAGGTAGAATCCAACAAGTCGGTTCCGTATTGATCTTTAAGCTTTAATCTAATGTCGGTCTGTACCACCGCCAAAGGTCCCTTAATACCGGATTTACAAGATTGGCAGGATGTAAGCAATAAAAAGGAGAAGGAGGAAATCCAAATGAGCAATTTAAATTTCATGATAGGGTAGTTAAGTCCAATAGCAATACCCAAAAAGTACACCCGGCAATCCAATCCTTTGGTGCATTTTAGGTTACGGTGCAAAATTAGGGTATTTGGGAATACTTCCTTTACTTTGAGCCTGTCCCCAATCGTTGGACAGTTTTTCGCTTAGTTTAAGGTGGATAGACTGAGGGATTAAATGACCTTGTAAGCAACAAATCA
>JALWRC010000046.1 GCA_027080725.1 Saprospiraceae bacterium
GCATAAAATAAAATTAAAGGAAATCATGGAAACACTTCAAACCACATCTGCCAAAAGGGAATTTATCAGTATGTACGAGGACCTTATTGAGCAAGGCATCGAGCAAGGTATTGAGCAAGGCATTGAGCAAGGTATTGAGCAGGGTATGGCAAAAGGTATGAAAATGGCTATTGTTAAGTCAGTAAGGAAAGGGTATGAAATTGGATTGAGCCTAGAACAGCTTTCGCTTCAGAATGATATTTCCATTGAAGAGGTGAAAAACATATTAAAGTTTTAGTAAATTAAAGAAAAATTTGAACGCAGATATCAGGCAAAAGAGGATACCTGTAGCATAGAATGTAGGTATTACAAAATGCACTTTTTTGATTTAAGAAACTGATATCATCCCGTAGGGATGTAATCTTTGTAGCCCTGGACGAGCGATAGCGAAGTGCAGGATTAATAAAAACATCCTAAATTGTTTTGGCGGTATTTTTGCTTGGTCAAGGTGAATGGAGTACGGTGGATTTGATTTGCAAAAATAGTGACAAAATAATGCATTAGCGCATCTTTGTGGAGTTTGTAAAACACACATTTTGAGGAATGAAATGGTGGAGGATAGGACTGCTTAAGGGATATCACCCTGTTGTAATAGAGATTTAACTGATACCGCATTAGTACAACTCTGCAATAAAAATTGGTCCGTTTCTATTCGCGTATCACCCTGTCGATGGGATACCCTTTTAGCTTCCAGGATTCGATCAATTTATTCAATTGCCGGAGCATATAATGGGAGTCGATTTCAAAATCCAATCTCCTTTCCCTGCCATCCCGGAGGAGAATCAAATAGTTCTGTTTTGTCTTTCCGGCTAATTCTTGCCCTACTTCCTGAACAGTTTCCTGAGGCAAAGAGTACTCGTCCTTTAATATGAGTTTATCGACCTGATTCAATGGGATATTTTCTTTATCGCTTCCATCTTTTGATTTAATCCGAATCTCATCGACATCCATTTCTATTCGTTTATCTCCCGCGGATAAACGCATTTGTCTTTGACTGCGTACCGAATAAACAAGAACACCAACGTAAAGGCCTATCACCAAAATAGTTAACCAAACCGGTGATTCATATATATTGACAAGTAGCCCGTTTATGGCACCTGCGAGAAGCAACACAAGTAATTGCTTACTCCTGAAGTTGTAGTACTTTTTGTTTTCAACTAACCCTGCTTTAAACATAGAATCAAATTTTGTTAATGAACTCGCCCCCTCCAATTCTCAATGGGCCATTTGCTTTATCATAGATTATATCAATGAGTCAAACAGGGGTGACCAAACGATTATCTCAACCATTTCAAGATAAATATACGGCTTTTTATGAAATGGTGAAGGTTGTAGGGCTTATAAAAACGAAGCCCGGTATCCTTCAAACAATAAGAGCCACTTCTCCACTAATTTATACTACTACTACAATGATGCAATGGGCAAGAAGGTCATGGTCGAGTGTGCTTTGTAATCGAATTGGTCTCCAGAAAGATATATTTTATATTTGGATTTCGATGCTTGATGCGCTCTTTAATCTCGCTTATTAAGGGCTCAATATCAGATATGCTCAGTTCGTCCTTAAAATTAATACCGGCACCGAGCATGATTTCATTGGGAGATAGATGCATGGTTTTGATATTGCCGTAATACTCGATTTCGTCATAGGTATCCAAAACCGAACGAATGGCATTAATATCTTCCTCTACCGCCGCTTCACCCAATAACAAATGTCTGGTCTCCTTCGCCATGAAAAAGGCGACAAAGGCCAATAGCAATCCGATTAATATCGAAGATATAGCATCAAAAACAGGGTTGTCGAAGTAGTACATCAGACTAAGCCCTATCATCGCGATAAGCAACCCGATAACAGCGGCTCCATTTTCAATAATGATGGCTATAGACACGGCATCTTTACTGTCTCTCAAGGCGGACGCAAACCCTTTAGGGTGGGTTTTTCGAAACTCTTTCCAAGCAACCCAAAGGCTCGCCCCCTCAAAGAGGATGGCGCCAGACACCACCCCGTAATTCCACCATTTCATATTAGGGGAAGCATCTATCTCCCGGTGCTCAAACAGGTGTTTGACCCCTTCATAAAGCGCGACGCCCCCACCAAGAGCAAATATAAAGATGGCCACTATAAAGCTCCAAAAATAGACCTCCATACCATACCCAAATGGGTGATCTTTGTCCGGAGCGACCTTACTCCTTTTGATCCCCAACAATAAGAGAAGTCCATTGACGGTATCAATTACGGAGTGAATGCCCTCGGACAGCATGGCTGAGCTACCGGTAAAAAAAGATGCGATAAACTTTAGTACCGCAATGCCTAAATTGGCTGCTATCGAAGCAAATATTGCAAGTTTTGATCCTCCTGATGCCATTCTATTCTTTTGTTTTCACAAATGTACAGTTATTTAGGTCACCATGCCTTCATTCACAGGTCTTTTTTATACTTTTCGGAAATGCTCTATGATCTTTCATTACGATGTAGTGACTGCCACAGCAGCCAATGGATTACATCCCCTTTTCAGGGTGCTTCCCCCTGGCTTGGCGGAACAGGGCTGTCACTTTATCGATCACTTGCTCTTTGGGGGTGTCCGGAGGGATAGGGGGATAGAAACGAACCTCTTTTTCAGCGTAATCAAAGGTCACAGGTATGATCGGGACTTTTGCTTGCCGGGCGATATAGTAAAATCCCGATTTGATTTGCTCCACTTTGCTGCGGGTGCCTTCCGGAGCGATGGTGAGAAGAAAGTGCGGCTCTCTGTTGAATATCCCGGCCACCTGATCGACTAAGCCGTGGGAGGAGCGCCTATCGACGGGATATCCTCCTAACCACCGCATCACTCCACCGAGGGGAAATCTAAAAAGGGATTCCTTAGCTAAAAATCGTGTGGGAATACCATAAACTTTACGGACGGCGAGCCCGAGAAAAAAATCCCAATTGCTCGTATGGGGGCCTACGGCAAAAACGGCTTTTTGTACGGATTCGCCGATCTCTACATTAGAGATTTTCCATCCCAAGACTCGAAAGAGATATGCTATGATGTTTTCGATCATAAAGAAGTAACGGTTTATTGATTCCAATCAGGAAAAAAGGCATCTTTGAAATAACGCAATCGAAATGTGTCGAGGTCCTGCTTATCTCTCCAAATCCCAATGACATCAAAACGGATCTCCCCATCGTAGCCTGTTTCATCCAAATACAAACCGGCCATGATAGCGAGATGCTTCATTTTTGCCGGGGTGACGAAGTGCTCCGGTTGGGCCAGAGTATTGCCCGTCCGGGTCTTGACTTCGACAAAAACCAAGGTGCCGGCATCCATAGCTATGATATCCACTTCCCCCCGCCCTTTGCGCCAATTGGTCTCGAGGATTTCACACCCGATTTTTCTCAAATGGCGCACCGCCATTTCCTCTCCTCGTTTTCCCAGTATGTTATGTTTTGCCATTGGGGTTGATTTTCAAATGCTAAAATAGTAAAATCTGATTACTTTGGATTGGGAACGGGAGTGTGTGAATTACAAACTGCACTAAACTAATCTAAACAAACAGCTCGGAAGAACCCCTACTCCAAAGCTGACGAAGAAAGACTTGGAAGCGGAGAATACCCGCAGGAACGATTGGCACAAACTTGGAAACTGTGCAGTTTGCTATACACTCGGTGAATAGAGTATATTATGTTTATTACATAGTGTACTATTCATGAAAGTAATACAGGGAAGAATGAGCAAATTTTAATCTATACCAGTCGATTTGGAACTCAAAACAGTTCTACCCGCATATTCCATTGGAATTACAGGTACTCAAGCAATGGACAGAGCACTTGCATAATGACTATTTAAGCATCGAAGAGTTAAGGAAAAATAGCGAGGTTATACGGGGAATTATGTTCTACCTAGAGCACTAGTGCTCCGCGCAAGAAATAAATCCCCTTAGCAACCGAAGCAGTTTTTTTGCTGAATCGAGGCGCTCAAACAGGAGTTATGCCGTAGTATAATGACTGTTTGAGCAACGAAGAGTCAGGAGAAAAGAGCGAGGTTATATGGGTAGTTATTTTCTGCGCGGAGCACTAGCCAAACCCGAAAGTGCGGCAACCTCTTGTTAAGAGGCTACCGCACTTTTACTGCTTTCCTGATATAGAGTTGATTGAGGGGATACAATGAAATAAACGTTATGCTCAACGTATCCTTTTCACCCATCCTAAAATCTTATCCATTTTCCTTCTTTAACTATTGCTCCGTTATTGTCCAAAATCGTATAGGTATATGTTCCGGAAGGCATCAGGCCGAGTTCAAACTGATTCTCTCCTTTAATCACACGAGCTGAAAAGACCATTTGACCTTCAATGCTAAACAATTTAATACGGTATTTGTCACCGGCAGGGACATCGCCTAGATCAACATTCAACAGGCTTGAAGAAGCAGGATTCGGAAAAATGCGAACTCCTTCAAGAGATAATGGCTGGTCAAAAGAAGAAGTGATTTGCCCTTTTTTATTAATTCGTATAAAAAAAGCATCTTGTCCCGAATGATCTTGGTATCTAACCATCCCTGAATACAAGCAACTGCTATCTCTCAGTGCTTTGACGTCCGTGATGGTACTCAAACCGTGCTCTACATCCAAAAAATACCCCGCCTTATAAGTCCAAATCTTATTCAAATCATTGTCTAATTGGACAAATTCCTTAGACAGTGTGGAAAGACAGATAACGTTGTCATACACCGCATCGATGCCTCGTCCACTCGTTGAATGGAAGCCACTGCCTTCAATCGGAAAAATGATTTTACTCTTTTCCACCACCATATCTGAGCTCAATCGATACATTATCAAATTGTCAACCTCTCTTCTGCTGTATGGATCATCAAACCAAAGCCCCCCCACACTGATATACTTTCCGGAGGGAAGCCGGATGATATGTCCATCTCCACAAGCCACTCTTACATCAATTATCTCTTTTCCGTATCGCATCCAGTTAAGGTGCTTATCCAACAGTACAGGAGAATACCCTCCCCATCCCAAATACCCATCATGAATGGGGGAGGGGATAATATCTACTAATGAAAAGTCTATTCGTCTATTGGGAAAAACATTATGATGCAATATCTTAGGAGCATTATTGAAGGTAAAAACAATATCATCATAAAACGGGTTATTATTCGATTTTAACGGATTTCTCACCAACCCCACAAACGTGCTATCGTTGACCAAATGTCCCGTATGATCATGAAACGTCATATGGGGAATGTAGAGGGTGTCATAACCATGCAGCCGGAGATCATACCGACCTATCTTGTACACTCCGATGTAGTCTTTCCATTGTCTTTGCAAAGAATCGTAAAATACCCGGGTATCGGAAATAACCATAAAATAAGAGGTATCCTTGGATGCAATCAAATACTGTGCCCGGATGGTAGTAGCCTTCAGCTTAATCCTGGATTGTTGGTACACTTCTCCTCCCGGAGAAACTTTTCGAAAAGCCAAGCCCAATAATTGCAGACCAGAATCTTCCATATAGGTGAATACCGAAAACAACAATAAGGTGTCCGGACTCAATTCCTCCGTTTGAAATAATGCATCTACTTTACCGGTACCTTCACTATGGTATTGATAATACCCGAGTTGAGCAAGGAGATTCAGATTAACTAATAGGAATATAATTATTATAAAATACCTTTTCATATTTAAAACATTTTGAAGGTTAAACGAAAAAGGGTCAATTGTTCTACTGTAAAACAATTGACCCATGGTTCGGCTATTTCGGCCATTGACTGCAATTAAACATCGGCGGGCGGACCGGGGAATTCGGCCTTTCCTTTAATATACCATATAAGGCTCCACCTTTATTGTCAAAGATTTTGTCTGTACGCCAATATTCATAGTAATGACTTATACATAGAGCACCATTGAATGACATATTCAAATATAAAAATATTTCATTCGGTCTATTCAAATTTTGAGGGTCATGCAGGATGTCATTGATTTCATTTTGATAAAAATTGAGGTCTGTCTGACCTAAACATAGTATTTGTTCTTTGGTAGCATTGTCAAAACAGTAGCTTGTGGCTGCGTCATCAGGATTTGTGTGACAATCATCTTGGGGAAATCCGTCATCAACACAATGAACACGATAAGTACGGTAATCCATAATAAAATCCCCGGGAGTGACATCATTGGGATTAAGGTCCTTCCATCCATAAAGACCATCCCCCTTATCAATTATATCCGTCAGGTAATGGTTTTGATCGATACCGAACAGGTTGTTAAAATTAATGTGCTCCTCGATTTCATCAAATGCTAATCTGTTGCTGTTATTACAAAAACTGTAACCTTGAGCTGCAGGAAACTCATCATTAGGTCCAAAAGAAAGCGGCCAACTCATATTGCCGTTAGTAGTACCTACAATGCTCATCACTCCCAATTTGAGATAATCGAAACTTGTACTATCTACCCAAATATCATAAGCAATTGGTACTTGGTTATTAGGATCCGGACATTCGCAATGAAAGTGATAAGAAATATAATCTAATGCTTTAGATTGGAATGAATCCAAACCGGCTTGAGAAACCGTGCCTTGATTCTTTTCGACCTCAATTAAATCGACTCCAACAAAAAGTTCCCCATCAAAATTGCCTGGATCGCCATACGTTTCATTGAAATTTGTCTCCGTGATGCTCACTACTTCTTGATCAGTATAGGGTCCTGACCTCAAAGACACCCCATCAACAGACAACACTTTATCTTTGCTACTCATGTTTTCTTTTTGACATGACCAAGCGGTTAGTAATAGGGCAAAAAAGCTAATAATAATTAACGTTCTTGCGTTCTTGCGTTCTTGCGTTCTTGCGTTCTTGCGTTCTTGCGTTCTTGCGTTCTTGCGTTCTTGCGTTCTTGCGTTCTTGCGTTCTTGCGTACATAATTAATTAATTTTATTGGTTAAAGAATAGAATAAACTGCATAGTTGTCAAAAAACAAGAAATGGGGTATGCCCCAAAGATAGCATTTTCATTAAAATTCACAAAATATTTTTCAATAAAAATGGGCACAGCTCGCGAGTTCGGTATAATTATTATGTTATTGTCTTTATTGCGATATTATATTCCGCTATAGCTAAATAAGTAAGGTGGTATTTATACTTACTTCATTTTTATATTAAAATACGAATGTGACTATATTAATAAAACAACTGTACTTCGACACCAAACAGCGTTTAACCCTATTTAATCTCGCTCTTCTTCTATCTCCTCTTTCCTCAATCTCTCGAGAAACACACGCCCAGCACTATAGCCTTAATGTAGAAAAAGATAGTTTCGATTGCTATGCCTGTTTTATTTAATCATGCCATACTATCACCACCATTCTGACCAAATGCATTGTTCTCCGTTTGTCTATAACAGGCTTTATGCGTACTTTTACGGGCTAAAACTGAAGATATGGACAAGATGATAGCCCGTTTTCCCGACCAATTACGAGAAGCCATACAGATAGGTGAAAAACTCGAACTCCAACAGCACCCAAACGAAATACATCAAATCTATGTCGCAGGCATGGGAGGCTCCGGTATTGGAGGGGACTTTGTCGCAGAGTGGGTGTTGGATCGCTGTCCGGTGCCCGTTTTTGTAGGCAAAGGTTATCGCCTGCCCCGGTGGGTTGGCCCTACGACGACGGCTATTGTGTCTTCGTATTCCGGCAATACGGAGGAAACCTTGTCGGTCTATGAGCAACTGAAAGCGCGCAAGGTCCCCGTAATCGGATTAACCTCGGGTGGTGCCCTTATCCAAAACATCAATAAGGACGGATTTGACGCGCTTCAAGTGCCGGGAAATTGGGCTTCTCCGCGTGCTTGTCTCGGCTACTCGATCGTCGGCCAACTCTATATCCTGCATAGGCTGGGGCTTGTGGATGACTTCTTCAAAAAACAGATCCTCGACGCGGCCGATCTGCTCGAAAATCAAATGGACACCATCCGGGAGGAAGCCCGGCATATTGCCTCCCGGCTGAAAGGTAAATTCATCATGATTTATGCGATCGAAGGGATGGAACCCGTAGCGCTGCGCTTCAGACAACAGATTAACGAAAATGCTAAAACCCGGGCCGCCTATTATGTCATTCCGGAGATGAATCATAACGAATTGGTCGGATGGAAACACGAAGACCCACACCTCGTCTCGGTACACTTTCTCTCTGACTACGACAGCGAGCGCAACCGGATCCGGCAAGCTATCACCCAAGAAATTATGGAGGAAAAGGCTTCTGACGTCTTGCAACTCCGGGCCAAAGGGAGTTCCAAAATAGAACAATCCCTCTATCTCGTCTATCTCGGAGATTGGATATCCTGGTACCTCGCAATGGAGCGCGGAGTCGATGCCATCGAGGTGGATGTCATCGATTACCTCAAAGGGGCATTGGCGAAGGAGAATTAAGCCCTGTCCGCAAATGCTGCACTCCTATTGCTCTTTCTTCAACTCAAACTTGGGAAATCCCACTTCCGGGAGGTCCGGACGTACTCCGGGGTCCGGTATAGGGATGGCTTCTTCTTTTTTGGTCATCGCCTCATGCAACAGGGTCGAATCAACAGATGCTTCGACCTCCCTCACGATAGCCTGAATGCATTTTTTGCGCTTGTGGCGTTTGTACTGATCGATCCGGTGGGCCACCTCTTGATCGATCCGGTCTCTGTCGGGTTTCTCCTCCGTAGTACAGCCGGATAAAAGACCGGCCAAAGCCCAAACAACTATGATTGATAAGACGTATTTACTCGGCATCTTATTGATATTTTGAATGGTATTTTCCCATTGTCTCTTTGCGCTCGGCTTCTCTTTTCTGCAGGATAGAGTCAAATTTTGACCGGAAAATCGAGTCGTGTTTCACCTCGCACAACGAATCCAATTGCCCTTGTAACACCATTAACTCTTTGCGGTAAAACGAATCGATGAGATTGCGCTCGGCCCGGGTCAATGGCCGGTCCGGATCTTCGCATTGCCAGTGTAAGGCGACGAGCAGTAATAACAAGCCTCCTCCTATCAGCGGTCTCCTCCCAAGAGACCGTGATATCTTCATCTTGGGGGACCGGAAGTCAATCGTTTGACTAAAAAATACACTTTTCATACGGTGAAGATATTTCATATCCGGCAACTTAATCAATGACTTTTTTGCGCAACTCGAAATTTTGTCCCAGATACACCTTGCGCACCATTTCATCTTCCGCCAACTCCTCTGCTGTCCCATCCTTGAGAATGGCGCCCTCAAACATCAAGTAGGCCCGGTCTGTGATGGAGAGGGTCTCCTGAACATTGTGGTCGGTGATGAGGATGCCGATGTTTTTCTGCTTGAGCTTGGCGACGATGGATTGGATGTCCTCGACAGCGATCGGGTCGATTCCCGCAAAGGGCTCGTCGAGTAGGATAAACTTCGGGTTGACGGCCAACGCTCGGGCGATCTCCGTCCTCCGCCGTTCTCCCCCGGACAGCGAATCCCCGATATTCTTACGCACTTTCTCCAGGCCAAACTCTTCGATAAGCGACTCCATTCTTTCCTGTCTTTCAAACTTACTCATGGGCATAAACTCCAATACCGCCATGATGTTTTGCTCTACACTGAGCTTGCGAAAGACCGAAGGTTCCTGCGGAAGATAGCCGATGCCCCGCTGTGCACGCCTGTACATCGGCAGCCCGGTGATATCCTGATCATCCAAATACACCTCACCGGCATTGGGTTTAATAAAACCGACCACCATGTAAAATGTAGTGGTTTTACCGGCCCCATTGGGTCCGAGCAACCCTACGATTTCCCCTTGCCCGACGGTTATCGACATTTCTTTGACGACCTGCCGGGCACCGTAGTACTTGACTAATTTATGTGTTCGAAGTATCATTTGATCTTTTTATTTTTCATGATGTTCTCCAGTTCTGATTTTGTTTTTGGAATTCCCAAATCATTTATTTTTACATTTTCTTTATCGCTCCCGTCTATGATATAAAAAGGAATATCGGAAGTCATTTTCCTTTGTTTATTTTTTGAGCGGTTATTCTCCCGTGTGAAGGTTTGTCTTTGTAATTTACCACAATTAAGTCAGGCATAAATTCACGTGATTTACTATATGCCAAAGCTCCGTCTTTTTGCTCATATTCGACCATGTTTCCGTTGCTCATACAGATTTTGATGAGAGATTTGTCTTTAGAAAAGTCTATAACAAAGATTTTCATATCATCAACTCGTTAGCATTGTTTAAGTGTTAATTAATCAGTGGGTTCCCAGAGTTCTATTTTATTTCCGTCATTGTCCATAATATGAACAAATTGACCATAGTCATAGGTCGCAATGCTATCGAGAACCGTTACTCCGTTTTCCTTGAGTTTTTTGACAAGGCCTTCAATATTTTGAACCTGATAATTAATCATAAATCCCTTTTTCGATGGTGAAAAATATTCATCTCCACTTTTAAAAGACTTCCATTGTAAAGCATTTATCTTGTCCGGATGGTCAATATCTCTCGACTCAAAACTTGAAGCCCCCCAATCGTTCATCTCAATCCCTAAATTCTTGGTGTACCAATCATTTGTTTCTTGTGGATTGTTTGAATAAAAGAAGATTCCACCGATGCCGGTAACTTTTGGAGTAGTGTCATTTTTTAAAGATGGCTCATGATTCGTTTTGTTTTCTTTTTCCATCATTTTTTCCTTTATACTAGTACTTGTTTCTGAACAACGCACTAAAGTTATCACAAAAATGGCAATTAATATTTTGTTCATTTTAATCTCGATTTTTCACTTGCAAGAAACGTCATTTAATGGAAAGATAGAACCTTTGGCGATTAAAACCCTTCCACCTTAACCTCCGTATCCCAATTGGCTCGAAGTTTGTCGAGTTTTTTGACGACGACCGTTTCCGGTTGGCGGTGCATCCACCAACTGCCCGGATCCCATTGGCAATTGGCATTGATATCCTCCACGATCCGGAGCTGATATTGCCCGGGAGGGATCAAAGACCAATGCTTGGACATGATGGAATCTACAGGGGTAAAACACCATTGCCGCAGGGTTTTATTGTCCGATTCCAAGGTTATGAGAAGCGGCGTGCTCTTCTTTAAGTGCACTACCTTGACCGTCAATCCACTCATCTCTTCCGGATCCACCACCGGAAGGCGAACGGCAATCGTATCTTTTGAGAGGCTATCGTTGATATGGACCAAGGCTCCGGGTAGGAAGTTGACCCGGTATTTGTGTTGTGGCGTCCATGGATAATACAAATGCCAAGGTCCTCCGGTAGAATCTGCCTCCAGGGTCCACAAGGAGTCGGCCACGATGAGGCTGTCGTCCCGGACAAACCGGATATTAGCACGGTTGGGGCGAAGCCATTGGTTGGGGATCAGGATCCAGCCTTTTTTCGGGCCTTCAGTGGATAGTACGGCCTTGTCAAATCCGGCTTTGGGCAATTTGCATCCACCCGGCCCCCCTCCCAAATAGGTAACAGTGTCCATAAGTTTGTCGCCGTCCAATATCAGGACGTTGGTAGTGTCCGCAGTGGCAGAGGGGAGTAACACAAAAAGGGTGTCTTTCTTCCTCATCGCGGGCAGGGTATCCCCCTCGAGCAAGGTCGCTGACGGGGAGATGGGCGAAGTACTGAACACCACTTTTAGAGTGCGATAGCAGCTCTTGGTATCCACTATCCGGCTCCTCTTCTCCGGGGTGAATACCCGGATGGTTAGGGGCGGGTTGGAGTCTTGCAAGACGATCATGGAATCTTTAAACCCGATTTTCTCCTTGGGTAAATCATATTTGTAATTGAGGTTTTCATCTTTTAAAGCGAAGAGCATAAAACGATCGCGCTTGAGATACTTGAGATGAAAGTCTCCTGACGCGGATGTCTTGGCAAAATAATAGGGCTTCTCTTGCACCGGAAGGCTGTCCTTGTTCCGGTCATAAAGCATGACCAGCACGTCTTTTACCGGCTCTCCGGTGAAGGCATCTACTACTTTTCCCTCCAACCGGAGGCTGTCGATGTGATCTCCGGTAGAGAACAAGAACGTCAGATTTTGAGCTGCATTTCCTTCATTGAAATCTATGATCGCATCTCCAAACTGCACGATATAGGTTGTGCTGTCTTTGAGGGTTTCCTCCTCATCCAACCGGAGAATTACTTTTTTGCCTTTATTGACGATGGTAAACTTTTTTTCCAATGGCGGAGAGATGACGATATTGGCATAAGGGGATTTGAGCTTGACAAATTCATCAAATGTCAGGGTAATCTCCCGGGGCCGCACTCCGGTTTGATGGTTGGGCGTGGATTTGCCTTCGATCATTTTTGGAGGATCTGTATCCCTGGGTCCCCCGTTAATCTGCCCGACTTTGGCACACCCCAACGCCAGGGACATGCCACTGATGAACCCTATCGCTCTAACTATTTGTTTCATGACACAAAGGTACTGCATTTTTGGTCGAACGATGATTGGGATAATAAAACTTCAAAACCTCAATAAAACACCCATTTCATTAATTCCTCTAACTTTGTGGTTGTCGATGTAAGACCGGTGTTTATTCCGGTTGGATTGATATGTTGAAAACTAATACCATATGCGACCATTTCATACCAGCCCCCTATCGCTTCCCCTATTGTTTGTCCTCGTAGTCTTGGGGATTTTCGCCGCTTGTTCGACCGGCAAAAAACACCTTTCAGAATCCTCCGGGGTGCATTTCCAAAAGACCATCAATTATGATGACATCTTAGCCCGGTCTGCTGCCGAACACCTACCGGTGGTCGTGTATTTTACCGCAACCTGGTGCGGCCCGTGCAAGGTGATGGACAAATATGTGTTTTCTGATGAGGAGCTGGCCAGGCGATTGAATACCGAGTTCATCAGTATCAAACTCGATGTGGACAACCCCGATTACAAAGACCTGGTCTATATCTACGACGCCTCCGCCTTGCCAACATTGGTGATGGTCAATCAGAAAGGTGCAGAGCTGGCGCGCAGAAGGGGGTCGTTGAGCATCTCCGGCGTCCATCGCTTTTTGGACGAGGGACTCCGTGCCTTGGGCGACTAATACCCATTATCGACGGCAACTCCGGTCGTTCGGGCGGTATAGCGAGCGGATGCGTCGCCCTTTCTTGTGCCAATACAAGCGTCCATTGTCCCATTCGATAAAATCGCCGTGGTCATTTTCAAACAATCCATACCGTCTCGACAAGGTGACCGGATACATGGTATGCCAGACAAACCATCCCGTTTTGCGTATTCTAACGGCATGGTGTAAGACCTCGATTTCGTACTGGTGATTCCAACTATCGCTTTCCTCCCAGTAGCCTTCGAGGCGATTTTCCCACTTGTGGCGTACAAACCGGATTTGGTCGTAGCGATCCGCATCACGATAATACCTCCGCCATGCTCCTCGCCTCTCGTAATATCTATCATTTCCACAACGCCTTTCGCGCCGATACCAACGACCGGACCCACACCTGGAGGAGCTCTCATAACCCCCTCGTCCACTGGAGTATACTTCATCACGTATGACGATTTTGACGGGTTGTCCATCTACATAACAAGCAGGTGGATCGATATCTGTCTTGTATTCCGGTATGAAATGGTGGGCATAGGAAGTAGTGAATAACCATGTTGCTATCAGAGATAAAACTAATTTCGCTTTCATGACTTCAAATTTTTGTAAAGGTCGCCGATGGGCTTCCTCCGGTGATTGAATACGTTGTCTTATCCTTTAGACTTATAATTGCAACAAAGTTACATCGGGACAATGTTAAACTATCTTAGCAGGACCATAAGGAAAAGTTAAAGTTGGAGTCCGCACCAAAAAGGCGTCTTACGCCGTTGGGCCCATTGGCCCACAGCATACAGTGGACTCAGGGTGTGATACCGGAATTGTACAAGGAGTAAAAAGGAAAGCCGGACAGCCCGTCAATGCCGGATAAATGTCCGGTTAAGCGGCAATTTGCCTCCCTCCAGATGCAGGTAGTAAAGTCCGGGAGTTAATTCCCGAGGGAGGTCTATTTGAAGTAGGTGCTCCCCCAAAACGCGTGATTGTAGCTGCGCTTTGACGGGGCGTCCCGAGGGGGCCATGATGGAGACGTGGTATTTTGACGGATCAGTAGAAGGGGTTTGAATCCGCAAGAAGTCTCCGCAGGGATTGGGGTAAAGATGGAGGGAGAGCGGATGGTTTTCGTCCGATGTGGAAGTGATTTTCTCGATTTCAATTTTGAGGGGGATATCCTCCAAATCGGTATTGACGACGAAAGACTGAAAGGTCTTAGACCATTGGATGTACTTCGATAGAAGCCCATCGACTCTTGGTAAAAATACCAGTTTCAACCATTTTTTCCCGATGTTCAGGTTATTGCCTCCTGCATTGTAGATAAACTGTTTTCTAATGCCGTTATCGTACTGGCTTCTGACATCAGACTTCGGAATAGTAGGGGAAGAGAAGGCGACCAACTTGACCCGGGTCGTATCGTAAGCCAATCCAAACTGAATGCCGGAGAGGGTCATTGGGGACGGGGAATTCACCCAAACGGCAAGGGTGTCGCCCGCGACGAAGGTCGTATCCCGGATGGTAAACCGGATGGTATCCGCGCCCGTTCTTTGTCCGCATAGCGATATACTATTGCTTAAAAATATCAGTAAGAGGAGCATGCTCGCCAGAAGAGGTCGAACCAGCTGAAAGTTGATATGGTGTATCCTGTGCATAATCTAAATTTTATTATTTGAAATAATGTCGGGCCGCATCGTCCAATTGCTCATAGAATGATTGTCCGTATTTTCGCACGATTGCATCTTTGGCAAACTCATACAAGCGTACATCTTTTTTCTTCCCTTTGGTACAAGCGGCAGAGCAAATCCCCCAATCATCATAATTGAGCGCGGTAAACGCTCGATCGGAATTTTCTTCTACACGGATGGGATACAGGTGGCAGGAGATGGGCTTCCAAAAATCGGATTCCCCCATTTCATACAAGACCTCAAAAGCGCACTTCCTAAACCCGCGCGTATCCGAAGATAAAAACACGCAATCCTTCCCTTCCACCAATGTAGTACCCTTAAAATGATCTTTGTCATACTCCGCCCAAATGCCTTCCCGCTCCAGGACTTTGCGGGCTTCAGGTGTGAGTAAAGGCAAGACTTTGGGCAAGAGCTGCCGGATGCGGTTTATCTCATCCTCCTCGAGTGGAGCACCAAAATCCCCTTCGGAACAACAAGCGCCTTTGCAGGCACTTAGGTCACACTGGAAGCGCACTTCCACGATATCCGGGCTCAATAATTTGTCATCGATGATTAACAATGTTGCTTTTTTTAAGATTCAAAAACAAAAGTACATATTATTACCTTGTAGTACCGTAGAAATCTACTTCTTTGGGCATTTTTGCCGAAAAACTAAAAAATACAGACCATGGATACATTAAAAGAAAAGTTTAGCTTGCTTGCAAAAGCTATGCGGCCCGAAGTCAAATCAATGATAAAGGAGCACAGAGAAAAGCAAGTAGGGGACGTCAAATTATGGCAGTTGTATGGGGGCGCACGCGGTGTCAAATGCTTAGTTTGGGAGACTTCCGAACTCGATCCCAATAAGGGTATCCGGTTTAGAGGATACAGTATTCCCGAACTCAGGGAGCGCTTGCCTAAATTTCAAGGTGGCGATGAGCCCATGCCGGAAGCCCTGTTTTGGTTGCTGTTGGTGGGGGAAATACCGACAGAAGAAGAAGTGAAATGGCTCAGTGCCGAATGGTACAAGAGAAGTGAAGTCCCTGCCCACACCTTTAAGGTGATTGACGCTTTTCCGAAGGATACGCACCCGATGGCCCAGTTTAGTGCGGCAATATCTTCCATGAAAAATGACAGTGTTTTTGACCGGCGTTACTCGGAGGGCATGCATAAGACGGAGTATTGGGATGCCACGTATGAAGATGTCATGAATCTCATCGCCCGCATTCCTAAGGTAGCCGCCTACATTTACCGAAGATCATTCAAGGATGGGGTGATGGCAGAGCCGGACCCAAATCTGGACTGGTCGGGCAATTTCGCCAGGATGCTCGGGATAGAAGGCGATAAGTTCAAAGAATTTATGCGGCTTTACCTCACGATTCACTCGGATCATGAAGGGGGCAACGCTTCGGCACATACCACCCATTTGGTGGGGTCTACCCTCTCAGACACCTACCTCACCTTTGCGGCGGGCATGAATGCTTTGGCCGGACCATTGCACGGAGCAGCGACGCAGGAAGTCATCCGTTGGGTGCTTGAAATGGTAGAGTCTCTCGGGACACGGACCCCCTCGAAGGACCAAATCAAATCCTACGTCCAACAAACACTGGACAGTGGAAGGGTAATCCCGGGATACGGACATGCTGTCTTGCGCCAACCCGATCCGCGGTTTATCGCCCAAAAGGGATTTGCAGAGCGCAATCTCGGAGAGGATGACCTCATTCAGACCGTATGGAAAATATTTGAAGTGGTACCCCCTGCGCTTCAGGCTTTGGGTAAGGTGAAAAATCCCTGGCCGAATGTCGATGCACATTCAGGAGCGATATTGTACAATTTCGGCATCAAGGAATTCAATTTCTACACCGTAATGTTCGGGGTATCCCGGGCACTGGGGGTAATGGCTGCCCTGTGCTGGACACGGGCATTGGGACTTCCTCTGGAACGGCCGAAGTCTGTCACGACAAAATGGGTAAAGCAGCAGCTGGAGGATAATGCCTTCGGGTAATATGTCTTAACTCTGAAGATCCGGCTCAATGGACTTTACCATTTCATACCGGCAAAAGAGCCTCTTCTTTTATTGATATGAATAAACTGATGGAAATAATCCTGCAAATTTTGATAGTTTGCAGGATTATTTCATTTTTGCATCGCTGATGCACCGGTCGTGACGAAGCGAAAAACAATTTGATCAATACCTAAACACAATAAACCTACGAAAAATGAATGTACCTTCAGATCTTAAATATACCAAAGACCATGAATGGCTTAGACTTAACGATGACAATACGGCGACTATTGGGATTACGGATTTTGCGCAGTCCGAATTGGGAGAAATTGTCTTCGTGGAAGTCGATACCGTCGGAGAATCTCTGGATGCCGAGGAAGTCTTCGGTACGGTTGAAGCGGTCAAGACCACTTCCGATTTGTTTTTGCCGGTAGCCGGAGAGGTGATGGAATTCAATCCCGAGTTGGATGAAAGCGAAGGCGATAACCCCGGGCTCATCAACTCGGACCCCTACGGCGAAGGATGGATTGTCCGCATTTCCGTCACGGACCCCTCCCAACTGGATAATCTCTTGGATGCGGAAGCGTACAAGGCCTTGATAGGATAGATTTGCGTAACCATTTAGGTGTTGTCAAAAGAGTTTTGGAACTCTCCTGTCAAATTAAAAAAGGCACAACACTCAAAATGGTATAAAAAAATCTTGTATTTTTACACCAAATCCGGCTTGCATTACATCTAAAGGGGTAGAAATGCCGGATGAAGCGCTTCGTTTTTGCTGTCACAATGGTGAAAGGCATTGCGAGTATGTGTCTTGTGCTAGAACTCTTGAAGACAAGATACCACTAAGGATGGCCATCGGGCGATTGTTATGAAGAATGGCGAACGGTTATGAAATATTTTATTCCGGCATTGATATGGGCGATTGTGATTCTAGTGCTTTCTTTAATCTCCGTCAACAGGATTCCCCACTTTGCGTGGTCTGACTTTATCGCATTGGATAAGGTAGCGCATATCGGGATGTATTTAGTTTTTGCGTTATTATTGAATGCCGGATTCTATTGTTCGGGACGCAAAGAGAGGCGGGTCCGGGAATATGTACTCTTCGGTGCCCTTTTCGGCTTGATTGTCGAAGGGCTTCAATATGTGTCTCATACGGGAAGGCATTTTGAATGGGCCGACGTCGCCGCCAACACCCTTGGGATGTACTTGGGGGTATGGAGTTTTATTAAGTCAAAAAACAATTTTAAGATATGTGGACTTTTTTTGAAAAAATTTTAGATCTGTTCAATTACGATATTAACATCACGGGGAAGACCCTTGGGATGTTTATCATCGGAATTGCTTTGGTGACCATTGCCGTGGTCTTGTTTTACAGGAATTATCTCAACAAGATGGCCCATTCTTCTCTGTCCGAAAAGTACAAGGACAAAAAGTGGAGTTCGCCGTTGGAAGCCCGGGATAAGTACCCTGAGGTGAATGTGTTCGAACACTCAGGGGATTTCCTCAAATTCGGGTTGCTCCTGGCGACGGGCTTGATATTGCTGTTTTTTAGCTGGACACAGTATGAAAAGCAAATGATAACCATGGATTATGATTATCAGTTGGATGAAGAGATAGAAATGGAACCACCCCAAACCAAGGAGCAAAAACCCCCACCACCGCCTCCTCCTCCGCCGGTCATCCAAGAAGTGCCGGATGAAGTTGTGGAAGAAGAAGAACAGCCGGTCTTCGTCGATCAGTCCGTCGATGAAGAGACCGTCGTGGAAGAACCGGAAGAAGTCGAGGAAGCACCTCCCCCACCTCCTCCCCCACCAAAGAAAAAGGCACCGGAAGAGATATTCCGTATTGTGGAAGATATGCCCCGGTTCCCCGGCTGTGAGGATAAGTCCTCTAAAGCTGAAAAGGTTAAGTGTTCGGAGACTAAGTTGCTCACCTTTATTAATAAAAATATCAAATACCCTCCCATCGCTCAGGAAAGTGGAGTCGAGGGAACGGTAGTGGTACAGTTTACCGTTGAGAAAGATGGCTCCGTTAGAGATATTAAAGTAGCGAGAGACATCGGAGCGGGTTGTGGAGATGAAGCCAAACGCGTTGTTAAGAAAATGGCTTCACAGTTCAAATGGACTCCGGGTAAACAGAGAGGACGTCCGGTGCGGGTTCGATTTACCTTGCCTGTCCGGTTTAAACTGCAATAAGCAGACATAGTATTTATTAAGATATAAAGCGACTATGTATCCTAGCATAGTCGCTTTTTTATTTGTATCGATTGTTGCCGGCTCTTAGCAGGACTATTGCTACAGAGGTTGAAATAATCGGCTTATACGCCTTTCGTATTCGGCCTTCGTTCGATGATTCGTCTGATTCCATCCCGCCTATTGACCTACATTCTGGTTTGTCTCTTGATCGTCGATGACATGACCTTTTCAACAGAACAGCAAGTCGACAAATAATGTCATAGTTCGCTTATTATTAGTGATTTAACTCCAATGCCATACACCATTTTCCGGTCATATAACATCTATAATAATAGAAACCAACCTCACACAATGTACTTGTGGTTTTGGATTATTATTCAGTAAAAAACATGTGTTATGTGGACTATCATCCAAAGAGTAATTGATCTGTTTCATTGGGACATTAACCTCACCGACAAGGCACTTGGGGTATTTGTCGCCGGGATAGCATTGTTGGCTGCAGTTGGGGTCCTGTTGTATAGAGCGTATCTCAACCGGAAGCTCTCTTCTTCTTTATCTGAAAAATACAAGGATATGAAATGGGGCTCCCCTTTAGAGGCCAGGGATAAGTATCCCGAGGTCAATGTGTTTGGACACTCGGGGAATATCCTCAAGTTGGGATTGCTACTGGCGACGGGCTTGATGTTGCTGCTTTTTAGCTGGACACGGTATGAAAAGGAAACAGCATTTGTGTTTTATGATGATTATCCGCCGGAAGAACCCATCGAAACGACCCCTCCGCCCACCAAAGTACCAAAGCCCCCACCGCCTCCTCCACCAC
>JALWRC010000047.1:0-15562 GCA_027080725.1 Saprospiraceae bacterium
TCAATGAAATGGAACCGGATGGCTTTGGACCGTATTTCAAACTGTATCCCAACCCTGCAACAGATGAGCTTTTCATAGAAATTCCTAAAGGAATCGAGGTGCAAAGTGTAGATGTTGTTGATAGATTGGGGCGGCTTATGCAGGTCAAGGACTATACCTCCGAGGGGAAGGTCTATATCCAACTGGATAAAGGGATGGATAATGGGCTGTACTATGTGCGCATTCAGCATAAGACAGGGGAAAAGATGCTCAAATTTATTATGAATAAATAATGGGTATGATTTTAATAACAATAAAAAACAATAAAATGAGAAATATAAAATTAATGATATCGGTTATTTGTACTATCTTTACGGTGACCTCATGGAGTCAAATTCCGGAAAAGGTAGTATGGTTTACACATGGGATGAATGGTGCTGAAAGCACCTGGACTACCCCGAGACAATGGACATTTGATAATTTCAAATGCCAGACTCCTGAGTTCCATTTTGATAATTCTTTACCTACGAATGATGAAATTTCTGATCAGGTGTATGAAATATACAAAAACTATTATGATCACCATCCCGAGATTAACGGAACGCAAAGTATTGTGATCGGGCATAGTCAGGGAGGACCGACTGCGGCCAATATAAATCGGAAAGATGATGAGGCCAATAGACAGCGAAGTTTTGGTGCTCTTGCTACGTTTAGTTCTCCGATGGAAGGCGCACCCGTATTTGATAACTTTGATTGCTTGGAGAACATTATAGCGGACTTTTGTAGGACCTTGCATTCTATTTCTGCGGTGGATATACTTCATACTTCGTTAACTCTACCAGGTGGGCGTGCATTTTTGAAAATAATGTTTGGGAAGGATCAAATGGATGTGATTGATTTTATCTCAAACCCAAACAATTTGGATTGTGATAATTTGGCGCAGGATGCGCGTGAAAGGTTGAGAAGTTCTATAACTTCCCCATCTGCTGAAAGAGACTTGCGTCCGGGTAGCCAGTTTATTCAAAACCTTAAAAACCATACCATGGACGTCCCGGGTTTGGCTGTGATAGGGACAGAAGATGATCCGGTATCGTTAAGGGTAGCGTATTCGAGTAAACATGACGTGAACTTTCCGACACAAGATCAAGATAATCCGAATCCACCGGATAAGGACAATTTTACCGCGGATTTTGATGAAGGCTATATAGAAACATTCGATGAGGTAGCGGATGCAGTCGATGCTACAGCTGATCTGTTGGAGGCGGTATCCAAGCTTAAAATCGCGAGGCCTTCTAACGTCCCTAAATCGGCGTTTTGCTTTACCTGTGAGACCTTGATGGATGGTTCTTGCGACGCAGATCAAAATGTGTGCTCCTTGTATTGTGCAAAGCTGGCCAACGAGGCAGCGGCTGTGCGCAACTTACTGAGGGAATTCGTAAATTTGGATCAACGTTATCGCCATTGTTATGGGTTTGATCAAACCACTGAGACAACGTTCTACCGCACCGTCTGCAAATGCTACAAGGATGTAGGACCAACACGGATAGAAATTGATCCCTATCCCGGTCCTTGTGACCCGAGCAGATTGACAGGTTTTACCTGCAACGAAGAACAAGAAGAGGCAAAAACCATTACCACCACCCGAGGCGGTTCAGATGGTGCCGTGCCCGCCGCCAGTCAAGCCGCCATTCACACGAATGAGTACTATTCGTTCAATGCGCGACATAGTAACCATTTCCAGATTAAGAATGATCATAATGCAGGACAAGTGTTTCCAGATATGTATGAAAGTGGTCAATTTGGGCCTAGCTTCAGATTAGAAAAGCGATAGTTGATTTTAGAAATTATTTCCGGCTTCCTTCGATGTAAGGAAGCCGGAATATTAAAAGATTAGATTATGAAAATGAATGTATTAAACTTTCTATTTGCATTGGTCGCACTCCACTCTTGCTGTCCCCCGTGGCAGGACTGCAAGGAACCGGTGCCCGGTCCGGACAGTACCAGATTTAAGGATTTGCCCTATGAGATCATATGGCAAACACCTTTGTTTCGGGATACGAATTACAGTATCACGGATTTTAAACCGATCCTTTTTAAGGATATGGTGATTTTCGGAAGACGAAAGGGACGTAGTAAAAGTGTCCAGATCGTCTCGTATGATAAAAAGAATGGGGATAGGCGATGGGAATGGGAAGAAGAGGTTAGGAATTTGAACTTTACGGACAATTATCTCATCTTAAATGACACCTTAGTGGTGGTGTCCGGAAGTCAAATCTATCTGATTGATATGAATACCGGAAATACGATTTATGAGATTAATAAAAGGATTAATGAGGCCTTTGTTCCATTGCCGGCTATCTCTTCATATAATGGAAGGATTTATCATTCCTCTGAAAGGAAATTTAAAGATAGTCTAACGTATATAAGGAGTGTGGACCTAAAGACTTATAAATGGCGTACAGAAGTTATTGACCATGTTGATTCTGTTGGAGATCTATTATCTGTTTATCCGCCCTCAGTTTGGTTGACGGACAATAGAGATACAATATTGGTGAGTGTCAAAAGAGTCTATAACTATGAAAATGTAAACAGAAGATTTTGCAATCTTATCTCATACAATATCACCACCGACACAGTATTATGGGAAAAGGAAAATGTAGATCATGTTGGCTCCATTACAGAATCCCCCCGCATCGAAGGGGATCGGATATATTTTATAGGGACACGGGATGTATCTTGTTTTAACAAATACACGGGGGAGTTGATATGGAAGACCCATGTGGTGGAGGATGGAGGAGTGCTATTGACAAGTACTCCGATTTACACCAGGGATACGATTTTTTTATTATCGACCACAGAAGATGTTACTGCACTGGACAAGGTGACGGGTAGGATACTATTTAATAATAAGTGTTCCGGAAATGGACATTATTTAACGCTGTACAAGGATAGATTATATAGAGCGTTTATCGAGTTTGATATAATAGATGCAAAGGATGGCGAGGTATTGCTGAATATTAAATATACCCACAACTATTCCCGCCGCACTGCGGGAGTTTGGTCTAATGGTGTAACGATCGATCCGGAGACGGAGTTGATGTATGTGGAGGATGGCTTTTTTGCGATGTGCCTGACGATTCCGAAGACGTAGAGGGAGGAGTTGTGCTTTGTTTTGGAGGTGTGAAGTGTGTATTACAACTGCACTAATCTAAGACAAACAGCTGTGAACCCCGACTCCAAAGCTGACGAAGGAAGACTTGGAAGCGGAGAATGCGCAGGAACGATTGGAGCAAACTTGGAAACTGCACACTTTGTAATACACACAGGTGTGAAGAAATCTTCTCCCTTTCATACAAAACCCCTATCTTTGTGCAAATAAAACACCCACACTATGAATCGAAGCATATGGAAGGCTTTGGTGCCTTTAGCAATGATACTTTTGATACTCCACTCTTGCTGTCCCCCCTGGCAGGACTGCAAGGAGCCGATGCCCGGTCCGGACAGTACCAGATTTAAGGATTTGCCCTATGAAGTCGTGTGGCAAACACCGTTGTTTCGGGATACAAATTACAGTATCACAATTTTTAATCATATCGTTTATAAGGATAAAGTGATTTTCGGAAGGCGAAAGGGGCGTAGTCAAAGTATCCAAATCGTCGCCTATGATAAGAAAAGTGGAGATAGGAGATGGGCATGGGAAGAAGAGGTTAGGAACCTTAACTTTACTGATGATCCATTTGTCCTAAATGACACCTTAGTGGTGGTGTCCGGAAGTCAAATCTATTTGATTGATATGAATACAGGCAATACGATTTATGAGATTAATAAGACCATTAATGACGACTATGTACCTCTTGCTCCCATTTCGTACTATAAAGGGCGAATTTATCATTGTTCTGAAAGAAAGTTTAATGATAGTCTCACATATATTAGGAGCGTAGATCTAAAGAGTTTTAAGTGGCGTACAGAAGTCATAGATCACATGGATTTCCCCGGCGACCTCTTATCCGTTTATCCGCCCTCAGTTTGGTTGATGGACAATCAAGATACAATATTGGTGAGTGTTAAGCGAATTATTAATTATCAAAACCCCAATAGAGATAGGTGCAATCTTATCTCCTATAACATTACCGCAGACACAGTATTGTGGGAAAGGAGAAATGTGGATCGAGTGGGGTCAATAATAGAATCCCCCCGCATCGAAGGGGAGCGGATATATTTTATAGGGACACGGGATGTATCTTGCTTTAACAAATACACGGGGGAGTTGATATGGAAGACCCATGTGGTGGAGGATGGAGGAGATCTTTTGATTAGTGCTCCTATTTACACTAAAGATACGATTTTTTTGTTGGCGAGTACACGAAATTTGACGGCACTGGATAAGGCATCAGGTAGGATACTATTTAGCAAGAGAAGTACTGGGAATGCTAGCTATATTACTCTACACAAGGACAGGATATATAGAGCCAATGTTAAGCTTGATATTATGGACGCCAAGGATGGAGACCTCTTGATGACCATTAGGAAGACCCACAACTATTCCCGTCGTACCCCCGGGGAGTGGTCTAATGGTGTGGCGATCGACCCGGAGACGGAGTTGATGTATGTGGAGGATGGCTTTTTTGCGATGTGCCTGACGATTCCGAAGACGTAGAGGGAGGAGCGATAACCATGTTCATTCTCCACTTGCTCTATTTCTTCGGCTCATCCGATCTCAGACGATCACCATAAAATATAATAATGCCCGTTCTGTCCCTTTAGTTTTCAAAAAAGAACTCCGGCTAATATACCGGATATTTCTATTTCGGAGCAGTGACATTCTTTCGTCTTCCAGTTTTTCTTCATTTGCTGGGGGGATTGTAGAGTGGAATGTGTACCTTTGTCCCGGTGATGAATTATTGGAGGTAATCCACCATTTCATACCCCCAAAACGATAAGTAATTTTACTCAATACTTGCTATGTTTTTAGAACCGGGCTTTGGAGCGCAACGTGCAGGATGGATCGAGGTCATTTGTGGGCCCATGTTCTCCGGAAAAACCGAGGAACTCATACGGAGGACCAAGAGGGCCGAGATTGCCGGGCAAAAGGTGCTCATTTTCAAGCCTGCGAAGGATATCCGCTATGGGGAACGCCAGGTTGTCTCCCACGACCAAAATGCACGGGAGAGTATCCCGGTCGCCAAGGCCAAAGCCATCCTCGACCACGCCAATGGGGCCAACGTCATAGGGGTGGACGAAGCACAGTTTTTTGACGAGGATATCATCGAAGTGTGTCAAATGCTTGCAATCCGGGGCAAGCGTGTTATCGTTACGGGGTTGGATATGGATTATTTGGGACGTCCATTCGGGCCGATTCCGGCGTTGCTCGCCGTCGCCGAATACATCACGAAGGTCCATGCCATTTGCCAGCATTGCGGGAGCCTTGCGACCCACTCGTATCGCATTAGCGAAGAGGAAGGAGAAGTCGTACTCGGGGCCAAAGACAAGTACGAACCCCGTTGCCGTATCTGCTATAATATGGGTAATATCCTCAATTTTACCTCCCGGGTGGATCAATGATCTGTTATATTAGCCTAAGGTTCAAACATTGCCAGAGCCGCATGGGTAGCTCTTTGTCACTCAGGCGTCCTGTCAAGAATATGTTTTACCGGGCGTTAAACCTTTTTGTTACTTTTTGAGGTATTGCCAGAAAGTAAGGCTATTCCATTTATGAATTCTGTTGTAAATCTAAATGCTTTTCATTAAAGACTCGGTGCGCCGGATTTGGGGAATAAATAGTATGTTTGCCCTTTGGTTCAGGATGGCGTCATGAAGTATGTTTTATCTTATATGGTCAGGATATCCATTGGTGGAAGGATGAGGCAGAATTTTGAAAGGGGTATCCTCCTTTTACTCTGGGGTGCCTTGTTGTTCTCAGGCTTTGGATGCGACGGGTCGGGGTCGAGTCGGGCCCAGGGGCGGCTTGTGCCTTTGCAGGACAACTGGGAGCGGGCTGTCGAGCAGCAGACGATTCCGAAGGGCCTGCGCTCTATAAGTGCCAAAAGCTGTGGGAGATGCCATGTAAGGCAATACGAAGAATGGCAGTACTCCACCCATTCGCACGCATGGACGGATGCACAATTTCAAGCGGAACTCAAGAAAGAGAGTTCCCCATTTATGTGTATCAATTGCCACATCCCTTTGCAAAACCAGCAGGATAGCATCGTTAAAGGATTGGTAGATGGAGATATATATCGTCCGGTTAAGGAGGGGAATCCCGGGTTTGACCGGAGACTTCAGGCTGAAGGAGTCACTTGTGCGGTTTGCCATGTGCTCAATGGAAAGATAATCGGGTTAACGGGTTCAGAGGCTGCACCCCATCCCGTCTTACTGGACTCGGCCTTTCTTTCTGAGAGGCTTTGTATAAGTTGCCATAATGCTGTCGCGGTTGTTACACCTACTCTCGCTTGTACCTTTGAGACCGGAGATGAATGGAAGGCCGGGCCCTACTACGGGCGCAAGACCTGTATCGATTGTCATATGGATACCTTGTCCCGGCCCTTGGTCCCTAACTATCCTGTGCATCTGTCGCATCACCATTACTTTCGTGGATCCGGAATTCCAAAGAGCAAAGGGGCGAAGACAAAAGTCTTCAATGGACTGGACTTCGCGCTGTCCATAGAGCCCGGTGATAGTAGCGGAGGAGACTCTGTGCGGTTTTCATTTGTTGTCGCCAATGCACATGCCGGTCACCGGGTGCCTACCGGAGATCCGGAGCGTTTTTTTGCTCTACACTTTGAGGTCCGGGACAACCGGGGGGAGGAGGTCTTCCGTAGGGTAGAGCGTATAGGGGAGCAATGGGAGTGGTATCCTAAAGCAAGGAAACTAACGGACAACAATCTGTATCCCGGAGAGAAACGCAGGTATTCCTATGCGATACCAATACCGGGCAAAAGGCCTTTCGTCGCTCACATTTGGGTGGAGAAACATCGCCTCTCCGAAGAAGCCGCTAAATACAATCATCTCTGCGAAGCGTACCCTCGATTTATTACAGTTTATGATACCACTTTTATTCTTTCTGTAAAGCGGTAGGAGGGGAATTGGAACTTTGGCACTCTTTCCACCAT
This sequence comes from Saprospiraceae bacterium, assembly GCA_027080725.1. Taxonomy (GTDB): domain Bacteria; phylum Bacteroidota; class Bacteroidia; order Chitinophagales; family Saprospiraceae; genus JALSTN01. Next base: position 7,089 of record JALWRC010000047.1, read on the forward strand.
TTCATACAAAAAAAGGCCCTTACCGTGCGGTAAAGGCCTTTCTGTTATAGTCTTAATGGAGAAGGCTATCTCCGGTCGTTTCTATTATGGTTGGATCTTCCGTGGCGATCATTGCGTCCGCCCCTGCCTCGATTTTGATCTCCTCCACCTTCCGGCTTGGGAATGAGGGCTTTGGCAGACAAGCGGAATTTACCTGTACGGCTGTCGATATCCACGATTTTGATCTTGACCTCATCGCCTTCTTTGAAGTAATCCTCTACTTTTTCGACGCGATGATGGGCAATCTCCGAGACGTGTAAGAGTCCGCTCTTGCCCATAAAATCGACGAAGACGCCATAGGGCATGACACTTGCCACCCGTCCATCGTAAATATCCCCGACGGAAGGAACGAAGACGATCTTCATCACCATCTTCTTGGCTTTCTCGATGGATTCTTTGTTGTTGCTGGAGATTTGTACGATTCCTTTATCGTCGACTTCGTCTATGGAGATGGTGGTATCTGTCGTCGCCTGAATCTCCTGGATTATCTTCCCTCCCGGTCCGATTACGGCTCCGATAAAGGATTTGTCAATGATAATTTCTTCGATACGCGGAGCATGTTCTTTGAGGTCTTCCCGCGGCTCGGACATGGCTTCATTGAGCTTGTCGAGGATGTGGAGTCGACCTTCTTTCGCTTGTTGCAGCGCTTTTATAAGCAAATCGTAGGGCAAGCCTTCGATCTTGATGTCCATTTGGCATGCGGTGATGCCGTCTTTGGTGCCGGTTACCTTGAAGTCCATATCGCCCAATGCATCTTCATCCCCGAGGATGTCAGATAGAATGGCGACATCATCCCCTTCCTTAATCATCCCCATGGCGATACCTGAGACGTTGGTCCTTATCGGAACTCCCGCATCCATCAATGCAAGGGAACCGGAACAAACCGTAGCCATGGAAGAGGAACCGTTGGACTCCAGAACATCAGCTACAATTCTCAATGTGTAGGGGTAATCCTTGGGTAAAAGTGGTCGCAGTGCTCTGCTTGCCAAATTGGCGTGCCCTACTTCTCGACGACCGGGACCTCTCATGGGCTTGGTCTCCCCGACAGAGAAGGCGGGGAAATTGTAATGTAGAATAAAATCCTCATAGGACATATCCAATGCGGTATCCCGCATTAACTGATCCTGCTTCGTACCGAGGGTCAAGGTCGAAAGTACCTGTGTTTCTCCTCTATTGAATATCGCAGATCCATGCGCTGCAGGAAGGTAATCTACTTCCGTCCATATGGGGCGAACTTCATCAAAGTTGCGCCCATCCAACCGGGTATTTTCTTCAAGCATCATCTTTCGAATCAACTTCTTCTTCAACTTGTCAAAGGTGTTTTGGATATATTCCTCATTTTCTTCTATAAATTCGCTGCCTTTTTCTTCTTCCCATTTTTCCAATAACTCCTTCAATACCTTTTCGAATCCTTCCTTACGAGACTTTTTGTCGAGCTTACCTCGAGCGATTTCCATTATGGGGCCTTCTACCGCCTGCAGTATTTCTTCATCCAAGGCTTCATTGACCTCGGGAAGTTCTATTTCTCTTTTAATCTTCGCTTTGTCTCCGACCAATTCGACGAGGGCAAGCTGGGCGGCGATCTGCGTTTTAATCGCTTCATGGCCGATTTTGATGGCCTCCACGAGATCGTCTTCTTGCGCTTCATTCATGGCCCCCTCCACCATCATGACATCTTTGTCCGTAGCGGCGACAATAATGTCGAAATCCGCATTGCTCATTTCAGAACGGGTGGGGTTAACCTTGAATATCCCATCAATGCGCGCGACTCTTACTTCGGAGATGGGGCCTGCCCAAGGGATATTCGAAGTGACGATAGCAGAAGAGGCCGCCAATGCCACCATTGCATCGGGCAGGGTCTCTTCATCTCCCGAAATCAGGTTGATGATGACTTGGGTTTCGTTCATATAGCCGTCGGGAAACAGAGGGCGTATTGCACGGTCCACCAAGCGGCTTATAAGGATTTCGTAATCGGACAACCGGGCTTCTCTTCTGAAGAAATTGCCCGGGATGCGGCCAGAAGCAGCATATTTTTCCTGGTAATCTACTGAAAGGGGGAAGAAAGCTTGACCTTCTTTGGCTTTCTTAGCGGATACGACGCTAGCAAAGAGCATTGTTTTTCCGCATTTGACGACGACAGAACCATCCGCCTGTGTGGCGAGTTTGCCGGTTTCGATGGTGACTTCCCTGCCATCCGGCAGATTAAACGAAGTCGAGATTGGGGTTTTCTGGCCCATATGTTTAGTTTTATATGATGATACGTAATTACAACTACAAGCCTCTAAACGATTAGAGCGCTATGCTTTGTAGTTCCCTGTGGTTTTGAGAGGGGGGCGTCGGTGATACGCGAAAATTCGGATTACTTCCTCAAGCCAAGTTTTTCAATCAGCGCTCTATAGCGATTGATGTCTTTTTTGGCCAAATATCGCAGCTTGGCCTTTCTCTTTCCTACCAAGGTGAGCAAGGCGCGTTTGCAACTATAGTCTTTCTTGTTCTTTCTGAGGTGATCAGACAGACTTTTGATACGGTAAGTGTACAGTGCTACCTGCCCTTCTATAGAGCCGGTATTTTTGGAGTCTCCTCCAAATTCTTTAAAAATTTCTTCTACTTTTTCTTTTGCTAGATAAACAGCCATAATATTTTGTTGTTAAGTGACCAAATGTGATTGCTAGAATCAGTTTTAGCGCCGCAAAGGTATGAAAATATTGCACATTGGCAAATTAATATCCAACTATGTCAGAAAAGAAATTCCTAGACCAAATTTCGGATGAGTATTACTTAAAATACACTTCCACATAATCGGGTGAAACAGATAACAATTTGGTATAAGCCGGTAGCCGGGTGACGATGATGGGGTAGGTCGTGTAGTGCCTCGAGGTGTCCGGCTGAAAAGTGAGAGTGATATCTTCGGATGAAATATGATCATACAGACTTAATGGAGTCATGAGGGTGATATCTACTTTAGACGGGAAGACTTTAGAAAAATGATAACGTATACTGTCATAACGAACAGGGACCCGGAGTTGCTTTTCGGTGGCCTCCTCGATCGGGACAGTGATGAGCAGGCTATCCGTAGAGCGGCGGATAGTGTGATTTGAAGGTGGGAGGGCGAGATGTTTGATTAGGTGATGATCTTGTACCTGAGAAAGGGAGACGTCTTCCAATACCCATTTGTCTAATTTTTTGAGCTGCCCCGACGGTCCGTAAAGGGTGATCGAGTCGGGCACGAAGGAAATGGGGCCGCTTACAAGAAAATTTTGCGGGACAACGGCCTGTACCTTGGCTTTGATGGGGATGGTGACTTTGTTCTCTTCATCCTGGCGAATAACCATAGGGGCAGGGGCCACAGATTTAATCTGTGCGCCGCTGAGGTGAAAGTATTTTCGGATTAAATCCCGGATGGCCCGTTCCGAGAGAATGACTTCCCTTTGTTTGGGGAGTCGATAAACCCATGTATCGCCTTTGGCCGGCCGGAGGGCTAACAAGCTCCAGCCGTTGCCTGCAATCTTCAAATACACTTTTTTAGGTGGAGGTTGGGCAATGGTGAACCCGGAGGCGGGGACAAACTTAGTTCGCACAAAAAGCTCGACCTCTCTCGTCTTGGACATCTGAAAGCTCCCCCAGATAAGCAGAGACAAAACAATAGATATAGCCAAAGCAGTTCTGTCTTTGGTCGTGTCGGGCAGCCATTTCATAATACCGGCAAATCAATGATACTTGAAGACTATTTATCTGCATTGTTCAATGCGTCGGTAAATTCCTTTGAAATGGTGGAACGCAGAACTTTCAGGAACGTTTTTTGGTCGATTTGCAACTCGACAATGTTGGGGTCGACCTTTGATATTTTTCCGATAATACCACTGGACGTGACGACGTGATCCCCCTTCTGGAGCCCGTCAACAAAAGCATTTTGCTCCTTCTGCTTCTTGCCTTGCGGGCGAATGAAAAAGAAGTAAAAGATCGCCATTATCAGGCCGAAAAAGATAAGATTACTGGTAGCTGGATTCATGTTTTGTCTTTTGATTGGTTATGAAATTGTAAAGTATAAGTTAGATTAATTATTCTTTTTCATCTGCCACACTTCCTGTCACGATGATGGTTTTTTTGGCAGGAATTCCGTATATTTTCAAATGCACTTCCTTGACAAAAGGGCCCGGTGGTTGGTCGGTACTCCGGAATTTTATGGTGAAACTTCCTTTATCACCGGGGTGATAGATCTTTTTTGGACATCGTGGGGCGGTACAACCGCAACTGGAAGCACAGTTGAGCAATACCACCGTCCCTTTGCCTTCGATGCGAAATCCCACATCTCTGGTGACATAACTTCGGGCGGGTACTTTCCCTAGGGATATGGTATCTGATTCGAAGACGATATGCCCTACTTTATCCTTGGCATCCGGATGGGCCAATGTCGCTTGCATTTCCACGATTTCAGCCCAGGGATTTCTGTTGGGCTTGACAGGGTGGCCGTTGCGCGTTTTTTGGCAAGAGAGCAGAGACATCCATACGACGGACATATAAAATGCTAAGCGGATAAGAAGACGAAAAGATAAATGCATGTTTGGTAATTTTGCAAGGTCAAAGATAGTTAGTTTTTTCTGTGGTGCACTATGGAGTGGCATGATACATTTTTTGTAACTTGCGCACTTTGCACTCAAAAGGTGCTTTTTCGGATATTTGTTGCACGAAATGATTATTAGTATGAACGTTACATCACTAGATTGGGGGATTATCATTGGCTTTTTTGCGGTTGTATTGGCCATCGGTCTCTGGGTATCCAAACGCTCGGGCAAGAATACCACCGAGTATTTTTTATCCGGGAGGAGTATGCCCTGGTGGTTGTTGGGCTTTAGTATGGTGGCTACGACATTTTCGGCCGATACTCCCTTGCTCGTTACAGACATCGTACGCGGTGACGGTGTCGCCGGCAATTGGGTCTGGTGGGTGTTTTTATTGACCGGGATGTTGACGGTGTTCGTATATGCCCGGTTATGGCGCAAGTCCAATGTGAAGACGGATATGGAGTTTTACGAATTGCGCTACGGCGGAAAGCCCGCTCGCTTTTTGCGGGGCTTCAGGTCGGTGTACCTCGGGCTAATATTCAATGTATTGGTGATGTCAGTAGTGACCTTAGCAGCCATCAAGATAGGAGGTATCATGCTGGGATTAACCCCGGAGCAAGTGGTCGTAAGTTCGGGCATTGTCATCGTTATTTTCAGCGCCATCGGTGGATTTAGAGGGGTGGTTTACACGGATTTTATCCTGTTTTTGATGGCGATGTTTGGTGCGGTGGCTGCGGCTTATTACGCCGTTAATTTGCCACAGGTAGGGGGCCTTTCGGCGCTGTTGTCCAACGAATTGGTGCAGAATAAAGCCAATATGCTCCCGGATTTTAATGATTGGAATACGCTCATCCCCGTCTTGCTGGTACCATTGGCCGTGCAGTGGTGGAGCGCCTGGTATCCGGGGGCGGAACCCGGTGGGGGAGGCTACATCGCCCAAAGGATGCTAGCGGCCAAAGATGAGAATCACGCTATCGGGGCCACCTTTTTCTTTAATATCGTTCACTACGCGTTGCGCCCCTGGCCATGGATATTGGTGGCGCTGGCCTCTTTGGTGGTTTATCCGGACATCGCAAGCCTTCAGCAAGCTTTCCCGGATATCCCTTTGGATAAATTGGGCAATGATATGGCTTATCCTGCCATGCTCAATTTTCTGCCGGCCGGGATGTTTGGCCTCTTGCTCGCCTCTCTGCTAGCTGCGTACATGAGTACGATTTCCACCCACCTCAATTGGGGGGCATCTTACGTGGTCAATGATTTCTATAGACGTTTTGTTAATCCGGACGCTTCGGAAAGGCGTTTGGTTACTGTAGGGCGGGTAGCCACGGTTCTGATGATGCTCCTAAGTGCTTTCTTCGCATTGAAATTGCAGAACGCCAAGCAGATCTTTGACATTATCATTCTCTTTGGAGCCGGTACAGGGCTCATTTTTATCCTCCGGTGGTTTTGGTGGAGGATAAATGCCTGGAGTGAAATCGCGGCCATGTTTGCGTCCGGCGTTATATCGATTGTTTTCAATTTTACCGCTCTGGGAGTTGCCCTTTTCGGTTATAATGATGCGATGGGAAAACTGCACGCCGGCATGCTGCCCACTTGGGCTAAATTTCCTATGGTCGTGCTTTTGACGACATTGATTTGGCTGCTGGTGACCTACCTGACCGCTCCGGAGCGGCAAGAGGTACTGGAGCGCTTTTACCTCAAGATACAACCGGGCAAAAATGGCTGGAGGCCCGTTATTCATCGGGCGGAAGCTGAAGGGAGAAGCATCAGAAAACCCTCGGAAGAAGTCAATTTGCCCGATGGAATTATCGCGATGCTGTGGGGTACCCTCTTGGTCTTTGCGGCTCTATTCTTAATCGGCCATGTCATTTATGGCAACTGGCTTTTGGCAGGTGTTTGGTTGGTGGTGCTTTTGTTTTCCACCTACCTCCTCATCCTTAAGTGGCAGAAGATTCGCAAAACCATATTATAGGGACAAATGCCGGATTTTAGTATTGCACGAAGGGTCTATCTGTGGGGACTCCCCGGATCGGGAAAGACGTCCTTGGGACGTCCATTGGCGGAGCTGCTCGGGTTTGAGTTTGTCGATTTGGATGCGCTCATAGAAGAGCGGTCCGGATGGTCTATCCCACGGATTTTTGAAAACAAGGGAGAGGCGTATTTTAGAAAACTCGAAGAAGAAGCCCTGATGTCAATAGGGGATATGGAGGCTCCGTTGGTCGTGGCGTGTGGGGGAGGGACACCATGCCGCCCCGGAAACAACAATTTCATGCAAGCATCCGGTATTTGTGTATATTTGAAGGTGCCTCTGTCCGTTTTGACGGAGCGATTGGTCAAGGATTCCGGCACCCGGCCCTTATTGGATGGAATGGGGACAACGGAGATCGCCCGGTGGTTGGCGAGTATGGAGAAGGAGCGGGGGCCTTGGTATGAAATGGCGGATATCCTCTTTGAAATGAATGGAAAGGGTGCTTTGGGTGACGCTTGTCACAGTTTGAGGACTCGTATAGAACAAATGCCGGCTTAAAGGGTATAGTAATGTTGAGTTTACTCCGGTAAGATATCTCTTTGGAGTGGACTCCACTTAGCATCACAAATCAATAGTTATAAAAGCAAATCGAATTATGGAAGAAAAACAAATTTACAATTGTCTGATTTTAGGGGCCGGTCCTTCCGGTTATACGGCGGGAATTTATGCGGCGAGAGCGAGCATGTCTCCCGTGATCTATACCGGTCCGCAACCGGGTGGCCAACTGACGATCACCACGGATGTAGAGAACTATCCGGGATATCCGGAAGGCGTTCAGGGACCCGAGATGATGGAGGATTTCAGAAAACAGGCGGAGCGTTTTGGGACAGAGGTGAAGTATGAGGTGATTGAAAAGGTGGACTTCTCCGGTCCGGTGCACAAGCTATGGACAACGGGTGGGCAGGAAATACACGCCCATTCCGTAATCATATCTACAGGAGCAAGTGCGCGTTGGCTTGGATTGCCCTCGGAGGAGCGATTGATGAATAAAGGCGTTTCGGCTTGTGCCGTATGTGACGGATTCTTTTTTAGAGGGCATGAAATGGTGGTCGTCGGCGGTGGAGACAGCGCTGCAGAAGAGGCTATGTATCTCTCTAAGATTAGCCCCAAAGTGCACCTGCTCGTACGAAGAGACGAGATGCGCGCTTCACAAATCATGCAAGACAGGGTGAAGAATGCAGAGAATATAGAAATCCATTGGAATACTGTGATCGATGAGATATTGGGCGAGGAGGAAGTGGAAGCGGTCCGATTGCTCAATCGCCAAACCAATGAAAAAACAGTGTTGCCCGTCAAGGCAGTGTTTGTCGCCATCGGCCATGTACCCAATACCCAGCCGTTCAAAGGTTGGATTGATATGGACGCGCTGGGGTATATCGTCACCAAGCCGGGTACTACCTTGACCAATGTCGAAGGAGTTTTTGCAGCGGGGGATTGTCAGGACAGAATCTACCGGCAGGCCATTACCGCCGCAGGAAGCGGGGCTATGGCGGCATTGGATGCGGAGCGGTATCTGTCTGAGAAGGGGATTATTTGATTTACACTATCACAATATTTATCGGACATAAAAATGGAAGGCGATAGAGATATCGCCTTCCATTTTTATGCAATTTTCCCCTTCATCAAAAGGGGGAGGTCATCGAAGAAATATAGTGTCTGTCATAAAACATATAAAAAGCTATAAATCAGCTATATATAGATGCAGATTATTTTGAATCTAATAGGGGTTTATTTGGTCAAAATAGATAAAGTGCTTACCTTTAATGCGTTAAAGAGTTTAGATTCGCCCAAAAGAAGGCATTATTAGTCATAGATTCAAATATGAGAAAGAGATTCGAGCAACA
>JALWRC010000047.1:15572-63777 GCA_027080725.1 Saprospiraceae bacterium
AGTTTGTGTTCTGCACTAAAAGAGATATTTTCAGACCCTAAGTGGAATGAAAAAGTATTCGAGATTCTTGAGAGAGAAATATTTCCAAAGAACAATAAAACAGGCCGTCCGGGTATGGAGATTTGTGCCATATCTAATTTTATTTATTAGAATGGCGAAGTTCTTGATCTTTTGCAAAAGCATCGTGTGTGAGTTGCTACAAAAGTGGCACAAAATGAACCGATATCACTGGCACGGTTAGACCGAAATATCCAATAGTCTTTCCAGCGAACACTATATACCCATACATTAATACTTGAAACTAATCTCGAAAACATTGCCAAACCCAAAACGATATAAGGGAGGAGTACAATAACCAAAATATTCGTTACCTAAATCCTTATAAAGTGTAAAATATTCATCTGAAATGTCGTTTAATTTTCCTATTCCCACACGATAATTAAATATCAAATTCTCTCTATAAATCGTAAAAAACTCAAAATCTCGCATTCTTATCTTCGGCGTACTCCAACCTTTTTCGACAAGGTGATTCAACTCAATTTTATTGAAGGTTTGATCTAGCACTGCTACAGAAACATAAGGAACTACAACCTTACCGATATGCTCGAATTTTTGTTTTTTCGGGTTCAATTCAATCTTCAATTTTCGATTGATAATTTCAGCATTTCTAAATCCGCCTATATAATACTTATCAATCAACTTTACCTCATCCCCTCCTACAAAAGCATTGTAATACATCAATATATCTTCATTCTCGCGGAGTATGTATGTATTATCCCAGAATATTTCCGTCAAATTGGCATCTTCCGTAAAGCTCTCAATTACATTGTAGGTGCTGTCAATAGGGGAGCAATCTCTTAAACACTTTTCATTGCAATCGGTTGGATCTACATAATTCCTATAATGCATTTTTTCCCATGCCTTATACAAATCAAACATCACCCTTTTTTTTATGTAGTACAAGTTACTACCATCAGGAGATTTAAAACTTTGGGATAAAATTTTGTCTTTGAGTTTACTCCATACTGCTGGGGTGTATTGAGGAAATAAAGAGGAAAGTGGTATTCCCTGAAAACTAGTAAGCTCACCTACATCTAAAAGGATATAATCTTCGCTAAACTTGACTACAAAAGAAAATTTTGTTGTTCTTCTCAATTGATGCAGTTTATCCTGATAGCCGGAATAATGATAACCGATATAATAAGGACCTTGTTCGTCATTTCCTATCGGATCAATTGTTCGTGCATAGACCACAGGAGAAAGGTCAAATACATCCCAATCTACATCATAAAAAATATCGGGAAGCTTTATTGTAAGCATCTGGTCTTGCACCAACATTGTTTCGATAATGTTGCCTTGGTAGAATGGCCGAATCTCACTATCGATTTCATCCCGGATGTAATCCTGTAAGGTCTTACATCCATCGACGATATCGCCTTTGTGTAAAGCAAATACAATTTCATTAAAGAAATGGTCGGTTTTATCTCTCGAAATGCGTTGTAAATATTCTCTCAACTCAACATGTTTCATTGCCTTTGCCAACAACTTGGAAAAGGCCAATCTGTTGGTGAACAAATGCTTATTCCCCTCATCAATACCGTCAATTAACGTTGAGATATCCTGATAATCAAATGGCCGCGTAACATAGTGCTTACACGACGATAAACTCAGAACAAAAACAGCGATGAAGAACTTGAATGTGTGGTTCATTATACTGAATTTAAAATCAGCAAAATGGCTAAACCATTCTGCTGATTATTTAAGATACAAAACTAATAATGCAATACATCAACCCCTGTTTTAACACTAAGTATATTCCCCCAAGCATAATTTAAATACTTTGACTCCTGATCACACCAGTCAATTGGCTCTTGCCCTATAGTAACGATACTTGCTCCTGTTATAGTTGTGGAAGATTGAACCTTTTTGGAATCTGTAAAACTCCATCCACCACCAGCGTTCACTTTTTCATAAAATGGCACAGAAAAATCTACTTTCAAAGTTGAACTTGTTGACACAGACGATCCATGTGTTGAAGATGTCGACACTTCATCTACCTCAACTATTTCCAACATAAAATACTTACCTACATCATCTAAGTACCACCTTGAGTCTGTAGCCTCAAAGAAATATCGACTATTTACAGGAATGGAATAATGTAAGACTTTACCGGGACTTACGAGCTCCCAATAGCCACAACCATCAGTATTTCCGGAAAGAATGTCACGATCGTCACAATCACTTAGATCTGGCACCCATTTATATTTTGGCGGTTTATATAAATCAGTTACTCTTGCAAAATAAGTTCGTTTGTGTGAAATCTTAGAACCATTCTTTGCATGAGCCCAAAAGAAAATAAAAGCAAAATATTTCTCTCCCCCAGGCTGATTATTTACATAATCAACAGCATCAACTGACTGAAATCCAAATCCTTCATAGTAATTGTACGTATAATGTTGGTCATCTACATCACGAATTGGTTCTGTTAAGCAAAGTGGAGGTGTAGGAGGAGGGGAGGTGTCATCATCAAGGTCATTAATTTTCGAGCAACCGTTGATAATATCATACATCCTATGAACTTCAAAAATTACTCTATTACTGTATTTTTTACAATTATCAGTAATGGTATTTATATAATCATCAAATGACTGCTTGCATGAATCCGATAGATCACCAATGAAATCTTGAATTTTCAATCCGCCATTATTCAAAGTCCCGGAGTTCAAATCAAGTTCAAGATATCCTTCTGCTGGTGTCAGTTCCAAATAATATATTGTTTTATCTCTTGAGAAATATTCAGTTTGAATAATTGAACCATTAGCTGTGATTATTGTATCTGGAGTGTAATAGACAACTGCCGGCGTTTTTATAACCTCATTAATATTCCAAATAATATTTGCAAACTTATCAGGAATACGTACACTAAAAGTGGGTAATTGGGATAAGATATTAGATATAACTTCATTACTCCCTTGTCCGTTCGAATAATATCTCACCAATGAATCTAAAGACTCTTCAAATGTAACTCCCAAACCAATTTCTTCCGACCTGATACAATTAATCAGCAACTCTTTAAATCCAACATTCTGATTGTCAATAGATCTTTCCTTTATAAAGCTTCTTAAATACCTGTTTAGGACTAATCCCCTTGACAAGGCTCTAGAGAAAACGCTAATATCATCTAGAACATCATAATTACCTTCACGTAAAAGCGATTTAGACGAAATGTCAAACTTATTAACCCTGTCTTCTTTTGAGCATGAAATCGAAATGAACAGAATGATTATGTATAAAAATAAATTTCTCATAATTATTAAGTTTTAAAATTTAGAAATCAAAAACATTCTTCCAATTTTAAAACCCATTTAATAGTACGGCGGATTGGATGGGGTAAAATTCCAATCTGCCTGAGGCTGTTTTATTCGGTTTACATAATAATCGGAATATCCTTTTTGTAAGGTGTAAGGTGTAAGGTGTAAGGTGTAAGGTGTAAGGTGTAAGGTGTAAGGTGTAAGGTGTAAGGTGTAAGGTGTAAGGTGTAAGGTGTCATATTAATTAAAATATTTATGGTGCTAAGATATGAAAACTTTTGATATCTTTAAAATTATACTTAAATAAAATTATAATATTGCAAACTTTAACATTTTAGCCATACAATATACTAATCTGTACATCTCTTTGCTTTCAAGGGGAAATTTTATTTTGGCGAAACCATTTGTATTATAAACTGCACTTTTCATGACAACGCTTTTAGGGGATGGCCTCTTTCGCAGAGCGTTTTAAAGGACTAAAAGGCAGGAGAAATATCTACTCTTTTCATACCATTTTTTATTTATCGACGTTTAACGTATTATTGCGGAGAAATATATGTGTATTTTTGCCATCTGATAGCCAACAATTTCATGCAAAAACAAAAAATATGTCTAAAACCAAATTTCGACCCGGTGTATTATTTGGTGACGAACTGACCGAACTCTTTCGTTATGCCAATGAGAATAACTTTGCGATCCCTGCCGCTAACGTGATCGGGACGGACTCCGTCAATGGGGTCATGGAAGCCGCCAAAGCGGTCAACTCTCCGGTAATTATCCAATTTTCCAATGGGGGCGCATCCTTCTACGCGGGCAAAGGACTGGATAACACCGGCCAAAAGGCGGCAATCATGGGGGCCATTGCCGGTGCTACACATGTTCATACATTGGCCAAAGCCTATGGGGTGAGTGTGGTGCTGCATACGGATCATTGTTCGAAAAAACTATTACCCTGGATTGAGGGGCTGGTGTCTTTTGGTGAAAGTTTTTATGCCGCCAATGGACATCCCCTATTTAGTTCGCATATGTTGGACTTATCGGAGGAGGACCTGGAAGAGAATCTCGAAATTTCTGCGTCCTTTTTGAAGCGCATGTCCAAGATCGGTATGCTACTGGAGATAGAACTGGGTGTTACGGGCGGAGAAGAAGACGGCGTGGACAACACCGGCGTGGACAACGCCTTGCTATACACTCAGCCGGAAGAGGTGGCACGGGCTTATGAGGTACTGTCGGAGATAAGTGACCGGTTTACCATTGCGGCTGCTTTTGGCAATGTGCATGGGGTCTATAAACCGGGCAATGTCACTTTGACACCGGAGATATTGAAGAATTCGCAAGACTATATCCAGGAGAAATACAAGACCGGAGACAATCCAGTCAATTTTGTCTTCCATGGGGGGTCGGGTTCCAGCCGGGAGGATATACGCAAAGCGATCGAGTACGGAGCCATCAAAATGAACATTGATACCGATTTGCAATGGGCGTTTGCCAATGGAGTCCGCGGTTATTTTGACGAGTTTGCGCCTTATCTCCAATCCCAAATCGGCAATCCGGACGGAGACGACAAACCCAATAAAAAGTTCTATGACCCTCGCAAATGGCTGAGGGTAGGAGAGGAGCATTTTGTCGCCCGTCTCAAAGAGGCCTTCGAAGACCTCAACTGCGTCAATCGCAATGCAGGGTAGGGGGTGAAAGGGGAGGAATTGTTCAATTCCGTCGTAATTCCCCAGTTGTTTATATCCTTGTTACCTAAAGTATTAAAAAGGCAAAAGAGCAACGTGTCAATACTGCTCTTTTACCTATTAATGCAGGACCACTATTTTCTTAGTATCAAATTGTTTTGTACTCGATTGAGGCTGTATGAAATACTCCCCGGGCGGTAGCCCTTCTACACGGAGAACAGCGTCTTTAGTCCTGTCGAAAGTGTAGGTGCGAAGCTTCCCTCCCTGTACATCTGACAAGATGACTTTGCCGGAAAAAGACGTCCCGAACGATAATCGTATGCTCCCACTCGACACGGGGTTTTCCAGGATTTTGTAATCTTCAGAACTACTACTCGAAATATCCCCTGTCTTGGTTATCAACCCGAGGTCTTTGCCATCTATCCGGAGGATATTAATCTGGCGGAAGTCCGGATTCAGTAGGTCTTTACTCGGCTTATAATAGGCATGACAGACCAGTAAAAGATCTCCTCCATCCAGCGCATGTACGCTCTCTACTCTGACATTGGGATTGGGTGCCAGCATATCCAAGGTGCGTAGGTGGGAGATCTGACCTTGATAATCCGCCTTGTAGAATATCATCCTGGAAGGATTTGTAGTCGTAGTCACGTATAGGTATCCCGGCTCGTTTTTGAGCTTGGTGTATTGGGTGCGCGAAGTGTTAAACTCTGAAATCCAGGGGATTTTCCCTACAAGATTCCATCGGTGGTCAAAAAGTAAGTTGCTGTTATCCGTAGGACTTTCACCATCTACCCTTAAAATATTATAAAATTCGTCATCTGCGGAGATGAGGTAGAAGGTGGTAGCCGGCGCTACTTTATCCATGAGGTCAACGGTGCGCACGCGCTTCCAGTCCGTATCGTAATAATGCGCTTGCAGGAGGAAGGAGTCTTCTACAAACCGATTGTTTTCATACTTGATATTGTGAAACAAAGTCACTAAGGAATCCGGGTGAATGCGGATAATTTGATTGGAGGAACCTCTAGTGTACTTCGTTTCCGGTGCTTGGTATAAAGTGTCGAGTAATTTAGTGCCATCCTCTTGCATGTAGATATTTCTAAAGTCTACACTTCCATAATTTAAAATGTATAGATAATTATTGGTGGGTATTGGGAGAATTCGTACAGAGGGCCAAATGGGGGACCAATATATGTGTGCTATGGTGGTGTCCATTTTATCCCCAAACCGGTAGTCGATGAGTTCTCCGGAAGCGGTATCGTAGGTTCGCTTTACAAAGGTCCCGTCTGACCAGAGGTATCCGGTAAAGCGAGGAGGTTTAGCGGCGCGAAACCCGAGTACTACGAGATGCCCATCATCATCGATGTAGTGCTCCTGGGGGATTTCCCTTTCATCTGTAGTCCGAAGGTCGTAGGGTGATGACCAGAGGGTATGCCCATCCAGGAGACTGACTTTTTCGACCAGTCCGCCCTGCCAGCTGTTTTTGTAATTGATGTAGGTCTTGTAAAAGGCATCTTTTGTGATGATGGTTTGGAGGATGGAACGGTCCAGGTGTTGGACTCCGTTGTATTCCGGGACACCGATATAGGTGGAGTCCACGACGATATGATTCCATTTTGGAGTATAATCCTTAAAGCGCACGGCATGATCGGAGATTTGGCCGGTAATGTGCAAGGAACAAAGGAGTAAAGGGAGGAGTAACAATCTTTTCATGTTGAATGTGTTTTGAGTTATAAATCGGCTTGTCCTCTCTATTTCTAAAAGGACAAGCCGGTGTGATTATGAATTATAATTAGAAGCAATGAACAAAACAGCCAATTGACGAATATCCTTCATCACAGTACATTCCGGGTCCGTTACAAGAAATTGAAGGTGTTTCTATATTAGGTTGTCCCTTTAGTACTTTTTGTTGCCCGACATCCCAACAGTATTGGGTGGTTCTTTTACAGCATGCTGTCCCACAGGCTATAATGTATGAGTCAAAAGGTAAAAACCTAATACAGAATCGTCCACAAGACGCTTCATAAAATTCTGCAACTGCAATATAATTTGGGTTTCCGCATTTAAATAGTGTTTGAAAGTCTGTTACAAAATCTTCCATTTCAAGCCATTCAGATGCATCTCGGGCCTTTCTTCTGAAGTCCTCCATTGTATTAAGTAAAGTGGTAGTATCTCCATTATCTGCGAGATTTTTCCATGACAGGAGGAGTGAATCACATCCACCATCATCATTGGGCTCGGCATCAAAATTATCAAAAACAACATAAGATGTTAATACATTATTTACCGCCTTCGAGCATACCCACAGATCATAAGTGACATGTGCCTTGCAGGCTCCACAACCGATATCGATGATCGTATCGACCTGTTTGACAAAGGCACAGTTGTCTTTACCTGTCGAGTCAAAACATGGACTGGGAGTGGGAATTTGTCCTGAATTGTTGCCATAATAGGACTTGATGTCGTTGAGGAGACGATTAGCCGGCAGAACATCATTTGTGGTTGTTTGTTGCATCTGCTGATGATCGCCGATGATTTTTGAAGATTTTTCACACCGCCATAGCACAATGAAGGCAAAAAATGCTAAAAATAAAATTTTGCTTAAATGTCGATTTGCTGGGGGGGGGGGCGTCACGTGCCGAAAAAATGAAATTAAATTTTTCATAATGAATAAATTTAAAGAGGTTAGAGAATAAAATTCTGCTTAGCGAAATAGGAATACGGTGGGCTTGAAGCAAATATAGTGAAAATTTTTGTTTTTCATAATGAAATTTTCAATTATATCGTAAGCGCTCAATCCTAAAGTGGATTGTACAAAGAGATCGTCCCCACTCCCCAAAACTCCCCCAATGTTAACTTTACATGAAGTTTTAATTTTTGCTATGTGGTCACCGATCCCGGTCATACCTTTGTGCAAAACTTAATTGGTATGGACATTTATCTCGTTATTATTTTGCTATTAGGTGTATTAGCAGTTTCAGATTTAATTATTGGGGTATCCAATGACGCGGTCAATTTTCTTAACACTGCTGTTGGGACGAAGATTGCCACATTCAAGTGGATTTTGCTTGTGGCGAGTCTCGGGGTGATATTAGGCGCCGTGACGTCAAGCGGTATGATGGAAGTGGCACGCAAGGGGATATTTCACCCGCAATTATTCACATTTCATGAAATAGTATTGATTTTTCTGGCCGTTATGGTGACGGATATCCTGCTTCTGGATGCCTTCAACACGCTGGGGATGCCGACATCGACTACGGTATCTATTGTTTTCGAATTGTTAGGGGCCGCTGTGGGTATGGCAGTAATAAAATCCTCCTATATCGGGTCCAACCTTTCCGTTATGGAGTACATTAACTCGGGCAAGGCTTTATTCATTATCTCAGGTATTTTGCTATCGGTGGTGGTGTCTTTTACCGTCGGGGCGATATTGCAATACATTAGCCGGCTCATTTTTTCATTTGATTACCAAAAGGTGCCCAAATGGGTGACGGCTTTGTGGTCTGCATTTGTGATGACCTCTATCAGCTACTTCGTGATAGTCAAAGGGCTCAAATCAGCTACTTTTCTCGATAAAAGCACCCGGGAGATGTTCTTGAGTCATCCCCTGCAGATAGGGAGCTATATCTTTGGGGCATGGATAGTACTATCCGGCATCCTTATCTATCTTACGCGGGTTAATATTTTTAAAGTCATCATTCTCTTTGGGACGTTTGCCTTGGCTGTCGCCTTTTCAGGCAATGATTTGGTCAATTTTATCGGAGTTCCATTGGCGGGATATGCTTCCTACATGGACTTTACGGCACATGGTGGTGCCGATGCCCACTCTTATTTGATGGAGGGACTGACAGGGAAGGTGAAGACCCCTTTGTATTTGTTGATGTTGGCCGGAGTGGTAATGATGGTTACATTGTATTTCTCATCCAAGGCCAAGGCGGTGATTAAGACCTCCGTGGACCTCGGAAGACAAGGGGGCGGGGATGAGAAATTTGGCTCTTCGAGTTTGTCGCGTGCGATTGTGCGCTTCACTGTAAAAGCGAGTCAACGCATCCAGCGGATTCTGCCGGCACCGGTGATCAGTTATGTTCAACGCAGATTTGACGATACCCCTTTTAAGAGAATGGCCAAGGAGTTAAAGGAACTGGCACCTGAGTTTGATGTTATCCGGGGGGGAGTTACCTTGATGGTTGCAAGTATTTTGATTTCCGTGGCCACCGGGATGAAGTTGCCTTTGTCCACGACGTATGTGACCTTTATGGTGGCCATGGGAACTTCCTTTGCCGATGGGGCCTGGGGGAGAGAAAGTGCGGTGTACCGTGTATCAGGTGTCTTTTCGGTAATTGGAGGGTGGTTCTTTACCGCATTTATCGCATTTACGATAGCTTTCATTATGGTCAACCTCTTCTATTTTGGAGGATGGATTGGTGTATTTGTTATCCTGGCATTGGTGGCTTATGCGCTATATCGTACGCATATTTACCATTCCGAGAAAACCAGGGCACAGGATGATGACCCGATATTGGAACTGGTAAATGTCAATAGGCAGAGCTTATCGGACAAAGGATTGTCGAGAATCAAGCGAGTCAATTCGGAAATGACGGCCATCCTGAATCCCACAATTCAGGCGTTAAAGACCGAGGATTTGGCGGAGCTTTCTGCCATCAAGAAAAAATTTAATGCGTTGAATCGCAGGACGAAGAAGTGGAAAGACAACTTAGATGAGACCATCGGAAAACTACCGGACGATACGGTGGATATTGCATTTTACTA
This sequence comes from Saprospiraceae bacterium, assembly GCA_027080725.1. Lineage (GTDB taxonomy): Bacteria > Bacteroidota > Bacteroidia > Chitinophagales > Saprospiraceae > JALSTN01. The sequence goes on from JALWRC010000047.1 coordinate 25,333, forward strand.
TGTGCAGATTCTGGATTATCTCAGAGAGATAACCCACAGTATCATGCACATCTTTGACCCGGCTTACAAACATGTTGGCAATAATCACAAGCCCTTGCAAGAGGATCAGGTACAACAACTCCTGCAAATGTCATCCGATACTTCTGCCTTTTTTAATCGCTTCATTGAAGTCCTGGAGAGTAAGAGGTTTGATGCATATCCGGATTTACTGAAGGAACATGAGGCATTGATAAAACAGAATAATACTTTGCGTAAACTACAAATCAAACGCATCAAGAAAGGAGCCGTCGGTACACGCAATAGCTTGTTATACTTCAATATTCTCGCCGAATTTAAAAATCTGGCTATTTTTGGATTAAATCTATTTAAGTCACAAAGAGACATGATTCAAGCGATTCAAGACGATGCACAGGATGCCCCTGTGGGTGAGTAATTGTAGAGGAATATTTTTCTCAGATAAACATTCCTAAAATTGACCTTTTGTCGTCTACAAGATATAGCCAAGGGATGAGGTGGCTAAAGTTCGCCTCATCCCTTTTTTATTGCATAGATTTGTGCTTTGAATCTTCCAACGTTTAATTCTTTTACTCATGAGTTACTTGCAATCCACCTACGATCTCTATTCTTCTGCTGCTACCACTCCGGATGTAGGACTTTGCTGTACTACTACACCGATTTGGCAACTACCTGGGCTGGATATCCCCGGCATCATGCTCGAGATGAATTACGGATGTGGAAGCACTGTCCATCCTCGTGATTTGTCCGGAGAGCCGACCGTCCTCTACCTTGGGGTAGGAGGAGGTATGGAACTCTTGCAGTTTGCTTATTTTAGCCGTCAACAGGGTAAGATTATTGGCGTCGATGCTGTGGATGATATGCTGGAGGTTTGTGCCAAGAATCTCAAATTGGCCGAAACCCGAAATTCTTGGTTCTATGCTAACTTTGTCGATTTAAGAAAAGGCAATGCATTGTCATTACCCCTTGATGATGAGAGTGTGGACATCGTAGCGCAAAATTGTCTATTCAATATTTTTAAGCAATCGGATTTGGATACAGCCTTGTCCGAAGCGTTTCGTGTCCTCAAGCCCCGTGGTCGCCTGGTCTTGTCCGATCCGATTTGTGAGCAGGATATGCCCGAAACATTACGGGAAGATGCCGATTTACGCGCCCTTTGCCTCTCCGGGGCGATCCCCTTCGAATCTTATATTGAGCGCCTGACGAACGCGGGATTTGCCACCATCGAAGTGCGTGCGAGACGCCCGTATCGTATTCTTCCGGCGCATAAGTACGACATCCAAGAGCATCTCTTTATCGAAAGTGTCGAGATTGCAGCTATTAAGGATCCTATGCCGGAAGATGGCCCATGCGTTTTTAGCGGCAAGACGGCAATCTACTTCGGAGAAGAACCTTATTTTGATGATAAAAAGGGCCATCTGCTGGTCAATAATATGCCTCTCGCGATCTGTGACAAAACAGCGGAACAACTTCAGTCCTTAGACATCAAACACTTGCATATTACCCCTTCTACCTACTTTTATGACGGTGGGGGATGCTGTTGATGTGGTGCTTATAAAAATACGAAGGTGCTGTGTATTTGGTGTGTAACAACATTTTAAGGTGATTTTCTGTTATTATTATGAACCTACAACAGATTCATTATGCAATACTCCTCTCGCAGTAACCCCATTGTAGGATTTATTCTTTTGGTGGGATTTTTGGTGCTTGCCTTTTATTTCATACAAGGGATGTTCTTACTCCTGAAATGGATTACCCCGGTTCTACTCATCGCTACATTGATTATTAACCGTCAGGTCTTGATTAACTATGGCAAGTGGATATATAACTTGCTGCGTACAAATGTGTTGGTCGGATTACTCTACACCGTCTTAACCATCGTGGGCTTTCCTTTTGTGGCCGGCTTTTTGTTTCTCAAAGCGATTGGCGGTAATTATATCAAAAAGATGGAGCGCAGAGTGATTCAGGAGAAGGAAGGTGTTTTGACGGATTATGAAATTGTGGACTCTGAAGTACAAGAGACCGATTATTTGGAACTTGACCAATAATAGGGGTACTTAGAAATGTGCATGTATGAATAGATGGATTCAATGTGGTTAATGTACCTTCTTTTTGGGGGATTTTCGATTCCATTGTGGTTAACTTTTTTTACGATTCTACTGTCTTTGTCCTATGCGTGCGTTTTATTATGGGTGTATTCCAATAATCGGACTGGACTTCACTCCTCTTTAACCGCTAACAAAGGATGCTCGACAGCCGGACCGGATTTCCCCGGTATTTCAGTAATCATTCCGGTGAGAAATGAAGCAAACCATCTTCCGGCCCTCTTGGGGGATATCGCGAGATTGCGGTACTCCGGTGAGTTTGAAGTGCTATTTGTAGACGACCACAGCACAGATTATTCTGTGTTAATCATTTCGGATTGTCCAATAAAGCAGGTGAAATGCCTTCCTTTGCCGGATGGATTGGAAGGGAAAAAATCGGCACTGGATTATGCCATTCGACGATGTTCCTATCCACTTATCGTCTGCACCGATGGGGATGTCCGATTACCCTCCGGGTGGTTGGTGAAGATCGGAGACAACTACTGCAGTGGGCAATGGGATTTTTGTGCGTTTCCGGTATTTGTGCAGCAGGGAAGTAGTCCGATGTCCCACTTTCAATGGATGGAATACCTCGGGATGGCGGGCGTTACACGCGCGGGAATAGTCAGTTCGACCTTCTTTTTGGCCAATGGAGCCAATATGGCCTTTACACGTGCGGGGTATGAAATGGTGGATGGATTTTCTGGGAATGAACACCTTGCCTCCGGAGATGATGTTTTTCTCGTGAATAAATTTGCCACCATCCCCAACCTCAAGGTGGCTCATTCTGTCGAACCCGCCGTGCTGACAGAACCTGTAGAAAGGATATCGGAACTTTTCCGGCAACGAATGCGTTGGGGAGGGAAGAATGTTCAGCACACTTCATTTGTTTTTAAAATGCTCATATGGCTAACCGGGCTTGCCAACGTTTTTGTATTGCTGTCCGTCCTAACCTTACCTTGGTTAGATGGATATAGACGATGGATGATAACCGGAATCATTATTAAGCTTATAGCGGATTATGCCTACTTGAGAGGCCTTGCTAAAATTTTCAACCAAGCGTGGCCCGGGCTGTATCCCTTTGTCGTTGGATGGTTGGTCAATACCCTTTACATTACTTTTGTCGCTCCCTGGATCTTCTTCATCCCATCTACCACGTGGAAAAACCGAAGGGTGAAGACACACTGTTAGTGCGATGATGAAAACTCTTAGATGTTTAGTTATTTTTTGCGTGGGGCACTACATTCAGAGAAAAATAGCTTCGGTTGCTATGTATATTTATTCCTTGCGCGGAGCACTAATCCACTAACGAATTAAAGTGACATCCCCTTGTAACGATGAACTAAAATCACACTTTCCATTCATCTTGCCTTCATATAATAAGGTATATACATAAACACCTACCGGAACGGGTTTGCCCTTGTAGGTGCCGTCCCAACGCTCGTTGACATTCTCCGTAGCAAATACTTTTTCTCCCCAACGATTGAATATAGACAGTTGGAAGGTGCTAAAACTCAAAGTAGAGAATACCGTTGAGTCAGTTACTATCCCAAATTTGTCATTGACATTGTCGCCGTTGGGGGTGAAGGCCTTGGGGATGGTTAAATTCGGATCAGGGGTGTTGAAGACATATTTGGTGGAGTAGGTAATGGTTGACCCACAAAAATTAAACTGCTCGTTGATAACCGTCGTATCGCGTGTGATGGTTAGGGTAACTCCCCGTCTTTTGTCAAACACTTTAAGGACTTCGCCGGTGCAATGAAAGCTCGGTTCTTCGCCACTTTGCGGACTAATCTCACAAATAGTGGTATCCATGGTCTCTACATCGGAGAATTGGAAGGTGTCTGTTTTGAATAAATTGGTCATTATATTTTGCACGAGTAAAGTATCCTCCTTTGTGGGGAGTGTCTCAATAACGGTATCCTTTTGGATGTAAGAGATAGAATTACATCCCATTCCCAAGAGAAATGCAGGCGTGGCGGTTTTGCCTACATAATGAAGAAATGTTGAATCATTGATGGCTGCCTGATTGGTGATGACCAGGTCCAGATTATCTCCCCCATTGGTATTTAAAACGGCAATAGGAGGTGTAGTAAGGGCGTAATCCAAGCTGTCGTCAAAGTCATCATAGGCAAATTGGGCATTGACTACTCCTGTTTCTCCTAATAGAGTAAATGAAAGAAAGTTGATCGTATCTTCCTTCAAAGAGTCATATTGGTAGTACAAAAGGGTATTCAGGTTACCCAAAAGCGTGCCTTCTCCTTTTCCGGTGAACCGTTCTCCCGTATTGGTAATATTGCCATCGGTATCAAATTGAATCAAGCGTCTCGAAAAAGGCAACCCGGAAGTGTCCTTTAGTTCGTTACTGCTGCCGACGATATAGTAAGAATTAAATGCAAACAACGGATTGGACACCATTTCATACTTCTGAGGGATGACTTTGGACCAGATTAGGCTTCCGTTGGCACTAAATTTACTAAGCAATGGGAATGTGTCTGCAAAACCCACTGTTAGTATATTTCCCCCTTCGACCAATGCCAGTTTGTCGAAATTTGAATAATCCTCATAGGTCTGGCGCCAAAGCAAATTGCCTGCGTTACTAAATTTGTACAAAGAAGATGCGTTTGCTGCAGTACCTGCCCCGGATTCATATGTGCTCAAATAGATATCCCCTGAGGTATTGATTTTTGTGTCAGTGATTTTTAGTAGGGCACTATGTGTATTGTAATGGAAAGCGCGAAGGACGGTCTGGTCTTCGCTGATAATTAGGACTGTCAACTGAGGCAAAGATGAGGCCTTGTCCGTTGACAGCCCTGCTACGTACATCGCATTTGTCTGATCCACAACAAGGTGTAAATCTTTGAATTCTTTTAGTAGGGAGTCGCTGTAACTGTGGTGCCATACTAATGTCCCACAGGTGTCGTATTTGATTAACTGAAAGAATGTAGAGTCACTATCCAACTCATTCATCACTAAGAATCCGCCTTCAGCCGTGGGAGCAATACTGACATTCCTTTTTTTAGCCGGATTTTTAATTTGCTTGAAGTAAAATTGTTGTCCTGAGAGGGATACTCCCATTAGTAAGCCTATGACAATCAGTAGAAAATTTCGCATGTTGTGAATGGTTGTATGAAAGAGAAGATAAAGGTACGCCTAATACTTGATTGGACACCAATACGCTCTACAAAAAATTGTTATAATGACCTTCACTTATTAACGAAATAGCGGATACCGAAATTGTACGTATAGATTTTGGTATTTACAGTAGAATTGAAGAATCGAGTCCATATTACCTCTGCCAAAATGCGATGGGATAGGGCATATTTATACCCCAATCCATACTGGTTGTAGGGCGAATAACCGGTAGTGCTTACGATGCCCCGTTCCTCAACTTCTTGGACGCTTGTACCCCACTGTGGGGCAGCGTTGATGAGCCAGTATATCGTGTGGGTACTGTTGGGGAAATAACTCAGGATAATAGAGACCGGTGTGCTGTATTGGTAGTATCCGACGGCTTTGCCAAACATGGCTTTGCCTATGTTTTCAATAATAAGATCGGATTCAACAAAAAGGGAAACCTTTGAAGAGACGTTGTGGTCGTAATACAATTGGGTGTGAAAGCTATACCAACTCCAATCCAGAAACCCATTGGTACTGCTTCCTTCCAAGTCAGATTTAGTTGGTATGTAAACGGTTTGTTGAATGGAGAAATTGGGAATGGAGGCAATGGGTGCCAGTTTCCATCGAAGCCCTATTGCGGTCCACCCTGAACGGGCATAACCAGTGGCCCCGGAAGTGTTAAAGCGACCTTTATTCGACCATTTCAAGGCCCTAAATGTAGGGTCTTTGGCTGCTAAGGTCTGAGCGACGCTACGCAACTTGATGTCGAGGCCAATATTGAGTTTTGTGGAGAGTCCGTAAAGAAACTGGAGGTCAGAGGTAAAGAAATCGTATCTCGAATTCAACCGTCCTAGCGCTTGACCTTGGGTGAAGTAGTTGTTGAAGAGATGCACCTCGTATCCTCCCCGGTCGTACAATTTTGAGGGGAGATAGCGCCCCCCTTCTTGTTGTGCAAATAGAGTGGAAGACATGAAAATAAAGAGTAGAAGAATACTTCGAGTAATCATTTTGGTTTCTTTTTAAAGAGGTTTAAAGTATTGCGATATTCCCCCTTTCACTACAAAACGGATCGCATTTCTTTGATTAGTTGTTAAGTGAAAGGGTGTATTTTTTAGGCTCAAAACTATCACAAAATGTGAATATACAGGAATAAAAAACAAAAGTCGTCGGATTCCTGACAGTCAATTTCGGCTTCTTGTGGAAATAGTAGTAATATGCATGTGTCATGGTTGCGCCGCTTGCTCCTTTGAGTATTTTAGGTGGTGCTTGCCAGAAGATACATCTCTAATTTTGAAGCGTTTTCTTGCAGGCACTAGTGCTTCAGCAACAAAGTTCATCCAGTATTAAGCGCAGCTATTTTTCTATGAATCGAGGCGCTCAAACGGGAGTTATGCCATAGCATAATGACGATTTGAGCAACAAAGAGTCAGAGGAAAAGAGCAAGCTTATACTATATTTATTTTGTTCCTGACGCACTAGTGCTTCAGGAACAAAATAACCCCATATCGACACCTAATGGAGCGATATGGGGTAAGTTTTCGCCTTATTCTCCCCTGGAGATTTCCTTTTGGGTTGCGTTTATTAGAGCAAATTTACATGTTTTCTATTACAGCAGTAGCAAATTCGGAGCACTTCAAGAGGGTCGCCCCTTCCATTAACCGTTCGAAATCATAGGTGACTTGCTTCGCTTGAATGGTTTTCTCCAGAGCAGTCTCTATCAGATCTGCCGCTTCTGACCATTTCATATAATCCAACATCATTACTCCTGATAGGATGACGGAACTCGGATTGACCTTGTCCATTCCTGCGTACTTAGGGGCTGTGCCGTGCGTAGCTTCAAAGATGCCCACTCCGGTGAGGTAGTTGATGTTTGCTCCCGGTGCGATACCTATCCCTCCTACTTCTGCCGCTAATGCGTCGGAAATATAGTCCCCGTTGAGGTTAAGTGTGGCAATTACATCATAGGCTCTGGGGCGTAAGAGGATTTGTTGTAGGAAGTTGTCGGCAATGACATCTTTGATGATGAGTTCCCGGCCATCTTTCTTAATTACTTGCCATGGTCCCCCTTCATAATCAACTGCACCATATTCCTTGATGGCCACTTCGTAACCCCAGTCGCGGAATTTGCCTTCGGTGAATTTCATGATATTCCCCTTGTGTACAAGGGTAAGTGATTTTCGTTTTTTGTCCAATGCATACTCTATGGCAGAACGCACAAGTCGCTCTGTGCCTTCTTTGGAGACCGGTTTTACTCCTATCGAAGCTGTTTCAGGAAATCGAATACTTGAGACCCCCATATCGTTAATCAAAAAGTTCAGTATCTTCTTAGCCTCAGGTGTGCCCTCGAGAAATTCAATCCCGGCATAGATATCTTCCGTATTCTCCCTGAAGATAACCATATCAACATACTCGGGATGTTTTACCGGACTGGGAACTCCCTTATACCATCTTACTGGCCGTACACAAGCATACAAATCCAGCTTTTGACGGAGTGCGACATTGAGGGAGCGGATACCACCACCTACGGGAGTGGTAAGAGGTCCCTTGATTCCGACCAGATATTCTCGCATTGCGCTCAGCGTTGCTTCGGGAAGCCATTCTCCACATTTATTGAAGGCTTTTTCGCCTGCATATACCTCTTTCCATTGGATTTTTCGCTCCCCATTGTATGCTTTTGCGACGGCAGCGTCCAAGACTCTTGATGCTGCGGCCCAAATGTCTGCTCCAATGCCGTCTCCTTCAATAAATGGGATAATCGGTTCGTTGGGGACTTGGAGTACCCCATCTATTATTTTAATATGGTGTTTATACATATTATTAGTTTTGATTATTAATTAGTACGATGTCTTAACTTCAATATAGCGAATTAGTCCTATTTTTGAGGCGTCAAAGGTACTCATTTATTTGTAGTTTCGATTACAAAATGAGAAGATGAATGTATGAAATGGTAGATTATTCGATGATAATATCAACTTTGTGTTTAAAAGAATTATGATGCTATGAAAAGATACTTAATGTTTTTGGTTTTTTTGGTGATGGTTATGCTAAATTCCTGCAGTATTAGCCGTAAATCCCACAAAACGGTGGCCGGTAAGAATGGGGTGGAGGCAGCATCAAATTGTAGCCATTCTGCCGTTATTGAGCTATCTGAGAGCTGTGGTATTTTGCTGAATATTGAAGGAAAAGGAGCCTTTCAAGTAACTCAAATAGACGATCCGACCTTTTCTTTTGTGCCCGGGGCACACGTACAAGTGGATTTCGTAGAAGAAACGGGCATTGTCCCTTCCTGCGAGCAGGTTAAGGCTGCAGTACATGTGACCTGCGTAGATTTAATCCCAGAGCTAAATGTGCGCACAGATAGCTCGTGCCGGAATGTGAATGATGTTTTGGGGGTGAGTTGGATGAACCAAGTTATTGGGAAATATAATCCCTCCGTGGTGGCCAAATACCAAAGAGGCGATGGTTGGGCCTATGCTTTCGAGGGGAAGTCGGGTAAGGTGATATATGATTGCAACGGCCATTTACTTTGCAGGACGGATTACGGAGATAAGCAGGGGTGCACCGAAGTGTTGAAACAATTGGAAAATCGACAGGTTTTACTTAAAGTTGATTATTGAAAGTGTTTTGCCGGTTTTTCTGATAAAGGGACCATACCGCTATAAGGGGGGATTTCTTGGTATGAAATGGTTGATATAATTAGGTGGGTAAAATAAAGTTTATATGATAAATCCGCATTTGGATGCGAGTGGTTCGCAGTTTGACAATGAAGAGAAGACAATCGAGCGTGCGCTGAGACCGACGACTATCGATGATTTTACGGGGCAGCCACAGTTGGTTGAGAACCTTAAGGTCTTTATAGAAGCGGCCAAACTGCGTGGCGAAGCCTTGGATCATGTGTTGCTTCATGGACCCCCGGGGCTTGGTAAGACAACTTTGGCCTATATCATCGCCAACGAATTAGGGTCCGACATAAAGATGACCTCCGGACCTGTACTTGAGAAGCCGGGAGATTTGGCGGGGCTGTTGACCAATTTAGAAGAAGGAGATGTACTTTTTATTGATGAGATTCATCGGTTGAATACCGTAGTGGAGGAGTACCTTTATTCGGCTATGGAAGATTACCGGATTGATATCATGATTGATAGTGGCCCCAATGCCCGTAGCATTCAGCTGAGTATCCAGCCATTTACTTTGGTGGGGGCGACTACACGTATGGGACTCTTGACTGCTCCGATGCGGGCACGCTTTGGGATCAATAGTCACTTAGACTATTATGACGTGGCTACCCTTGAACAAATTATTAAGCGTTCATCCGGAATATTGAATATTGAGATATCAAATGAAGGAGCCCATGTCATCGCCTCACGTAGCAGAGGTACTCCTAGAATTGCCAATGCTTTGTTGCGTAGAGTTCGAGATTTTGCACAAATTAAAGGAACGGGGAAAATAGATCAGAAAATATCAGACTTCGCTTTAGATGCTCTGAATGTGGATGAGTGTGGTCTTGATGAAATGGATAACCGAATTCTAGATACGATCATTCGTAAGTTTCATGGCGGCCCGGTAGGGTTGACAACAATAGCAACTGCCGTAGGAGAGGAACCAGGCACCATAGAAGAGGTACACGAACCGTTTTTGATAATGGAAGGCTTTATTCATCGAACTCCAAGAGGTAGAGAAGCTACACCAAAAGCGTTCGAGCATTTGGGAGAGCCCTTTCAGGGTAGACAGGGGACTCTGTTTTAATTAGTGAATCATACTCGCATTTAAGATGGCTTCATAGTCCTCATCCCTTAGGAAGAAATAATAGGGATCGGAGCAGTGAGTAACGCTTTAACCTCCAATGACAGCTCTCAATTGATTAATCTGCTCCTTCCAAAAATCCTTTTGCTCCTCCACTTCATCGGAATCTGCAAAATCGGTGATTTCCAGTACCGTTTCATTGGTGATAGGCGATTTGTACATCTTTACCTCCCAGTATTCATTTTCATTAGAGTCATCCCATTGGAAAACCAATTTCTCATCGTGAACGTCTTCTATCAAATTAGCGATCTCTTCACTGCCATCCCATTCAAAGGTGAATGTGTTATTTGTAATGTCCGCACTGTCGCAAAACCACCGAGTTAAGCCCGCCGGTGTCGTGAAAAATTGATAAAGCATCGCGGGAGAAGCTTTAAAGATAAATTCGAGGTTGAATTTTTCTCTTGTCATTGTATAATTAAATTGTCTTTCTCAATGTTTAAGAATATACAGGGATTTCATTGTATTGCTGTATATGGAGTGGTGTCAGTATTGCTGCATTTGATTTGGCCTCAACTGTCCACTCAATGATGTGCCCTGCCATCAATAGTATAAAGGGATTATCCCCTTTATTGTTGTGTGAAAAACGGATTTCTTTCGGAATAGCCGCTTTTTCCTTGTCTCAAAATGAGGCCCCCTTTCCCAAGTTGACCTATTCTCCATAATTTATTCGCATTTGATCGTAAATAATAGTCGAGAATGCCAAAATTATTTATATTTGCACTAGATTTAGAGATTTTCAAATACCAAATGCTATAGTGTTATGATGAACGAACCGATTAAGTCGATAATGATGACGGAATTGATGTCTATCGGCCCTGATGAAACCTTGGGAAAAGCTAGAGAAATTCTCGGCACCTATAGAGTACATCATCTACCGATTGTAGAAGGAGAAAAGTTAGTCGGCTTAGTTACCACCTGGGATTTATTTAAGATGGATATGTCCCCAAAGGATTATGCCTCTATTCCAGTTAAGAATATCATGACCACGCATTTGGCGGTTTTGACTCCGGAAGATAAGGTGGGAAGCGCTGCTGAACTTTTTTTGGAACACATGTTTCAAGCCATTCCGGTTGTTGATAAGGATTATCATTTGAAAGGTATGGTTACCATGTTCGATGTAGTCCGATACTCATTTTATAAGGAGTACGATCATTAGTTCATCATCTATTAGGCTCCGTAGTACAGAGAACTGGCAGCAAAATACAGCACGTTTGTTCCTCTATCCGGGTTAGCCATTTATTGCTGATAAGCCAAGGTTGAAAATCTGTTACATCGTCGTGTTATAGCTTGCAAAAGCATGGTGTTAAGTGTTAACCATTTTTTATTTGATTTCCTCCTTTCTGGTTCCCGTTTTAATCTTTCTTAAGCATATTACTGTTAACAGAGAAAAGCAATATTGCCTGAAGCCCAGTACAGAATGTGATAATTCAACTGATAAAGGGGCGAATTGATACGGTCTATAACCTCTTTTGGTGTGGCATGCTGTTTAGTTGAATGTGTGAAGAATGTAAATTACCTCATTACACTAGAAATACTTACTTATACTTACTGGACTCTTATTCTATTTCCTTACCAAAATCAATTTGAATAATTGAATTGTAGAACAAAATAGGGGTATTTTGGCTGGTTTTGGGTATTCTTGTGTGTCTCAATTGTGTAAATATATAAATTATTTTTAATATATAATACATATTATAAATAAATGTAATATATTTGCCCTTGAATTTATGAAAATACAAAAATCGATATTTATGAGATGGTTAGTTGTCTTATTGTTTTTACCCTTGGTGGGATACACGCAATTGTATGATATTAGCGCCGGTGTAGGGGGCGCCATGTACGCCGGAGATTTGACAGCCAACACTTTGGCATCGTATGCGCATCAGCTCAATCCGGCCGCAAATGTTAGTGCAGCGTTTTACTTTTCACCGGCGTACCGGGTGAGAGGGTATGCTCTGATAGCTAAGTTAAGTGGTAATGACGCTTATTCTGATTTGGACTGGCAAAGAGAGCGCAATCTAAATTTTGAATCTAACATTCAAGAATTTGGCCTTCAGGTGGAAGCAGATTTAGGACGCTTTTTTAATTTGCCTCCTGTGCGTTCTTATCCCTATGCATTTATTGGTGCCAGTGTTTTACATTTTAATCCATTGTCCGAGTTTAACGGCCGTATGGTCGCGTTACAGCCTCTCGGTACAGAAGGGCAGGGTATGCCGGGATATGACCCGAAGTACCGTCTTATGACCACAGCGGTAAACTTCGGTTTTGGGTATAAATACCCATTGATGGATTTTGTTGACCTCGTGGTGACGGCTGCCTGGAGAAGAGCCAACACGGACTATCTGGATGATGTCAGCAAAAATTATGTTTCCAATGCAGAACTCGCTGAGAATAACGGTGAGTTGGCATCTTTGTTGGGAAATAAAATTGGTAGAGAGACCGGAAGAACCCGCGGTGGGAAATACAGTAACGACTGGTATGGAGTGGGACTTATTAGTCTCCGGTATTATTTTGGGAAAAGACGTAATATCATGAGCCGTCACAAATCCGGATATACAGGAAGATGTCCTTCTAAGTTTTAAGAGAGAGAAAAAAATAAGAAGCATACAAAAAAGCCCTGCATCTTTTGCGGGGCTTTTTTAGTGCCTTTTTGCAACTTATCTCAACTTCCTTAAGATTCGTGCGTTTCTTTATTTGAAAGTAAAGAGGGAATTATCCCCCTTTTCTTTTGGTGTTTAGCGAATTATAAGGTAAAGTGAAATGGATATTCTATACGAACAATTGAGTGATAAGAGCTTATTGAAAACCGGTAATTTTATTGCGGGGGAGTGGCTTCCTGCTACCGATGAAAATACACAGATACCTGTTATTAATCCGGCAGATGGCCAAGTAGTGGCCCGGGTGTTCAAAGCTTCAAAGCAGCTCTGTGAAAAAGCCATTGCATCCGCTAAAATCGCCTTTACAGACTGGCGAAATTCTTCTCCCAAGAAACGCACCAACGTGCTGCAGGCATGGAATGCATTATTGCATCAACACAAGAGGGATCTCGCTCTGATAATGACAATGGAACAAGGGAAACCGCTTGGTGAAGCCGAAGGCGAAATCAAATATGCGGCTTCCTACCTGGAATACTATGCAGAGGAGGTCAAACGGATTAAAGGAGATATCCTCCCGGCACCCGATCGATCATCTAAGATTATTGTTGCCAAGGAGCCCGTCGGAGTGGTGGGGATTATCACTCCTTGGAATTTCCCGGTGGCTATGTTTGTCCGGAAGCTGGCACCTGCTTTGGCGGCAGGTTGTACCTGTATTGTCAAACCGGATGAAAGGACCCCTTTAAGTGCACTGGCTGTAATGGAGCTCGGTCGAAGGGCGGGTATTCCCCCGGGTGTCGTCCAAATGATAACTGGAGATCCTCCTGAGATGGGTGCCTGCCTTGCCACCCATCCTGATGTCGCCAAACTGTCCTTTACCGGCTCGACTCGTGTCGGGAAACATTTAATGACCTTGGCAGCAAGTACGGTGAAACGGTTGAGTTTGGAACTCGGAGGCAATGCTCCATTCATCGTTTTTCCCGATGCCGATATTCCTGCAGCAGTGGAAGGACTCATCGCTTCAAAGTTTCGCAACACCGGACAAACTTGCGTGTGTGTAAACCGGGTATTTGTGCATGAAGATATACACGATGCCTTTGTCTCCATTTTAAAGGAAAAGGTCAAGGGGCTACGCGTAGGCAGTGGATTGGAGGGATGTGATGTCGGACCGATGATTGATGAACAGGCGATTCATAAGGTAGAGCGACTGGTACAAGATGCTTGCCATCGTGGAGCGGAGGTGTGTTGTGGAGGGCAGCGATTGCCTTTGGGACCACATTATTATGAACCTACCGTTTTGTCGGGTGTAACTCGAGAGATGGACATATTTAGGGAAGAGATATTTGGTCCGGTCGTCTCCATTACGTCCTTTGCGGAAACGGAGGAAGTCATCCGCATGGCCAATGATACTCCCTATGGATTGGCCTCTTATGTTTATAGTAAGGACGCCTCTGTTATTTGGCGGATAACTGAAGCGCTCGAATACGGGATGGTGGGGGTGAACACAGGAAGTATATCGACGGCATGGGCTCCGTTTGGTGGCATCAAGCAGTCCGGTTTTGGAAGAGAAGGATCCGCATATGGGATGGATGAATATCTTCAGCTCAAGTATATCAACTGGAAGACGGAATAAGAACTTTATTTTATCATAACCCAAGGGAACGCATTTCCTTGGAAATCTACTTGAAGTCATTACAGGACATAACCCTTATGTGTTCTCTGTGTCTTATGTGGTTCAAAACAAAGTTGTTGATTACCACATTAGGCACATAAGGTCACATTAGGAGTTAGGTAAGGAAATAAATTCGATCCGTACGGTAAACAATTAACAATTAACAATTGCAATTTGCCCTTCTGAATCGGTGTGTGGAAATCTATTTGAAGTCAGTAAAAGACATAAATCTTATGTGTCCTTTGTGCCTTTGTGGTTCAAAATAAAGTTGTTAATTACCACGACCTGTGACGCACCGGCGTTATTAGGACACAACTCGTGACGCCATGGCGTTATAAGAAGATATTTGCTGAAAAAACAACCTGCCCCATAGCCGCACGCAAATACGCCCTTCTTAAATCGGCGTTCGTTCACCCCGTGGAATGCGTATTCTACGGGGTTAATCCTTGTTCGGTGTTCCTGGTTCCTCTGCATCCAGTGTGTGTTGTAAATAAAAATGAAGCGCAATGCAGTATTGTACTTTGTAGTACACACGAAGAGCTCTGTCCCATCCGGTATATTAGATTTCCGCTTATCTTTGCTCTCCATGACTGGATTCAGGATGAAAGGGGTTTGATTTATAATAGAAGTCCTCTAATCCGTGACATCTGTTTCCACGCTTTTTGAATGACATTTTTTTTGCGAGGATTATCGAGAAAGGGATTGCATATGATGGGGCTTTTACCGGCAGGAATTGGCAAACTTTATAGTATTATTTGATAGAACAAAATTATTTGATAGAAAAAAATAACTCGAAATTTATGAAACAAATAGCTGTTTTTTTATTGCTCTGGCTGACCTCCCCGGGGACTGCACTCTTGGGACAGAATACGCCGCCTGCCTATATGCTATATCATTCGGATGGGTCCAAGGCCGATTATAAGGGGATGATTGATCAAATGGCCAAGGCCGATGTCACTTTGGTGGGCGAATTTCATAACAATCCCATCTGCCACTGGTTCGAATTGAAGATTGCACAGGATCTGTTTGGCAAAGATTCTCTATTGGATATTGGGATGGAGATGTTTGAGGCAGATGACCAGTTGGCGATAGATGAATTTATGGCCGGCCGTTTCAAGGCCTTCTATTTTAAAAATGCGGTGAAGCGTTGGAAGAACTTCAAAACGGACTACAAGCCCATCTTTGACTTGGCCAAAGACCATTCGGATAAAATCGGCTTTTATGCGACCAACGTACCCCGGCGCTATGCCGGAATTGTTTCTGCAAGGGGATTTGATGGTTTGAACGAATTGAGCCCCTTGGCTAAAAGCTATTTTGCACCTCTCCCTATCCGGTTTGATACTACCGCCCCCAATTATGAAGAGATGATGCAAATGGATATGGGGCACGGGTCAAACATCAATGTCACTAAAGCACAGGCGCTCAAAGATGCCACCATGGCTCATTTTATCCTTAAGAACAGAAGAAAGAGAGTGCCGTTCGTCCATTATCAGGGGGATTTTCACTCTAAAAATCACGGTGGCATTTATGTATATCTCAAATATGGCGATAAATCCCTTAAAATCGTAACCCTGTCTCCGGTGGAGTCAGATTCGATGGATTTTAAGGAGGAGTACGGGCAATTGGGGGATTATATCTTAGTCATTCCCGAATCCATGACCAAGACGTATTAGCGACAGGAATTGCTGACAAAAGATGAGAAAGGACATCTCTATTTGGCAAGATGCGCTGCAATGGCAGAAGTGTGACCTGGCCATTATCGGTGCGGGCATTGTAGGTCTTTCAGCAGCTATTTATGCCAGGATACTGCGGCCGGATTGGCAGGTTGTTGTTTTTGAAAAGGCCTTATACCCGGATGGAGCAACTGTCCGCAATGCCGGATTTGCTTGCTTCGGAAGTCCTTCTGAGATTATTGGAGATTTGAAGATGATGGAAGAAGAAGCAGTGATTTCCATCATTCGAAAGAGATACCTGGGACTACAGGCTCTCTTTTCACTGGTGCCAAGGCAAGCCATGGATTTTGAGAACACCGGCTCTTTTGATGTCTTTTTTCGGGAAGATAGAGCACTATTTGAGCAAGTACAAGAGCAATTGGCCTTCCTCAACCAACTGGTGGAAGCCGCGACGGGGCTACAAGAAGTGTTCACCATCGCAGATGATAAAAGACCACATTTTGGTTTCAATAACGTCGATCATTTGGTGCAAAATCGATGGGAAGGAACCCTGCATTCAGGGAAGATGATGGCGGCCTTGCTGCGTAAAGCATACGACTTGGGTGTGCGGGTTTATTGGGGGTATGAAATGGTGGAATATAAGGCTCAAAAAACCGGAAAAATGGTCCTCCAATTCTCGAATAATGTACCATTTCATACCAAAAAACTCTTAATAGCCAACAATGGGTTTGCAAATCAATTGTTTCCGGAATTGGATGTATATCCCGTTCGAAATCAAGTGATGGTCACTTCTCCTATTCAAGGGTTGAATTGGAAGGGCGCCTTTCACAAAGAGGCCGGGTATGTGTACTTTCGCAATGTCGGCAACCGGGTGCTCATTGGTGGCGCCAGGCATCTGGATTTTGAAGGGTCGGTTACCGGCGAACCGGGTGAAATACGGGAGATAACCTCTTATTTGAATTCCTTGCTCTCCAAACATATCTTGCCGGAGGCATCGTATGCGATAGAGTATTCATGGAATGGATTTCTCGGACTGGGCGCTACAAAAGAACCTATTGTTCAGCTTGTCGAAGACCAAATCGGCGTCGCGGTGCGTTTAGGTGGCATGGGGGTCGCGATTGGAACTCTCGTCGGGAAAGAAGCGGCAGAAATGCTCTGTAAATAGATTCTAAAAAAAGATGAACGGTAGTATGATGAAAGGTTTTGTTGCCGCAGTTTTCATGATGTTGGCAATGTCCAACTTAAGGGCGCAGAATACCGGCGAGGGGGGCTTGCCGGATACCGGGACCATCGAAATATTACATTCGGACAATTTGTTTTATGAAAGCACCCCGGAGGGCATGTTACAGCGCTTGACCGGCCATGTTAAGCTGCTGCATGACAGTACCTTTATGCTCTGTGATTCGGCTTTGATATTGGGGAAACAGGTGGATGCCAGAAGTCATGTGGTCATTATCCAGGGCGACTCTACCCGGATTTATGCCGATACGACGGTCTATGATGGGGATAGGCATCAAGCGGATTTATATGGCAAAGTCGTATTGCAGGACAAAGGGCAGGAACTGTTTACCCGAAAATTGCATTACGATCTGAATACCAAAATCGCGCATTATGACTCTTCCGCCTTATTGACCGATGGGACGACTTATCTGAGGTCTAAGAAAGGAACCTATTATGTCGCTGAGGATTATGTGTATTTTGAGGATAGTGTGATTGTCGTGGATACGAGTTTTTTGCTTCAGGCGGATTCGTTGAAATACAATACCCGGGAAGACCGGGCCTATTTTGTTGGGCCAACCCTGATAGATACGGACAGTAGCAGCATCTATTGCGAGGGGGGATGGTTTGATTTCCTTACACGTGATGCACTTTTTACCGGACATCCGGTCTATCAAAAGGCAGAGCAAAAGGCCGAAGCGGATTCCATCATGTATTTGCACGATGCAGGTATCATTACACTTACCCAAAATGCAGTAGTAGTGGAGCCGGAGAAACGGGCCACGGCTGATTGGATCCAATACAACCAACGGACGAAGGACATATGGATGAAGGGGGATGCACACTATCGAGCCCCAGGAAAGGAAGTGGATGCGGAGGAAATATTTTATAATTCTGAGACAGAGGTGCTCCGGACTCAAGGGCGTTCCGTTGTCATAGATGGTAGCCGGACCATCCGTGCCGAATCCATGGATTACGACAAAGGGACAGGGATGAGTATTGCCACCGGACACGTCATAATTGTAGATACCACCGATCATTACGAACTCCATTGTGACAGGGTGGTCCACGATAAAAAGACAGGGTTCATGAAAGCGACGGGTGAGCGCCCCTGGATGCTTCAGGTATCCGACGGAGACTCGCTTTTTATCGGGGCGGACACCATCCTGTCCCGGCAAATCAGCGAGACCGATACCAGTAGAATTTTAAAAGCCTGGCATCATGTGAAGATGTATTCAGACGATTTCCAGGGGCTGTGTGACAGCCTGGTGTGGTATGAACAGGACTCCTCTTTCGAGCTATTGCAAGACCCCGTCTTATGGTCGGATACTTCACAGTTTTTAGGCGATACGATTCGCATCTTTGTAGAGCACGACGCCATCCAACGGGTGCATCAAATCAAGCACGCCTTCATCATCAGCACGGAGGAGGAAGTCCTATTTAATCAACTCAAGGGCCGCGAGATACTGACCCATTTCGACCAAAACCAACCCAAACGCTCTCACATCACCGGCAATGCCGAAGTGGTCTATTATCTCGTAGATGACAATGGAGCCTACGTCGCAGGCAATAAAACAGAGTGCAGCGAGATGGTCATCGACTTTAAGGACAAGAAGGTGGATATGATCCGCTTCTACAAGCAGCCGAAAGGGCAGATGAAACCACTCAAAGAGAAGGGCGTCAAGGAGTGGCGCCTCGAAGGCTTTCGGTGGCTTGTAAGTCGTCGCCCGACCTCGCCGGAGGATGTGATTTTGAAATAGCTTTTATCGTGTGAGTTTTCGACACACCCTCTCCACTACCGGACGACTACTTTTCTCGCAAAAAATCCCCCTTGCCCGTTGGCCCCTTGTAGCGTTACTATGTACAAGCCTGGGGGAATTCCCGATAGATCAACTTCTATGTCCTCGCTCCCGGAGCGGATAGATATTTCTTTTGCCACCTTTCCCCAAATATCATAGAGCTCCAACCGTTCGAAATGATGCCCCGAGGGCAGGGTGATGCTCAAATGGTCATCGGCAGGATTGGGTGCAATGCGGATAGGAGACTTCCGTACCACCGGCTGTACCGCCGTAATCGAGTCACACTCGGCTTCACTCTCTACGAAATACTTAAAACGGCGCGGATAGACATGCGGAAGGTCGTCCTTGGAGTCCACAAAGATGCAGTGCAAGTCCGGATTGCCATCGACGGTTAAGCTGGTCCAATTGTCTTTAAATTTTATATTGCGAAGGTCTAAGTATTTAAGAGCATTAGTGCTGAGCTCTATTTTCCTTATTTTTGTTAATCCAAAGGACAAGTCAAGGGTGTCCAACAACGTGTTAGAACAGCTCAGATCTGTTAGAGAATTGCACCCCTTTAGATCTAGGGAATTGACGGGGTTTGATACGATTATTAATTCCTTAAAAGTATTATGATGAGGGAGATTCAACCATTTAAGATGGTTGTATTTGCAAGTGAGAATACTCAGCTCGGGACAGTTAGAGACATCCAACGAGTCGATATCCCCTTCATAGAATAAAATGGATGTGACTTTCGGATAACTAAACGTCAATCGTTTGGGAAATGAAGGTGAAAATGAAACTAGGTAAAGATAATGAAGGTCGTTTGCAGTGTCCGGGAAAATTACATCCTTTATACTAGGTATACTGAGAATTAGGGTATAAAGATTTCTGTTTTGTGATAAATCTAGGGAAGCATTTGAGCCTTTGTTGAGTCTAAGAAATAAAGAGGTGAGATTGTGGTTGTTAGTTAGATTGCATTCTTGAAGTATGGATGAATCGCATTTCAAAAACTTGAGGTTCGTGTTTTGTGAAACATCTAAAGCTGTTGAATGAGTGACCGTTATATTTGTGAGCAACTTATTGTGCGTAAGATCAAAGTTCCCAGTATAAGTGATTTTATCGAGTTTGAGATTGCTGGATATATCCAATATAGTACCGGGATGGATGTCAGCACAGTTTAAGACTTCAAGGTCCGGCGCTCTACTCAAATCGATATTTTTAAAGCTTTTATTAGCAGAACAATCTAGATTCTTGAGTTTACTCTCCTTAGGAAGCACGATGGTTGAAAAAGAACCGTTTGTACAATTAAAGGTGCGTAATTCGTACATGTAAGAAACATCAAATGTGTCACTTTGATGAAAGTGAGAATAGGAGAAAACCTCCAGATTAGAGCAATCCTGTAGATTTGCAATCTCAGATATTGTTGAATCGGAAGGACTATAATCCAGCCTCTTAATTCTTGGATTCATATAGATAATTGGGGTGCTATTCAAGCGTTCAATTTTACAAGAACTAAGATTTGGCACAACTCTTAGTTCCAAAGTATCTATATGATTATGTTCGTTGCCAGAAAACTCGAAGTATTCCAATGAATTGAAATCTTCTAGGCCCCTAAGATTGTAGATGTCTTTTGGTAAATTTTGAGCAAACACTAAGACCCTCACCTTTTCCACATCTTTTGTCAGTACCCGGCCATCCAGCTTCCTTTCACTGTCAATTCCCTCCTGGATAAGGAAGGCCTCAAATCCCTCATCCGGTATTTGGGTGTATTGGGCAAGGCCTGTAGTAGTAAATAGTAAATAAAAGGAGAGCGATAAATAATAAATGTAAGTTTTCATGTCGTGCGTATTTAAAGTGTTGAGCGATGAAGATGAGTCGAACTAACCACAAATGAGTAGTTCTCCCACAAAGAATGTAGAATTTAGTAAATGCGAAGGAGGGTGTTATTGCAGGGTAAATATAGGGAGTATTTTTGGATGGGCAAAATATTTTAACAATAAATTTAAGTACACGGATCTTAGCGAACGGTTTATATTATTGGGGATGGGGAGATGTGAAGTGGTTGGGGTATTTGAAGTGCAAGAAAAAATGCAATTTAGTAGGGTACATGCCGGGAGCGAATGGAATGTAATACCCCTTCTGTGACCAAGGTTGAAGAGGAGTGGTTGCCCAGTTTTTGGGATAATTCCCGGTATAGATTCTGTTGTTTCCGGCTGGTTTGGTCGGCCAGAAGGGCGTCCACCTCTTGACGGAGCCGTCCGGGATGAAGCTGATTTTGTATGAGCTCGGGGACCACGGGAGCGTCCATGATGAGATTGACGAGGGAGATATATCTGATTTTCAAGAAAGTCTTTGCGAGGAAATAGGTCAATGGGGAGGTCTTGTAACAGACGACTTGAGGCAAATCCATTAAGGCCGCCTCCAAGGTGCTCGTGCCGGAGGCGATTAGTCCGAGCCGGGCCGATCGCAAGATGGGGTAGGTGGCATCATACAGCACTTCGACAGATGTTCCGTTTGGATGCCGGTCGAGTATGGAGCGATATAAGGCCTCCGGAACGGTCCGGATGGCCGCCAGAACAAAGTGATAATCGGGATAATGTCCGGTTATATCGAGTAGGGTGGGGAGGATGCGCCGGACCTCTTGTGCCCTGCTGCCGGGTAAGAGGGCAATGATGGGTTTTTCGCGTGTGATCCGCTCGGGACAAGCATGGAGGTACTCCTTTATCTCTTCGACCAATGGATTGCCTACATAATGGGCTTCAATCCCGTACGGAAGATAAAATTCCGCTTCGAATGGTAAAATGACGTATAAATCATCGACGTATTTCTTGATGGCCTTTACCCGTTTTTTATTCCATGCCCAGAGCTTAGGGGAGATGTAATATTGGATGTTAAAACCCTTTTTGCTTGCCCACTCGGCAATGCGAAGATTGAACCCCGGAAAGTCGATTAGAATCAAGGCATCCGGTCGAAACTCCAAAAGGGAGGCTTTGCATTGCTTGAATTGAACACGCAGGTCGGATAAGTGCTTGAGGACTTCCCAAACACCCATGATGGAGAGCCGGTCGATGTGCATCTCCGGTTCCCGGCCAATGGCACGGGCCATCTTCTCCCCACCCCAAAACCGGAATTGGGCACGTGGGTCAACTTTTTGAAGTGCACGTGCCAAATAACTACCGTGCAAATCTCCCGATGCTTCTCCTGCGATGATAAAGTATTTCATAATGGTGTTTTAGCTGTAAGGTTCAACTTGGTGAACTACATGAGGGTGCTGTAAAATTGCCACAGCCACAGACCGGCGTATACTAAGGTGGCCATTACGATACCGCGCACTGTCCGGGACAGGTATCGTTTATTCGCCCAATTAACGGCAGGAATATTGCCTGCCAAGGCAAGGAGATAATGCGTAGAGGGTCTCAAAAGGATGAAGACATCCTTGTTGCCAAGCAGGACATCGATTATGGCCATAATTCCGTAGATGAGGTAATATCCCACGATGGGAGCCCCAAATCCTATAAGGAGTCCGGTGATGAGTTTGTCTTTCATATTTTTGGTTTTATCTGCTGTTTAAAGTTAAGAAGGAATTCCTGTACAGACATTGTTGGCAGGGCGAAAGATATTCACAAGTATGTCCTACAATGCCATGCCTTCGATGCCTTTGTTGGAGGCCAATGCTTTTACGTGGGTGAGGTCATGCCAAGAGGGGACGATGGATACATATCCGTCTTCCAATACTTTAAGGTCGGTATCCGTTCTGTTGTCTTCATTAACAAATTTTCCGGTGAGCCAGTAGTATTTGGTCCCTCGTGGATTGGTGCCTTCCTGAAACTCCTCGACCCAATTGCCCTTGGCTTGTCGTGCGATTTTGATTCCTTTGATTTGGTCGAAGGGCATGTCAGGAATATTCACATTCCAAAGCAATGCATCCTGCATCCCATTCTCCAGAACATACCGGACAATTTTGCCGGATATAGACTTGCCGGTAGACATATCCGCTTCATGGGAGTAGTTGAGAAAGGAAAACCCTATGGAAGGAATGCCCTCCAATGATGCTTCCATAGCTGCTGACATCGTCCCGGAGTACAAGATGTTGATGGATGCATTGGAGCCGTGATTGATCCCCGAGACGCAAAGGTCGGGTTTTCGCCCTTTGAGTAGCACATTGGTGGCGAGCTTGACACAATCTACCGGAGTGCCGGTGCATTCATACGCTTCGACGCCGTCCCGGATATTGGCGGGACTGAGTTGTATTGGAGTTTCGATGGTGATCGCATGCCCCTGCCCGGATTGGGGAGAGTCCGGCGCCACAACCAATACTTCCCCTAGAGGAGCCACCGCCTCGATCAATGCCCTGATACCCGGTGCCAATATGCCGTCGTCATTGGTGACCAGAATCAATGGTCTTTTTTGCTCTGTCATTTGCATGTCTGTTTTCCGGGGTAAAGATGAGAAAATACTCCTTTATCACTACCAATTATTCCCGATTCTTTGCTAAAGCAGTTTGCATATATTTTATAAGAAACGTCGGATGAGTGCATTTGTTGTCGTTATTATTTGGTATGAAATGGTGGACAGGCGGAGCACAGAATCCACCATTTCATACCCCAAAAAGTGTTATAAACAAAGAGAAGAAGATTTATGCCCCAGTGAGAAGTGTCAATTTGACTTGACAGTACATAAAATTATTTCTGCGCCAAAACGGCCTGTCGGTCCTTTACGAAATGAATATCATCCAGCATTTTTACAATGGGTTTTGAGGTGCAGATGAATTCCTGCTTTTCGGCATCGGGTAGTGGCTTGGAGGCCGGGAAGTGCAACCTCAGATGATTGACCTGGCGCCCATTCTTCCAAAAACGAAAACATACGTGAGGCCCCGTACTGAGTCCGGTGGATCCGACATAACCGATGACTTGTCCCTGGCGCACATGTGTGCCCCGGTGAATGCCCTTGGCAAAGCGACTCATGTGTAAGTACTGTGTTTGATAGGTCTTGTCGTGTCTGATTTTGACATATCTCCCGTTGCCGCCTCTACGCGTTGCGATACTTACGACGCCATCGGCTACAGCGTAAATCGGAGTGCCGACCGGGGCGGCATAATCCGTTCCGAGATGTGGTCGCCTGCGTTTGAGGATAGGATGAAACCGGTGACGGTTATACCTTGAAGAAATTCGGGCAAATTTGACGGGAGCTTTGAGAAACCGGCTCTTAGCAGCGTGTCCGGTCAAGTCGTAGTATCCTTTGTAATTGTCATTGTCATACCAAAGGGAATAGTACTCCTGCCCTTTTGTCTTGTAATAGGCTCCCAATAGCCTGTTTATTCCGGCAGGTTTGCCATCGACATATTTGCGTTCGTAAACCAGTTTGTACATGTCTCCATCACTGATATGGTAAAAGTCAACGGCCCATCCAAGTGCAGATTCCATCAGACTGATGAGTTCCCAACTGTTGCCGCCGGCATCCATACTTTGCCATAAGGAGCCTCTTACCACACCATTGGTGGTTTCGACTTTAATCGTCGTGGGCCGTGTAATCCGCTCAACTCTTGGAGTCTTAAGATCAAACTTGATGTAGTCGTAAATGGAAGGTTCATAGACGAGGCCAATAGGCGCCGCACAGGGGTCATCATACACCAAAGTGTATTCTTTGCCCGCCCGCAATGAGCGAATGTCAAACACGCCCTTGCATGCTTGGGTGATGGCATAGGATTTCTGTGGTGGTATTTCCGCATGCTCAAGAATGGCAGAGAAAAACTGGTTGGGTTTGATTTTTTCTCTGTAGAAGGTGTATTTGGATTTATCGTATCCGTATAGCGTTTGAGGGGGCGGTGCTTGTACATGAATCGGGGCATCCTCTTGTGATTTCGACTCTAATTGTCCCTCAAAAAGGTCAAATATTCCTCCTGCAAGATATACGTTTGTAGCTATTAACCCTACGATAAGCAAGCCTTGGAATGCCCTTAAAAAAAGGTTTTTGGAGTAGTTTTGTGCAGCCATATTAAATTGCTTGAAATGAGATGCGCAAAAGTACACAATTTCTTTTACATTAGATTCATTTTCAAAGGTGTAATTGTTTAGTGTTTCCTTTTACGTCAGCACCACGCGGTTTTCGTCCATATAATTGCCTTCGAGGCGCATCATTGGGATTTCTACGAAGAAGGTGGTGCCTTTGTTTGGGGTGGATTTGAAGTAGATTTTGCCATTGAAGCCTTCGATCATATTGCGGCACATAGCCAAGCCCAGGCCTGTCCCGGAGGATTTGGTGGTGAAGTTGGGTTCGAAGATCTTTGATTTCATCTCTTCCGGGATGCCTATGCCGTTGTCCTCAATAGATATCACTGCAAGTCCGTTGGACTTGTTGAGCCGGATGGTGATCTCTCCCTTTCGGTCCAATGGGATGGCCTGAATCGCGTTTTTGATTAGATTGTTCAAGATGCGCAACAGTTGCTCGCGGTCGGCGAAGACAAGGATGTCATCGATGGGGAGGTAGCATTGGATGTTCATATCCTCCCGCTTTCTAAACAGGTTGTGGACGGACACCACTACATCGTTGAGTACCGTTTTTTGATTGTTGGCATTGGGCATCTTCGCAAAGTTCGAAAATTCGGTGGCGATACTCGATAGATTGTCTATCTGCTCGATGAGGGTATTGGCTACTTTTCGGACCATTTCATCCAAATTGCCGGAATGATTGTCCGCCGTCATTTTGAGATACTGGATGCTCAGTTTCATCGGCGTCAATGGTGTCTTTATCTCATGTGCCACTTGTTTGGCCATCTCCCGCCAGGCATTGTCCCGTTCTGTCTTGGCGAGCACTTCAGCGCTTTCGTGCAGCTTGGCAAGCATGAGGTTGTAGTTATTGATCAACTGACCGATTTCATCGTTGTCCGGCCACTCCAATGTCTCATTTTTTCTGTTGAGTCTTATTTCTCTCAAACGCTCTCCCAATACCTTCAGTGGCCAGGTGATAGAGCCGGACATGGCGATGACAATGGCATACGCAATTAAGAAAAGAAACACATAGACATTGATCAAATTGGTGAGTACTCCTTGCGAAAGGGTAGGGGCATGGGAACCGGTTTTCTCAATCCTGTAAAAATGTCCTTTTTTGTTGGACGGAATCAAGGCGCCCATTATATCACCGCTTCCCGGGGCGGTGATCCAGAACAGGTCTTTATGCCCCTTTGTCAACCATTTCATACCCTCTTTATACTTCTCCCCCGTCTCCTCCTTGTTCATCTCGTCCACGGCATATCCCAGTGGGCGGATGTATTGGTGTTGCCAATCGGGGTGGAGGGCTTTGCCGGGGCTGCTTTTCAAGAGCAGTTGAATATAGTGGAGGTCCTTGGCCGTTGCGTTGTTGAGGATGTTGTGGGTGCGTTGACGGAAGAAATACACGGAGGCGTAACCGATGATGACAAAGGACACGATAATCGTAGAGATGATGATGATTTGGATGCGCTCTTGCAAGGAGGAGCGGAGCCGGATGTGTAGCCGGATGGCCTCGGGCAGAAAGTGCAGCACACTGTTGACCAATGCTAAAAGCACCACTGTGACAAGCATGAAAATAAAGAAAAGGGAAAATAGCGATATGCCGTTGGTTATACCCGGCGCCGGGTAGGCAAATAGGAGGGTGCGGTTGTTCTGGGATACTTTTTGTAGGGAGTATTTGCCGATCTTTTGGCGCCCGGATAAGTTGGACAACCGGAGTGACTGGGTGAATATGCCCTTTTTTTCTTTGATTTTACCCTTTTCAAGATAGATGTAGTTCGCATACTTCTGGCCCAACTCCTCAGGTTCTATCGACTGCGAAGAGGATGTGGCCTTTGCAAGATAGTGGGTCGATTGGAGCATGGTCGCAGAGGCGACACTGCTAAAGAAAATGAGCCATATGATGAGCCAGACATAGCCATTTGCGGGCTTTTCACCATACAAATCCATCAGGAGGGTAAAAATGAATACTCCCAGATAAATGATTCCGAAGGGAAGCCCCGGATGCAGCACCCAACCGACTGGCGCCCAAATCAATGCCGCCAGTCCAAGGTGTTTTATACGCTCCTTGAGGTTGGGCGAAAGGGACTGGAGTAGCTTGGTCAACTTATGGCCTACGAGAAATAGAGTGGCCAACGCCAAAAAAAGGTGACCAAATAACATGAATTGCCCGATTTGAAAGCGATTGATGTCGGTTAAGTCATATAGGAAGGCGGTATGAAATTGTAAACCCAATGTCCATTGAAGCAGTACATTGGCCGCCAGAAAAAACGTCAGGTACGCCAGCGTACTCCACCATCGGACTTCCCTTCCCGTTGCTTTTGTGGAAAGGTGAATGTCGATACGATACACCTTTGCCATTAGCCAAAGCACCGCTATTTCAAAAAGGAAAACATGCAAGGAAGAGAGCGAACCCCACTTAAATTTGGCATGAAAAAGATCGGTTTCTGACGGAAAGATGAAGTGCATTATAAGCGCCAATATGGGATATAAAAAGACCAATCCGGCAAGTATTCCACCTCTTTTAAGAAGGGAAAATGCCGGAGGTAATGCAATGCGGTCTATGCCATAGAGCCAAAGAAACATCCCCCCTATCCCCCCTGCGTATTCCAAGGGGAGAGAAGGTGACATGCTAATGGTGGCTGTCAGTAATGCAATGGCCCCCACGAGTGACAAGACTCCTCTTGTGTCAGATATGTTGAATCGATTCTTCATATAATTAAGGCGTAAAAATAAGAAGAATATATATTATACAATAGTTTAATGTGTTTTTTATTGCAATTATTCAGGAGCAGTTTTTGCAAAGACGCTGTGGGGCGGCAAAAGGAAGGTATTTGCCGTATAATTTCCCTGTTTTGGGAACTTTCTGCCGGCGGCCATTGTTAGGTTCGTACGTGATTGGCGGGTTATCGCGCAGCAATTTGCTGTGAGGAAAGTCCGGACAGCACAAAGCACCACACCGGCTGAAAGGCCGGGCATCCGGGTGACATTCATTTCAAACCCGTTAAGGATGACAGAAAGTGCCACAGAAAACAAACCGCCGATGTTCTTATAGAGCAGGTAAGGGTGAAAACGTGCGGTAAGAGCGCACGGCTTCCGTTGGTGACAATGGATGCAGGTAAACCTTGTGGGCTGTAATGCCATGTATATTGCGAGTTAGGATTCGCTTGATCCTGTGCCGGTGCTTGCACTTAGTGCTCCGCGTAAGAACTAAATACACGGAGCACCTTGGCCCTCGCAAGGGGTAGGCAGCTTAGATAAATGATAACCACCCGTAATGGGGACAGAATCCGGCTTATAGCCAATCACGTAAAAAGGGGCCCTGTAGTCAGTGCCCCTTTTTTGTACTTCGATTTGTCGGGAGGCATACCAATCCTCCCGAACTATGGTGCTATTGCGTTGTTAGATTCATCATACACTACAAAGTAACCTCTATCGGAATTCTGTCTTAAACGTCAATCTGATAATCCATTATTAACTATGAAAAACATGTCCATAGCTGTTTCCCTCCTCTTTCTTCCACTATTGGGATATTGTCAGAGCGGTCATCCGCCTAAATTGGAATCCGTGTTTCGCCCCGCGCTGAAAGGAGTAAAAGAAAGCTTTCACTCGGGAGATTATGATAAAAAGTCCACTGTGTTGATACGGGAGAATGCAGTTTTTGTTAACTATGGAGTGTTTTGCAAAATGGAGGCGATTCGTCAGAGAAAACATCGCATTCCGGTATTTTTACGAGTGGGAGCCAAAGATTATGTCGATTATCTGGATGGGCATAATCCCGCATACCTTTTGAGGGGGAAGTGATACTTTCTTTACTTTTCTTGCACTTTGGTTTGTTATTTGTATGTTTTAAACAAGGTTTAAAAACCGCTTCCCCGGATGCTTTGTTACAAAAGACCATGCAATAAGTCCTTTATTAACCGGAGATGTCCGCCCATTTAGGCTTGATGGAGGTTTAATTTAAACTTTTTGTTAATAAAAAGAAAACATCGTGAAATCCAATCTTTCTGAAGAGAATCTAAAAAGAGCGGCCTTGCTGTATCACTCTCAAGGGCGCAATGGTAAAATCGAGGTGGTGCCGACGAAGCCCTTTGATACCCAGCGCGATTTGTCTCTGGCATACACTCCGGGAGTGGCTTATCCGTGCCTTGAAATCGTAAAGGATGAGAAAAACGCGGCTCATTACACGGATCGCAGCAATCTCGTAGGGGTCATAACCAATGGATCGGCGGTGCTCGGACTGGGCAATATCGGTGCTTTGGCCGGCAAGCCGGTGATGGAAGGAAAGGCCAATCTCTTCAAAAAATTTGCCGATATCGATGTGTTTGATATCGAACTCAATATCAGCGATCCTAAGGAGTTTGTCCGGGTCGTCAAGACGATGGAACCCACATTTGGGGGAATCAACTTGGAAGACATAAAGGCGCCAGAATGCTTTTATATCGAAGAGAAGTTGAAAGAGCTAATGGATATCCCGGTCTTTCACGACGACCAGCACGGGACCGCTATAATATCCGGTGCCGGGTTGATTAATGGATTGCTATTGGTGGACAAAAAGATCGAAGAGGTAAAGATCGTCATCAGCGGTGCCGGAGCTGCAGGTATCGCGAGTGCACGGTTTTATGAAGCCTTGGGCGCCAATCGAGCCAATATCTTTATGGTAGATAGTAAGGGCGTTATGTGGAAGGGAAGGGGAGATGAAAAGAAAAATCCATATAAGACACCGTATTTTCACGATACAAAAGCCAGAACGCTCACCGATATCATTAGAGGAGCGGACGTTTTTGCCGGTTTCTCTGTCAAAGGAGTGCTCACCAAAGAGATGGTGAAGCTCATGAGTGACCGGCCTCTCATTTTTGCTTTGGCCAATCCGGATCCGGAAATCACTTATCCGGATGCCAGAGAAGCACGTCCGGATGCCATCGTGGCAACAGGCCGCAGCGATTATCCCAATCAAATTAACAATGTATTGGGGTTTCCCTATATTTTCAGAGGCGCACTGGATGTGATGAGCAAGACCATTAACATGGAAATGCAACTGGCTGCAGCCCACGCCCTGGCGGAGTTGGCTCGCCAGGAAGTGCCGGAGATCGTTAAGCGTATATATGAAAATAAAGATCTCACTTTCGGAGCCGATTATATCATACCAAAACCCTTTGATCCGCGTGTGCTTTCTGTGACGGCATCGGCCATCGCCCAAGCAGCTATGGAAACCAAGGTGGCGAGGAAGTACATCGATATCGAAGCCTACCGCGAGCGCCTGAAAGCCAAGACCGATTGGACACGGGGTACGATGCGCAATATCTTTAATACCGCCAAAAAACATCTTCGTACTATCCTTTTTCCCGAAGGCGATCACGCTCTTGTCAAATGGGCTGCGGTGCAAATAGTGGAAGAAAAATTGGCCAACCCGGTGCTCTTGGTGAAGAATATCGAACGCGCTAAGCTCGCATTTCAAGAGCTGGGGCATGATATTGCCGGAATCAAACTGTTGGAGTATAGAAATGCTGCGTTTAAGAGGGATTTGGTGGACGAATATTACCGTCTGCGCCAACGCAAAGGAGTGACCCTCCAACAAGCGGAAGAGGATATGTCCAACCGGTATATTTTTGCTTTTATGATGGTGCGGATGGGATATGGTCATGGGGTTGTTGCAGGAATAGATACCGATTACCCCTTTGTGTTAAAGTCCGCCTTGCAAATACTCGGGCCTCATGACGGAGAAGTTGTCTCCGGGATCCATTGGGTGCGACATAACAACAAAAGCCTCTTTATGACGGATACCGCTGTCAATATCAAACCCGATGCCGACCAATTGACGAGCGTCGTATCCAATGCCATCACGGCAGTCCAACGCTTCGGTTTTAATCCGAAAGTTGCCATGCTTTCCTTTTCTAACTTTGGAGGAGTCAAAGGCGCAGATAACTCGATAATAGAAGATGCGATTGCTCGTATAAAGAAGTGCTACCCACATGTCAGCATAGATGGACCGATGCAGGCCAATTATGCGTTGGATTACGAGCTGCTTATGGAGCACTACCCATTTACTCAGTTGGATAAAAAACCCAATTTGCTTGTCTTTCCGGACCTCAATTCCGCTAACATCGCCGTAAAGATGCTGGAGAAGATGATCAATGCCAATATGATTGGACCGATCATGGAGGGATTCTCTCATCCGGTCCAGTTGTTGACCCGAAGCAGCTCGGTAAGGAATATTGTCAATTTATCCGCCTTGTGTGCGGTAGAGGCATTCAAGTCGGTTCGCCAGATAAAAGAACATTGTGTTTAGTCCGTTTACTGCCATCCGACATGAAGGGGACGCATTTACATGTTGCCCCCCTGCATAATTGTATATTGCAATTAAAATTGTTTGAGTTGCATGCTTTTTTTGAAAACTTTTGGACGGTATAATCATTATTCTTCCTAATATTGCACTTTATTTTTAACTGAAAATTATATCAACATGGCCATATTAATCAATGAAGATTGCATCAATTGCGATGCTTGTAGACCCGAATGCCCGAACACTGCTATTTATGAGCCCGGTGAAGAATGGACTTATGCAGATGGAACGGAGTTGTCCGGTACGATTACTTTGCCGGATGGCACAGAAGTAGATGCAGATGCTCCCCAGGAGCCCCTTTCGGATGAATTTTACTTTATCGTGACCTCTAAGTGTACGGAGTGTGTGGGTTTCTTCGATGAACCCCAATGTGCCGCTGTTTGTCCGGTAGATTCCTGTGTGCCGGATGAAGACCATGTCGAGTCTAAAGAAGAATTGGCCGCTAAAAAAGCCTTTTTACACGGAGAAGCTTAATCGCCTGCTTACCTTTTAGGGTGGGGATACTTAATCATTCGGTGCGCGCTGTTGACCTCCTTCGCTTGGGGAGTCCCGCTGTCTGTTATGATTTACAATGGTCCCCTCTACAACGGCGATGGACAAAGATGGGCTTTGTTTTGCGCAATTGAGATAAATTTCACGGATTCTTTGCATTGATATTGTAAAAAAGCTCTTATCTTTGCCGCCCCTTAAGGAGGGTATTAACATAAATTGTATTCTAAAAGAATAATAGCGATGAAAAAAGGTATACATCCGGAACAATATCGATTGGTGGTCTTCAAGGATTTTTCTTGTGACCATGCATTTCTAACCCGCTCTACCGCTAATACAAGAGACACGATTGTATGGGAAGATGGCAATGAGTACCCCTTGGTCAAATTGGAAATCTCAAGTGCTTCCCATCCTTTTTATACCGGTAAAATGAAATTTGTGGATACAGCAGGGCGTATTGATAAATTCAAGAAGAAATTTGGTAAAACAAGGTTTGTTACCAAAGAGACCAACGATGAAAATTAATTGAGAAAGCTCCCGACGGGGAGCTTTTTTTTGTGTTTTGTGTGGCGTAAACCGTATGGTTTGTGATAAAATACTTATAAGAAAGGGGGGGGAGCTTACCCCCCTTTCTTGTGATTGTTACATTGTTTTCTATTCTATCTTAAATAAATATATATATAATTTACCTATATTTGTATCCAAATATATAGGTCATGCGAAACACGCTTTTTTTCTTATGCTTTATACTCTTTTCTCCATTATTCGCTCAGAATATCTCCTTCGAAGAGAAGGCGGTTTTTCCCGATACGTTGCATCCCACATCTTTCATGTTCAATGGGGTCGTGGACTTTAATGATGACCTGTTGGACGATGTCCTTACCATGCATAAAGGGTACGATTTCATACCCTATTATCAGAAAGCCGTGGATGCCTCCCTATCCGCAGGAAGACCGTTTAATACCGGCGCCTTGCAGCACTGGACTTTTGCAGTTGCCGATTTGGATGGCGATGGGAGGAGAGATGTCGTGGTGCCCGGGTATAATGAACCACTCTCGATTTTATACCGGGATGGAGCCGGCTTCCGGGTGCACAACATCCGGCACCACCTGTATCCACAGGCCATGAGCATCCTCGACGTTAATGGGGATGGACATTTGGATATTTTTGTGGCAGATGATGAAGGGCGCAATGTGGTATTCCTTTCTGACCGTGCCGGCGGATGGATTCAACGTGCCGATTATTTGGGGGAGTCGGAGGACGCTCGAATTTCAGCGGGCAACTATGGGTGTACATGGACGGACTTTGACTTGGATGGCGACCTGGATTTGTACGTAGCCAAATGTTATGGTAAGTCCAAGGATCCCAAAGATCCTCGTCGCACTAACCGGCTTTTTATTCAGGATAGTCCCGGGCATTATGTGCAGGATTCTGCTAATACCTATGGTTTGGCGTTTGGTGCCCAATCCTGGACCTCCAGTTTCGGGGATTTGGACAATGATGGCGATATGGATATTCTGGTTACCCACCACGATAGCTTGGCTTATCTGCTGAGAAATGATAAGGGGCACTATGTGCGGGTCGAGCAAATGGCCGGGGTAAGCATTAGCGGCTTCCCGTTGCAGTCCCTCTTTCGGGATTTGGACAACAACGGGTATCTGGATATACTGGTTGCCGGTGATCCGGCCTACCTGTATATGAATCAAGGGGGCTGGCATTTTGTCAAAAAGGCGTATCCTTTTGGGCTTTATTCGCCTCAATCGGTAGCGGTTGGAGATTTGAATACCGACGGATTTTTGGATGTTTATGCGACCTACAAGGGGCTGAGTTCGAAGCGCAGCCAACCGGATAAGGTGTACTATAATTCGGGCAAAGCCAACCATTTCATAGGCTTTCACCTCAATCAAGTGGGTATCAATACCGATGCGATAGGCGCCAAAGTCTTGCTATACCATAAATTGGACAACCAGCCGGTCAAACAAATCAGGGAAGTGGTCTCGGGAGAGAGTTACGGAATCATGAATACGCTGAAGGTGCATTTTGGCTTAGGCGCCACCACTCTTATCGACTCCATGGTGGTGGTCTGGCCGGATGGCGTACACGAGAAGTTTGATCGTGGCTTGATAGCAGATCAGTACTATTACGTACAACGCGGGCATTGTCTCACCCCGAGAGTAGAGGTAGTGCCGGACGGAGAGGTGGATATATGCCGGGGCGATACGTTTGATATAACATTGGATCCCTCCATCTTTAAGGATCATATCGTCTGGAATGACGGGACTGCCGGACGCACTCGCAGGATAACCCGTCCGGGGACCTATTCTGTCAAAGGACGCGATAGCAATGGGTGTATCCATTACGCCATCCCCTTTGAGGTGTTTCTGGAACGGCACCGGAAGCCGGAGATTGACTTCGTTAAGGGAGGCCCCTCTTCTTGTGCCGGCACTGCCGTCCTGCTTGCAGGAAGGGGTGTAGGTGGCATAAAATGGTGGGGGACGCGTCAAGGAGATACCTTGGCATTGACGGAAGACACACTGGTGTGGTGTGTGGATCATCAGCGCTGTGGGGATGTTTCTTCCGATACGATTGATCTGCATTTTATTGGGGATTCCACCGGGCCACATGTGCCGGATGCCCTCGTCAAGAAGGGCGAATCTGTTACCTTGCATTCCGATGCTTCCGATACGTATTGGTATACCTCTGAT
Organism: Saprospiraceae bacterium; assembly: GCA_027080725.1. Classification (GTDB taxonomy): domain Bacteria; phylum Bacteroidota; class Bacteroidia; order Chitinophagales; family Saprospiraceae; genus JALSTN01. The sequence continues at coordinate 59,817 of JALWRC010000047.1, forward strand.
ACCGCTACCACCCCGGTTTTTATCGGGGCGGAGCTGCATCTGGAGTCGGTAGATAAAGATACGGTTTGGTGGGTATCCACCGCGGATTCGGCTAATTACGATACGGCGTATTGTGGCTTGAGCATCCGTAGACTTCACAAGAGAGGATACCACGTCGATCGCAAAAATGTGAAAGTGTATTTTAAGGTGGACCGGGACATTGTTCTATCTTCCGTCAATACGATGACAGATAGCATCGGGAGACGGACCATCGAAATCTACAATCCGGATGGTGCGCGTCTTCTACGGCGGGACATAGTCCTGGAGAAAGGCATCAATCACCTCCCCCTCGGAGTGTTGTTGCCCGCCAGCGAAGGCGAATATTGGATAACGACGGACACCAAGACCAATCTAGAGGTGCTTGGCACCGTGAGTCCGAGACTCATACGCAACATTAGAAGTTTCGGATACCCCTATCGCTGCAATCCCTATTTGGAGATCGTAAGACCTTCTTTCTCTCCTGATTCCTATTACTATTTTTACGATTGGGCGGTGAGTCCGGTACCCTTGTATTGCGAAAGTCCCCGGGTCCCTGTTCATGTCAAAGTGGATACGGTGTCACACACTCAATTCATAAGGCAGCCGGATGAATGGGCGGTCTTCCCCAATCCGGTTGGAGACAATCGTGTACAGTTGCATCTTCCTGTCGAATTCAGAAGCGGTCTATTGGATGTCAAGGTCCATTCAGTGACAGGATACAGCAGGGAATACCGGCTTCAAGCCAACAGAAGCGGAAAGGTCGTCCTCCCATTGACCGGTTTTTCCCCCGGAGTTGTTGGCGTGGTCGTTACAACAACGAGCGGAAGGCAGGCTTTCCTGAAGATTATCAAACTCTGATCCGGCGTGGAGCAAACGAAGAATTGGCTGATGATTTTCGGGCTTTTTATTGCTCTTTCTACCGGAGAGGCGAGGGAGTGTTGGGGGTATGTGGATTCGCTGGGACACTATAAGTGGCATAGCCGGAGGCGGGATAGTGTTTTTGTGGATGAGGCCGGTATGAAATGGCGGGTATGGAGTGGTGACAGTACCCGCTGGACTGCCGCCATGACGATTTATCGTGCCAATGTTAAAGCGCTCCTTTCATTGGGGTATGATACGGCCTTGGTGGAGAGACAAATCCGCCTGTTTCCGGACAGTTCAGTATTGTTTGACAAATTGAGCCGCTGTCTGGAGCCGGAACACTTTGTAGGAACTTGGCGCCATGCTCTAAATAGTGCGGATATGACGTTTTCTTCTCGAAAGCATCCCTTGGCGGGTCATGGAGGAAAGTATGCGATAAAATGGTACCCTTACAAAGGAGGAATCTCCCATGCCAATGGAATAGGACTGGTCAAATCCCACCTGTTAGCACATGTTGTGGAAGCCGTCCGCAGCAGATGTTTAATTTGGCGCGCGCGCGTGCTTTCTGCTATGGGAAAGGAAGAAAGCGCTTATAAAGCTTCTTCGTTCAATATTTATTTAATCAATGCAAGGGATTTTGGGACCAGCTGAACCGGGAATGCAGAGAGACAGCCGGATAGAGAAAGTAGAGAATCTCGGCAATATCTCTACCATTTCATAACCCAAACCACCTGATTGCTATTCTTTTTCTTATCCTCCACAATCTGGAGTGCGTAGATGCCCTTCGATAGAGAGCCAATGGCTATTTTCCCGGTGTAACACCCCGCGTATAAAGGTCTCCCTTTGATGTCATAGAGGGTGTAATACACTGCTCCCGGATCGGGGACGATATGGATATAATTTGTGCCCGGATTGGGAGTGGTATGAAATCGTTGGCCTATATCCCATATAGGCACTGTGCTATTGCCGGAAGCGTATTCATCCGCTCCGATGTCCACACGTTGATGTATGATGCGCGCTTCGCCATCCAGGTCTTTTTCGCCCGGTGCAGCGATATAAGATGGATTGCCTTGATCGATAGCGGGAGAGCTATTGGTGAGATGAAAGTCGGGTAGGGGAGCATGGAGATCTTTGAAGGACGGATCACCAAAAATATCATGCCGGCCAAGGCCGGTTTGGCGGTAGAAAGAGGCCAATCCCTCGTAGTCTTTATTGTTGAAGGTGGCGAGGAGGTCTTGCCCGGAGCCATCGTCCAAGTAGAGGAGGTTGTAGTCCATCTTCAGCCCGGTCTGACTCCGGTCGCTGTACATCCACACATGCGCCGGATTGTCCACATGAAAGATATTGTTGTGTATCGTCCCCCTTTCGAAAAGGCTAAAGAGCAATTCCCCGTTGTCGGTTTGCTTGGTGTCATTGGCGTAGAAGGTGTTTCCCGTCACGGTGAAGTCCCGGACAATACCCGTCGTGTTGGGGTCATAACCTCCGATGTGCATCCCGGCCACTTCGTTTTTGTAGAAGATATTATTGCGAAAGGTAATCCGCTCCGTAGCGCCATTCTCTTCGCATCCGATCTCACCACCGTAGCCATTGTGGTGAGAAATGTTATTCTCCACCACGATGTCCCGCCCACCGTCGATATATATACCCGCTGCATTCGAATAAGAGGCCACGTTGTTGTACACCAAATTGCCCCGGATGATAGCATGCCGCGCCTGGTCATACTCCGGTTGTGGGACCACCCGGTAGTGCCCTCCGAGATCGATTCCAATATTGGTATTGTCGTGCACCGAGTTGCCTTCTATCAATACTTCGCTGAGATTGCCGCTTCCCGAAATGTTTTCGCTATAACCCGTTCGGTTGTCAAATACCTCATTGGAGAGGATGGAGATGTGGTGCATCGAATCCGGATAGGTGTCCGCCCACATGTTGATGGGGACGGCATTGGTATTGTAGGTCACCGGAGAATTGGGGTCTCTGGAAAAAGTGATTTGACTGACTCGGTTATTGCGGATGATGATATGATGCGCCGTGCCTTGCAATGCAATACCGGATGCGTAGTTGTGCTGATTGTTGGTGAAGTGAATGTTCTCAATCACCTGATATGCTGATTCTGTATAGAGGAGCGGAGTTTCATCCGGACTGTTGGCGCCGCTGATTTGAACCGCTTCCCCCGGGTAGCCTCTGAGGGTTATATAGGCACCGGGTGTTCCGGCAACATCAAAATCCACCTTTTCATAATAAGTGCCTTCCCGCAAATTGAGGGTGTCGCCAGGCACTAATGCTGCTATCCCGTGCCGGATGGTCTTCCACGGAGATTGGATACTTCCATCATTGGAATCATCTCCATTATTTGATATGAAATAGTTGACTTGCGCCTCAAGAGCCACTCCGGTCAACAGCAAAAAGAGTAGTGTGATAGAAAACTTCATAATGCAGGATTTATTACGATGACTTGAAGGGCAATGATTGGTGTCACAAATATACAAAGAATTGGACGAAACTTGTGATTTTGCTCCGCGCTATGTGTATTACGAAATGCACAAAAGTGAGCCTACGCTTTGTTTTGTCACTATTTTTGCTGACGACACTTCTCATGTATTTACAATATTGCACTGGGCAAAAATATCGCCAAAACTGCGTTATGTGATATTATAAACCCTGCACTTCGCTATCGCTCATACAGGGCTACAAAGATGGCATCCCTACGGGATTATTTCAGTTTCTCAAATCAAAAAAGTGCAGTTTGTTATACGCCCCTCCGCGCTATGTGTAGTATAGGCGCACGGTCGATTTGTTACTTCTCAAATCGGCGTGTGGGATGCTACTTGAAGTCAGTACAGGACATAAGCCTGTTGTGTCCTTATAACGCTGTAGCGTCACAAGTTGTGCCTTTGTGGTTCAAATCAAAGTTGTTGATAACCACATTAGGCACATTAGGATACATTAGGGAGTTAGGTAGTGTCTGCCAGAAAACCTATAAAAAGTTATAAATCAGCAATATATAGCTACAAATTATTTTGAATCTAATAGAGATTTATTTGGTCAAAATAGATAAAGTGCTTACCTTTAAGGCGTTAAAGAG
>JALWRC010000048.1 GCA_027080725.1 Saprospiraceae bacterium
GCTGTATATGCTTCGAAACGAGGACCTGGATGGCTTCAAAGATGCGCTTTTTTCTCTATTTGCTTCCATCCCGTACAACAACTTCACCAACAGTAAGCTCCCTGAATACGAAGGGTATTATGCAAGTGTGGTTTATGCTTACCTCGCAAGTATTGGATTGGACATCATACCCGAAGATACCACCAATTTGGGCAGGATGGATTTGTCGGTCCAACTCGAAGGCAAGGTGTTTATCCTCGAGTTTAAACTGACAGAAAAAGCCTCCGGAAATGCCCTGCGACAAATCAAAGAGCGGCGATATTGGGAAAAATACCAAACTGCTGAAAACATCTACCTCGTCGGCATCGAATTCAGTCCTGAAAACAGGAACATCATCGGTTATGAATGGGTGAAAATGAAATGAGGGACGAGCGTTAAAAGTAATCCATGTGCGCTCCCAAGTCTTCCTGCATCCGCTTTGGGCACGGGGTTCGCCAAAAACGAACCGCGTGCCGTGAGGATGTTTATCAACGGTACATGGAGCCCTTTCTACAAAGTTCCCGCTTCCCGTATCTATTTCTACAAAGATGAAAATGCAGGAGTTTTGAACCTCAGGGTATTGAACGATAGAGTCATCACCGCCAACAGCAATGCCATCTACCGGAACGACTTGCTCGGAGGTGATACCAGCTCTCCTTTTACCCTCATCATCTCCAATGGAGATCTCGAAATGGAAAATTCATTTACCAACAAAAACGCTATGTTTATCGTCAAAAATGGAAAAACACTCTTCAAAAACACCGATTGCAACGTCCAAGACGAAGTTGTAGGTATCTTCATCTCCAAAGACGGTTTCGTATCCAAAGCGGATAAAAATACCGACCCCAACAAAAACATCCGGTGCGATGGTGGATCGCTGTATATACGCGGTGTTTTGGTAGGTTCGGGTATCAACGAAACTTTCTTCGACTCCAGAAGATCGACCTTCGACTCATGGTCGCATGACGCAGACCTCTTCTTCGACACAACCCTGAACACCGGCACCAATACCAATCTCGTCAGAAAAGCCGGCACCCTCTTTAGAGTCATCTACCTCCCTAGCGTCGTCAATGAAGAAAGTGCTCCTTTGACCCTCACAAGTAGTGATGGAGTCTCTATCATCTGAAGCAACAGAAACGTCTTGAGTGGAGCCATAGGAACATATTCTATGGACGACATCACACGAACCGATATCCCATTGAAAAAAGCACGGAGAAAAGCATCCAACAGAAAACTTATCCCGGCCATCGAAAGCATTTACGATGACTACCTCTCCGGTGGAGTTGCTTGCAATACCGGTGCCAAAACAGCAAGAACTTGTCAAGTAACTCTGCCGGATGCAGGAGGACAGACGGAGACGGATCTTGAATTTACCAACTGCGATGACTATATCCAATGATCTGCAAGTTACACGTGTAATTCCGGAACTTGCTCTTGAACCGGAGCATGCGCACCTTTCATCTCTTGTAACAGTCCATCAGGAGTAGAACGGGCAGGTGGAGCTGGCTACGACTGTGATGTACCATTAAAAATCACCGGATCCGCCGGCTCTACCGTCGAGGTCCACAAACAATGCAAACTCGCCCTCCTCTCTTGCCCCGTCATCGGCAGTCCAAAACGAAGAGAATCCATCCAGTGGATCATGGGCACCGGAGTAACTCGAACAGATACAGGAACCATCCACGATATCCCCGCCCTCCAAGATCTCAAAGCCGGATTTGAAGGGTTTAAGAGAGCGAAGAAATACGACGATATGCATGTACAACCCTATGTTTGGTTGGTGAATCATGGTAGTCTTAAGATAATCTTACTTGCTTCTAATTATTTAAATCGTGCAGCAGAAGATCAGTGGGGTCAAAGAATAAAAAAGCAAACTGATGGATATCGACTATGGGATCACCACAATGCGGTGCGCAGTGCCAATACCCAGAGACAAAGCAGTATCTCTACCCAATCCTCCGTCTTGATCGAGGCCAATCCCGAACTACGGGAAGCCCTTCCTCCCGGTGCTTTGGACCTCCTCGACAAAGTACAGGCCATAGAAAAATAAAAAAATACAAATATAATGCTGATTTTTTGGTGATTTCCCTCTATCTTGCCATCTTTGTCTATCACTTTTTTGCTTGCATTTTTTGTAAAAATCAGTATAGTTATCTTGTTTTCTTTTTATTTTCTAAATTTTATCGCTATGCCTCATTTCATACCCGGATACATCCCGCCCGTAGATACCAAGACAGAGTTGGCAAAACACCAAGAATCCCAGATCCCACAAAGCAAATTTGAAAAAGACCTTTATCCTTTTCTCGCTCAGGATATTGCCGACAATCTTCGTAGCTTACAGCAAGATATCGATCGTCCTGATAAGGGCGAACATGTTCATCAAGTAGAGATCTCCGGTCCTGACACCGTGAAGGTAGGAGAAACAGAGACATATTATGTTGCTAATGTTGGTGACCTTATCGAACCATCTATTAGTGGTAATCATGTCTGGCTATCGGGCGATGGTGGAAATACTTGGGTAAAAGGAGTAATTGATGTGACAGATTCACAAAAAAGACTTTTAGTCAAGGGAGATTCACCTGGTTCAGTAACACTGCATAACATTTCTGACTCTTCTGATCCTGATAAAAATCTTGAAGTAGTACCGGCCTTGGCTATCGATCTCTGGTCTGTAGAGACACGGGCTGATGATACTAAGGAAGAGGTTCATGTTTCTTTTACGGTAGATGGAAAGGGGACATATTCTATAGGAGCACAGCAAAATGGCATACAGGTGCCTTTGGTGATTGACGAAGCATATGATGTATCAGGAAAACAAACGATAGATACTACCTTTAGCTATGGGCAATTGCAAGAACTTTTCAAGAAATTTGGTGGAGCATTGGAAGATGGACCTCTCGTACTGACCATAGGAAACAAGGCCACATCAGTCAACAAAACTGTTACTATCGATCTGAAGCCAGCACCTTTGACCGCATACCCCAATCCGGCATCCGGATCATTCCGCCTGACTTTGGACAAAGATGTCGTAGTACCTTTCGTGAAGATATATGATCGTTCCGGAAGACTGGTCAAAACAGCATATGAGGTTACCAAGGATACGGAAATCCCTTTGAAAGGATTGCCGGGAGGTGTTTATACAGCCAAAATTGGCAATACAGGCAAAAGCGTGCAGATAGTCCATAGAGGATAAAGAACATTCTCCATATCTTCACTCTTTGGGCACGCTCCGGGCGTGTCCTTTTTGATAGTTCATTTCCCCCTTGCTTTTTGGTGCAAAATCAGTATGGTATATCTTGCAAGTACATATACTTGATGCTGAGCCAATGGATGATGCATTTGTATCATCTCAGCCAAAACTTAATCCGAAGCAAATTGACTTTTGAAGGCATCGAAATATTGCGAAAGAAATGAAATTATGGCTTAAATATTAGTCTGCATTTAAAGTCAATTTGTTATATTTTTATTTATTTATCCTATTATCATCATGAATCCAGATAACAAAAAAGATTCTTTAGATTTGCGTCCATGAGAATACACTACTTTAGCTACATCATCAAAAGATCAGCTTGTCTATTCTGCATCTTCTTTGACAGCATCTGCGATAATGTTAATAGCTTGAATATTGGGCTACTGCAATCGCACGCCTCATACTGCCTCTTGAACCGCTTCTCCGGCAGAAAAGAGCGAAATACCGGCAGTTCCACCGGCATCATCCGGGGAAAAGGTAGCAGATGTTTTTGCTTCTTCAGATGAAGAGAAGTGAGATGCATCTGTACCCGGAGCTTTGGAGATGAGAGAAGAAGTCGATCTCCATCCTCATGTTGACGTTTATCAAGACCGCTTGCGTGTAGGGCCCCATGCTTTCGAATTGCATTTGAAAGTAGAAAAACCATGAAAAGTCCGTGTAGGAGTCCTTATGGATGATGGCACGAGCAAGCCCTTGCAAGCAGAGCAGTACGAGCAAGCATGAACATATACCCTGGTATTTGGCGCAAAAGATATAGCAGATCTCTACAAAAAATACGGAAAAGAATTTATGGGATGAAGAGTGGATTTAGTGATTACTCTTCCCGGCAAGACAGAAAGTGTTTCTGTAGAGATTCCACGCGTTAGTGGAAAACCCTCTTTGGTATGATATACAGATAGATGAGATGATATCATTTCTTTTCGTGGACATTTCGAGGGTACGCCTTTGTGAAATGTAGAGATATATAGCCATTGAAATCTCGTGCATACTTTTGAAGATGTTATGTATGGTGGTGGATTGGATATAAGCGCTTTAGCACCCGGTGTTTATGGGGTGTTAGTTGTCGATGCAACATGAAAACAACATCGATTTGAATTCACCAAACAATAAGACGGGAGTATTATCTGATCGAGATTTCCTCATAGTTTTCTTTGTAATATGTTTTGCATTTTTTCAATATAAGTTCTACCTTGTCCATATCGGCAAGGTCTTTTTTTGCAATATTTATTTTCAGACTAAAATACCCATCATAATCCAAAGCCTTGAGTTTTTTGAATAATAGGGGAAGTTTTAATTCTCATCGTGTGGTGAAATTATCTTATGCTATTCCCGTTTTAACTCCGCAATGGCACTGCGCAATTGTTGCAATTCAGCCATGACCTCTTCTTGCTTGTGTTCAGGTAAATATATCTTAATATCCGGGCTAATCTTACCGATGACTTCCCATACCTCGAGAAGCTCCTGTGCTTCCAAATGTAAAATATCATAATCCGGATTGACCGATATAAGGGTAAAGAGATTGTATTTTATATCAAAAGACACTCTTTTGCATAACAAGCTATCCTTAGTTACCACTATGTATACACGGTCTGCGTGAATGTCTTCCAATTGTTCTACAAATCTGCACAAGGCAAACTCACCGGATTCAATAACCCCTTTCATACTGTCTCCTTCAATCTGAAAGCAACGCAATTGGGAATTTTGAAATTTTTGAATGGGCAAAGAGAATATTGGTAGTCCTTCAAACCACTTAGGATCGTGCAAATTGTCAGGGTAACCGGCATATGCTTTTCCGGACACCAAGGTTATGTTGGCTTTTCCCTCTATATTCTCACTGATAACAAAAGGAGTCCTTTGGATCGTACTATCCTTCAGATACTTTTGTTGGTCTTTGCCGTACAACCATGATGGATTCAAGTTGAACTTACGAACCAATCCCTCTATTATTTGACCGGAAAGACGAACACGCCCTCTTTCGATATCGGCAATGGATTGTTTTGTGCCCAATGCTTTCGCAAATTCCCTCTGTGTCCATCCGCTCTCAATACGAAACAGCTTTAACCGTAATGCTTCTATGGGCAAGTCCTTCTTCATACCTTTATTGGAGTTTTAACAAGACGAATATACAAACTATTGGTTGAACCAATAAACTATCTTGTCTTTAACTCAGAAGAGAACTGAGGTCCTATTGCTATTACCAAACACAAGAAAATCAAAAATACAGTCATATCTTCCTATTGTACTACAAATCAAAATCATGCGCTCTACTACGAAATATACCATTGCAGGTGCAAGTTCAATTGAGGATAGTAGCTCCCTCGAAAAATAAATCACAAATAATATGCCAATTATAACTAATACTTATTTAATTAATAACCAATACATATTCATTCTAAATAGACTTAAACCATTTGGTGAGTGCATTACGTAATTTTTCTGAATTACACTTCCCATGTTTTTTTTCTGTATGATTATTAATAAGTGAATTAAAACTAATTTTTTTCTTTTATTATTATCAGGGGTGTGAATAGGTGTAAAACTTTTGGTTTAGTATTTTGCTTTTTTAGTTATTCACATTTGTATTCATTCATTCACTTGTATTAATTTATATAAATTACTGAAAATTATATTTTTATAAGATATTAACAGAATTCATTATTGTTTATTGAGTTATTCTGTTAATAACTCATCAGATAGAGAAAATAGAATTGGATGTAAATAATCGATCAATATGGAGTTTAAAAAATAGGTATTTGGTAACCGGAGTAAAATAACCTAAATAGTGATAGACTTATTCACAAAATAGTGACAGAATTAACTATTAATTTCACTGATGAGATGTGAATAACACTCTTTATAGATACTTATAATTTAGTATTATATATTTGCAAATTATTCATCATGTTAATAATAGTAGTTTGAGAGCGGTAGTACAACGGGTATCTAAGGCGGAAGTTGCGATAGAGGAGCATCTGACAGGTCGGATAGGAGCAGGATTGGTGGTATTACTCGGTATTTCCATAGGAGATACTGAGGAGGATGTAGATTGGTTGGCGAAAAAGATTTTAGGGATGCGCATATTTGGAGACCAGGAAGGAAAGATGAATCTATCCCTTTTTGATATTGGAGGAGAGGTGCTTATCATTAGTCAGTTTACCTTACATGCTTCTACCAAGAAGGGAAATCGACCCTCCTTTATAAAGGCAGCAAAACCGGATATTTCTTTACCTTTATATCACCATTTCATACAAAGATGTAAGGAGGCGATAGGTTCTGACAGGGTAGCGACCGGTAGTTTTGGCGCGGAAATGGACGTATCTTTAACCAATCAAGGTCCGGTGACCATCATCATAGATTCAAAGAATAAGGAATAACTATACCAGGTGAAATCAATTAAGAAACTACAACAAGAAGTCGATGACTGGATAAAAACCCACGGTGTGCGCTATTTTAACCCCGTAACCAATGCGGCCATCCTCGCAGAGGAAACAGGGGAGGTCACCGGTTTGATCGCCAGGATGTATGGGGAGCAATCCTTCAAACAGCCTACCAAGGAAGCAGAAGCAAAAGAGCGATTGTCAGAAGAATTGGCAGATGTATTGTTTGTATTATCCTGTTTGGCCAATCAGACAGGAATAGATTTAGAAATGGCTTTCGATCAAAAAATGTTGAAACGAACACAAAGGGATAATCAGAGACATAAAAATAACCCAAAGTTACATGGAGAGCAATAAGGCGATAATCGAGAAATTGGAGAATGAAATAGGGCTAAAACACCTTTTGCTGAGGAATTTGCTTTCTATCACTCATGCCATTAATGAAAACAAATCGGCCGAAGAACTCTACTCTATGTTTAACGAGTTTCTCCATTGGGTGATGAAGGTTAAGAAAATGGCCTTGTTTATCATTAGTGATGGTAAGTGGGAATGTGTTTCGACCATAGATTGGCCGGAGTTAGAAGAAAATGCAAGTAACATTGTACATTTTATAAAAGCTACAGAGATAGAAAGGCGCTATAATGTTGACGAAAAAGATCCGCCTTTTTTAGATGGGATTGACGTTATTATGAGTGTGTGGCACAAAAAAACACCACTAGCTTATACCCTAATAGGCGGAATAGACTTTGATAAAGATACCGCAGACAAATACGACTTTATCAGTACGATCACCAATATTATTGCGGTAGCTATCGAAAACAAAAGATTATTTAAAAAGCAATTGGAGCAAGAATCCATTCGACAAGAACTTAAACTGGCAGAACAAGTCCAAAAGATGCTTATTCCGGACGCATTGCCCAATAATAACCTGTTTGGCTTGGCGAGCCTTTATATTCCACATGATGGGATAGGAGGAGATTACTTCGATTACATCCCTTTTTCGGATACGCGGTTTACCTTATGCATGGGGGATGTCTCCGGAAAGGGGATTTCTGCGGCCTTATTGATGGCCAATTTTCAAGCTATTGTCCGGAGTTTAGTCCGGCATTACCGGGATTTGGGTGCTTTCATCATTGCTCTCAATGAGGCAGTAAGACAGATAACCAAAAGTGAAAAGTATATCACCTTCTTTATTATCGACGTAGATTTGGAAAGCAAAACCATGAGGTATATTAATGCCGGACATTATCCTCCCTTATTGTATAAGAATGGAGCAATTACCCAGCTAACAGAGGGGTGTACTATCATTGGCTTCTTTGATGACCTTGGAGAAGTAAGGGAAGGCGAAGTTGCTATTGATAAAGACATGTTATTGCTTACCTTTACCGATGGTTTGACGGATATTCTCAACGAAGAGGGAATAATTATCCCCGAAACGTCTTTGGAAGAAATTATCCAAAGACATGCGGACGAGGATGTCAACACCTTTACCAAATCGTTAAAAAGTGCCCTGGATAAGTATAGAGGCTCACGGGCTTTTCCCGATGATATAGCCGTATTAAGTATGAAATATTATGGCAATTAAAAAGAAAACACAAAGAAAGGCAATACTATACGCCTTGTTCGGTGGTTTTTTCGGACTGCACTGGTTTTACTTGGGTAAGACCATGATGGGCCTGGTATATATATTCTTATTTATTAAAATGTTTTATGTCTTTGGCATTCCATTGGTTCTCTTTTTATCCATCCTTAATGCTATTGGTTTTTACAATATGGATCCGGATAAATTTGATAGAAAGTACAACAAACACTGGTTGAGGAGGGAAAGAAGATACCGACGTAATAATCCCTATGAACATAGTTCCCGGGAGGAATCCCCGACGAAGAAAAAGGAAAAGAAAAAGAAAAAAACAAGAAGAACCTCGCCAAAACAAAAATCCACATTACGCGCTTTTAAGAAAACACTGGCGCTCTATAACCAAATGGATCTAAAAGGGGCAGAAGAAGGCTTCATCAAAATCCTGGAAATAAATCCCACGCACGCAGAAGCCGCTTATCACCTAGCGTGTATTTATTCGGTGTGGGAACAAAAAGAAAAAGCCTTTGAGTTTTTAGAAAGAGCTGTTAAAAATGGGTTAAAACAACCCGAACGAATAGCAAAAGAGGAAAAACTTGCGTTCTTACGAATACAAGACGAATATCAGGATTTTGTAGATATGGGATACCGGCTAACCATTCCAAAAAGTTTACCTCCCGAGGAAGACAACTATCTAAAACAACTGATGCGGTTAAAACAGCTAAGAGAACAAGGAAAAATAAAAGAACAGATATATAGAAATGAAGTTGAAAAAATAAAAAAGCAATATGGAAATTCGGGATCTGATATCTAAAAAAATACAGCCTGTAACATTGCATGATAAGTTATCCAAAGCATTCAAACAATTTGAAAAACTTCATGTAGATACGCTACCGGTCGTAGACGAAAAGGGCAAATACATCGCTTTGCTACGCAAAAATATGTTGGACAATGATCCGGAGTTGTTAGTAAGTGATATAGTAGAAAAGTTTGTTACCGGAACCAGGGAAGCCATTCGCGTAGATGAGCACTTTTACGAGATTATCAGCAAATATCATGCGTTAGAATCGACGATAGTACCCATCGTCGATAAAGACAATAAGTTATTAGGAGTCGTCTCCGGACAGAGATATATGGAAATGTTTTCCGCTAGTTTTTCATTTGTCGAGCCGGGAAGCATTCTCACACTTTTTATCCCCAAAACAGACTATAGTATGGCGGAAATCGCACAAATAGTCGAATCCGAAGGAGGAGCAATACTTTCCTCTATCATCCACTCGAGTGAAGACAATTCGGCTGTACATGTGACATTGAAGATTAATCTTAATAATCTATCTGCTATCGTGCAATCTTTCGAACGACACAAGTATAAAGTGATCGCCCGCTTTTCCGAACGCGATTACCAGGATGTTTTGAAGGATCGTTTTGATGAGTTGATGAACTATCTCAATGTTTGATTTTCCTGCCATTCCCTCCAGAATCACAGGATTTCTGACCCTGTGGTGGATGGCGATAGGGGGATGTATGTCCTTGTTACACGCCCAAATCCAACCGGAAGTTAAGGTGATTAGACGGCTTGAAATGGTGGGCAATTATAAGACCAAACCCTGGATCATCCGGTATGAAATACCCTTCGAAGAAGGAGATACTCTGCTTTCTCAGAAATTTCCTACCCTTCTGAGCAAAGCAAAAAAGAATCTCATCAACACCCGTTTGTTTAGTTCTGTTCGCATCGATACGGTAAACCGGCATGAAATGGTGGATGTTAAGGTGACGGTTAGAGAGCTGTGGTATCTCTATCCGGGATTGATTTTCGAATTGGCAGACCGCAATATCAACACTTGGTGGACCGATCAAAATCACAGCATCCAGCGCGTCAATATCGGAATGCAGTTGCTTTACGAAAATGCCTCCGGTCGCAATGACTATCTCAAATTTATCGCCCATACCGGATATACCAATAAAGTACAATTGACCTACGGTATTCCCCGGCTTAAACACTATAGAAAATGGGGTTTTGGCGTTGATTTATTTCGTCGAACCCAAAAGGAAATCGACTATTTGACTGTTGGTAACAAACAGGTCTATTATAAAGATGAAAAAGTGCTCCTCACCCGTCAAAGAATAGAGAATTATTTGACCTTCCGGCCCGATCAAAACCGGGTTTTTCGCTTGACTTTGGGATTTCAGCATAACCGGGTGGAGGATATCGTCATCGATGAGTTGAATGCCAACTATTTCAAGCCCCAAAAAAACAAGCAAAGATTTTTTATGTTGGAGACCTTTGGGAAGATCAACCATCTGGACCGGGAGATATACCCTACGGAGGGTATGGCTTTAGAAATGAGCCTGCGTAAAGAAGGCTTGGGAATTTATCACGACCTGAATGTTCTCAACATCAATCTACTATGGAAGGTATATCATACGCTTCCGGTGCACAATTGGAGTTTTGGTGCCGTCTCCCGTATCCAAAAACAATGGAGTCCGTCGGAGACCATCCCGTTTTACAATCGCTCTTTTATCGGGTATTCCGATGACCAATTGCGTGGATATGAGCTATACGTGATGGACGGACCCGAGTATTTTTATACCAAACCCCACTTGAAATACAAGTTTTTCGACCGCACATTGCAAGTTCACCACAGATCCGAATCCTTATTACGCGCTTTTAAGAAGATACCTATTGAAATGTATTTGATCTTCCAATTGGATGTAGGCCGGGTAGAGGGATATACCGATTTTCAAAACAATCTCAACGACCGTTGGTTATTTGGTGGAGGTCCCGCCCTGCACATCGTGACATTCAACCGGTACACGTACCGCTTGGAATACAGTTTTAACCAGTTGGGGGAGAGAGGGATATTTATTCATATCAATAGAAAGTACTAGGTCAGTGAAACAAAAGGAGCCGATAAAAACACCGGAAGATTTGGACCGGATGATAGAGCAGGAAGAGGCGCTGCTGGTGTATTTTTCCCATGCCGCTTGCAATGTGTGTAAGGTATTGAAACCCAAAGTCGCCACGATGCTGGAGGAGCATTTCCCAAAGGTGAGGATGCTATACATTGATACCGTCCAACAACCGGAGATCCCGGCACAAAAAGGGATATTTGCCGTACCGACGATGATTGTATATCTGGCGGGCCGGGAGTATTTCCGGTGGAGTCGGACGGTAAGTGTGGAGCAAATGCGAAAGGAGATACAACGACCGTATCAAATGATGTTTGCATGAGACCTATCGCTCCGGAATACAAGCGCTTATTGGACGCAGCTAAAAGCGAAAAGAGAACCATCCGAAAGGGTTTGAAACGTCTAAAACAACGTCCGCCCAAAGATTTGGACAAGGTGTTTTCGCGGGCGCACGAAGAAGTATTTGAAGAGGTGGATTGCCTCGACTGTGCCAATTGTTGTAAGACGACTTCCCCTATTTTCCGAGATAAAGACATCGACAGATTGAGTGTTCACCTGGGCCTAAGGCCTGCGGCGTTTATCGAGCGTTTTTTGCGTATGGATAGCGACTCGGACTATGTGTTGCTGCAATCTCCCTGTGCGTTTTTACAAGAAGACAACACATGCAGCGTCTATGAATACCGACCCAAAGCCTGTCGTGAGTACCCGCATACCGACCGGCGCAAAATGATACAAATCCTCGATCTGACCGCCAAAAACACCGAAATATGTCCGGCGGCATACCGAGTGGTGAAAGAGGTATTGGGTAGTATGAGGGGTTGACAATGGAGACTGTCTTGTCCTGAAATAGGTTGACTCGAAAAGTCAATAAGAATCCGGACGATACACTTTTACCCTCTACAAAATATTGGTGCACGTATAATTCATTCATCACTTCAGAAGTCGGCGTTCTTTCGCCCCATTGAATAAATATTCTACCGGGTGAATCCTTGTTTGGTGTTCCCACCCCCTTTCCTCTGTATCCGGAACGTGTTTCTAATAAATTTGAAACACCATTGGCTGTACATTCCGTCATATACACCCTCCTTCTCCCTTATTCCTCCAATTGTTTTAAAACAAGTACCTTTGGCGGTTGTTATTAGTGAGGAGTAGATATTACCTCTTTTACCAATTCAATCCACCATTTCATGCTAAAAAAAAACATAGAATCAGCCCTAAATAGCCAAATTGAATACGAAGCTTATGCTTCCTTCTTGTACTTGGCGATGGCTACCTGGTCAGATAGAGAAGGACTGAGCGGGTGTGCCGAGTTTTTGTACCGCCAATCGGAAGAAGAACGCGACCATATGATGCGTATGGTCCATTACATCAATGAGATGGGACATCACGCCATCATTCCGGGTATTAATCAGCCCCGGATCGAGTACGATTCGATCCAGTCTTTATTCCAACAAGTGTACGAAAGTGAGCTGAAGGTAACCGCTCAAATCAATGCCCTGATCGACCTGTGCTACAAAGAAGATGATCATATGACTCTCAACTTTATGCAGTGGTTTGTAAGCGAACAACGGGAGGAAGAAGCGATGGTGCGCACCATACTGGACAAAATAAAACTCGTAGGGACCGGACCCCAACATCTCTATTTTATCGATCAAGAATTGCAGCGGATTAACAAAGCGGTTCAATCCACCTCCAATAATCAAAATTAATTCAATAAAAACTATATCATGAGTCAGGAAGTAAGAAAATTAGAACCCTCCTCCCTTTGGAATCATTTTGCAGACTTAAATGCTGTACCACGCCCCTCCAAAAAAGAGGAACGGGTCATCGCATTTATGAAGTCGTTTGGAGAATCTTTGGGCCTAAAAACCATCGTTGATGAAATAGGCAATGTCATCATCTATAAACCGGGCACAGCAGGATATGAAGACCACACCCCTGTCATTCTCCAAGGGCACCTCGATATGGTGCACCAAAAGAACAACGATGTCAACTTTGACTTTGACAAGGAAGGGATCAAAATGTATATCGATGGCGACTGGGTAAAGGCAGAAGGAACCACCCTTGGGGCTGACAATGGAATTGGCGTAGCAGCCACCATGGCGCTCCTCAGTTCGAAGGACATCCCTCATCCTCCCTTGGAGGCACTCTTTACCATTGACGAAGAGACGGGGATGACCGGTGCTGCTGCATTGCAACCCGGATTGCTGGACGGCAAAATACTCTTGAACCTCGATTCGGAAGATGACTCTGAGATAACGATTGGCTGCGCGGGTGGGATTGACGTCACCGTCACCAAGCAATACCACGAAGAAATCGTCCGGGAGGGTCACACCGGACTGATAATAAAAGTTAAAGGCTTGACCGGAGGCCATTCCGGAATGGATATCCATCGAGGAAGAGGCAATGCCAATAAGCTGATGAACCGCCTGTTGTGGAATGCTACCGATACCCATGATGTGCATATCCACCAAATCAACGGAGGCGGACTTCGCAACGCCATCCCACGAGAAAGCACTGCCCATGTTTGGGTAAAAGACGCTGATTTGGCACAGGTAAAAGCCGATATACAATCCGAAGCTCAGCTGATAATCAAAGAGTACACTACAACGGACCCTCATCTTGAAATTCTTGTGGAAGAGGGAAACTTCGGGACGGCTATCATGAACCGGGAGGACCAAACCGCATTGCTCAATGCTATTTATGCAGCACCCAATGGCATCTACCGTCTTTCGCCGGATGTGGAGGACTTGGTTCAGACTTCCAATAACCTCGCTCATGTTAGCGTTAAGTCCGGTCACATAAAAATCGACAATTTGACGAGAAGCGCAGTAGATTCGGAGAAATTGGACTTGGCACATGCCATTCAATCCTGCTTCCAATTGATGGGTGCCGAAGTGCGTTTGACCGGCAGCTATCCCGGATGGGCACCGGACCCACACGCCAAAATCAACACTGTTTTGGCGGATGCATTTGAGCGTCACTATGGCAAAAAACCGGCCATCCTGGCCTGTCACGCAGGACTCGAATGCGGCATCATCAAAAATGCCTACCCGGATGTGGATATGATATCATTTGGCCCAAATATCCGCGGGGCACACTCTCCGGACGAAAAAGTACAGATTTCCTCCGTGGCCAAGTTTTGGGAATTGTTGAAGAAGGTACTGAAGGATTTGTAAATGAAAAGGGGTAAAATCCTATCATTTTAGCTCAAAGAAGCACCAATGCCTTCTGACCCTCTATCCGTCATTTACTACGAAATCGCACCTTCTCCGGTGCTTGCACACTTCGTTCAATCCTTTTGGTATTATGAAAATAAAGGGTTAGAAGAGCGCTCTTATGCGATCCTTCCGGATGGATGCTTTGATCTGTTATTCTTCGGTCCGGAAAAACGACTATTGACAGGTATCTGGGAGAAGCGGATAGATAGAACCATAGCTGCCGGAACGGTGATTCGCGCCATTCGATTCAAGCCCCCGGCGGCGGAGTATTTGTCTATTGGGCCTATCGCCCAATTATTGAACAAGAACAGTCAGGCACCTAATCACACCTTGGTTGATCGGATATCCTATCCAAAGGACGATTTCAATAATTGGGTCCATCAAAGCGAAAGGCAACTGCAGGGGCTTTTGAAAGACAAGGCCCCCTTTGATTCGAGAAAGATCAACACGTTTGCTATCCTTTTCGATAGAAATGGTGACATCCCGGTCCGGGAACTTTCGGAACGCGTCTTTTGGAGCAGCCGGCAGATGAACCGCTACTTCAGAAAGATGTTTGGACTGACTGTCAAATCCTACTCCAATATCCTGCGATTTTATGCCGCCTTCCGCGGTCTAAAAGAGAATAAAGCATTGTTTCCCTCTTACTACTACGATCGTTCTCATTTCAATAAAGAGGTTAAAAAATACAGTAAAGGGACCCCCGGAGAGCTCCGGAAAAATGAAAACGACCGATTTTTACAAATTTCGACCCGAAGTCCGGAGTAACTTTGCCGTCGAATACGATTTGTAATCTTGCCCAGCCGGAAAAATCATCCGGATGCCGGCAGGTAGTATAATTTTTAATCATCATTAATACGATACCAATGAAATTGAATAACATTAGAATCCTTGTCAATGACTTTGCCAAGAGTTTTGATTTCTACCATCAGACCCTCGGGCTGAAATGTACCTTCGGAGACCGCTCTTCCAATTTTGCCAGCTTCGATGCCGGGCTTCCTTCGGGAATTGCCATTTTTAAAGCGGACTTAATGACCGCTGCTTTGGGAGAAAAACCGGGGGTTTCGCCCAAAAAGGGAGATGCCGTTGTACTCGTTTTGGAAGTAGAGGAAGTGGATAAAACCTATGAAAATCTCCAATCAAAAGTCCGTTTTCTGACTCCGCCGCGCAATATGGGTGCCTGGGGTATCCGGGTAGCGCATTTGAGAGACCCCGAGGGCAACTTAATCGAACTCTTTTCCGCGATAAAGTAGAAGGTGTATGATTGGTGCCCTATAGAGTAGTTTAATTCGTTAAAAATAGCTTGGGGTGTTATTCATACAGCACGAATTTTGTTTCAGGAGCATTCAGGCTATGATATGCTCTATTTTATTTATGGATATGCTGTATATATTGCCCGGTATTGCCCAGTTTTAGGGTATATACGCAGGGCAAACTCATACTTTTACATTCAGAACTTTAATCAAATAGTCATTATCCCATGCCGCTCGGAGTCTTTTGCTTTTGATTCCCTGTTTTTTAGTATGCTCATTTTTTAGAAGATTTAGAGCAATTTTTAATAAAATCGAGTAATTTTGACTTGCATTGCCTTTCCTTTTTCTTGAACTATCTTCGTTAAAAGCCACATATAGTGTCCAATGAAGCTTATTTTCAATTGACCAATGTGAGCGTATAGCTTTTTGAAAATTGTCTGCTTCTGACTCAATACTAGAAATATAATATCTTACAGTTTCTTCTGATCCTTTATCTGAATTCTTAAACTCTCTTTTGCTCTTAATTCTGATTATTGATGTTAAATTTTTCCACTTTGAAATATCTTTCATCTCTTTAAAATTAGTAATTACACTGCACTTTCTAGTTTCTATTCTTCCATGATCTAAGTTTACATTCACCGATGTTTGTATTTCTTTTGAAAAACGAAATTCATCTTGAATTTGCTCCAATAAATCAGCTTGATTGCCCTTCACTGCTAGGATGTAATCAGCTCCTTGATCAACTATTTGCTCAGCAATTTTTGTTTGACACCCCATTGCGTCTATGGTAATTATGCAATCTTCCAGACTTAGTACTTTTAATAACTCTGGAATAGCTGTTATCTCATTTGACTTATCATCAACTTTTACTTGACCTAAAACTAAGTTATTCTCACATGCCCAAGCGCTAACCATATGTATAGGTGATTTTACTCCTTTTGATTTTGCCCCCCTTATGGTCTTCCCATCAATTGCTACAACTTGACCGTTACTAAAAGTTGAAAGTGAATTAACCCATTCAATAAAGCAGCTCTCAAATTTTTCACTATCGATTGCGCTAAATACGCGATTTATCGTATCGTCTGAAGGTATTCCATTTGGTAACTTTAAAAACGTCCGTAAAAATGCTTCTTTACTCTTTGCAAATGACTCCATTTGTTCCCATGTCTCCGCACCGCAAATCACAGCAGTTATTCCAATTAAAAGGATATCATTCAATAAGTGCAATCTGTTAATATGGCTCCTAGGATCTTCAATTTGACTAAATACAGTGGTTAACTTGTTTGATTCTTTCATTTTAATAATTTTGTATATTATTGATTAAGACCACAATATACATAGTATTTATTTAAATACCAAAGTTAACACGCTGTTTTTTAATATTTTATGTCAATTCCTTAATGGTGCATCAAAAGTATGAGTTTGCCCTGACCGGAGAGGTAATCATCGTAGATGCTTTCGATGGCAGGGATGAGTTTTCTGTTGGATGCTTTTCATTTCATTTTCTCCCATTCATAACCGATGATGTTTCTCTTCTCTCGACTAAACTCGATACCGATGAGATAGACTTCGTCTTGGTCCATATATTTTTCATAATATTTCTTCTCTTTGATCTGTTCCAAGGTGCGGCCGGAAGCTTTTTCGGCGAGTTTAAACTCAAGGATAAACACCTTGCCTTCGAGTTGGACCGACAAATCTATCCTACCCAAATTGGTGGTATCTTCGGGTATGATGTCCAATCCAATACTTGCGAGGTAAGCATAAACCACACTTGCATAATAGCCTTCGTATTCGGGGAGTTTACTGTTGGTGAAGTGGTTGTACGGGATGGATGCAAATAGGGAAAAAAGCGCATCTTTGAAGCCATCCAAGTCCGCATTCCGAAGCATATACAGCAAGCGTTTTTGCTGTTTTAGCTTTTCTGTTGTTTGAGTAGTCAGATAAGTTACAAACAGGTTATTTAGCGATATGCTTATTTCTTTATTGGGTATCCCTAAATTATACTCAACCCCAAACACATCTTCAACTTTTCCGGTAATGGTCAGATATCCCGTTTGCCAGAGCAGTGCGACCAACTCAATGTGGTCAACATCAAACGTATTGAGAATTTCTTTACTTGCAACAAAGTTTTCTAATTCCGGAATATAATAATTCCGTGATTTTAGCATATCTATCAGGAAGGAAGGATTGCCCGTCTCCCACCAATAATTGCTAAACTCAAACCCTTTATCAATAAACAAAAGGATGTCAAACGGATTATACACCTTATCCCCGAGGTAATTATATCCATTGTACCATTTTTTGACTTTTTCCATGTCAACACCTCGTAAGTGCTCTTCAAAAACCGTCAATAAATCGTTGTGCGTATAGCCACAGATGGTCGCATATTTTTCATCCAATGTAATATCGTTCAGGTTATTCAACCCGCTGAACAAGTTCATCTTGGAGAATTTGCTCACGCCTGTGATAAAGACAAAGCGAATGTAGGCGTCGTTGTCTTTTATGACTCCGTAAAAGTCTTTCATTGCATCTCGCATTTTGAGTGCGACCTCTCTATTGGTGATATTATCGAGGATGGGCTTGTCGTATTCGTCGATGAGGACGACTACTTTTTGTTGGTATTTGTTGTAGGCAGAGACCAAAAGCTGTTCGAAGCACTGTTTAGCTTTAAGGTTTCCGGAGCACTCGATACCGAGTTTCTCTTGAGGTCTTTTAAGAATCCAAAGGAGATTTTCTTCAAGTTCATCGATAGATTTGTGAACACCGGACCCTAAACTAACCCGTAGCACCGGATGCTTGACCCCCCAATCCCACTTATCATAGATATACAATTCCTTGAAGAGGGCTTTATTTCCTTCGAAAATCTCTTTGAGGGTGTCGAGAAACAGGCTTTTGCCGAAGCGCCGGGGACGGGAAAGGAAATAATATCGTCCTCCAGTAATTAGATGGTACGCCATTTCCGTCTTATCAACATAGACGAATCCTTCATCAATAATATCTCGAAAAGTCTGTATTCCGATAGGAAGTTTTTTCATTCGTTAGCTTTTGAATTGAGGATCTTCAACACTACACTTTCAAGCAAGTATAAGAGAAACGGCTTTTAGATGCGGTTAAATAACCGAATACAAAGATACGCAATCCTTTCGATGTTGGAATAATGATGTCAGGTGGGGTGTGTATTACAACATGTACTTTTTCTAATCGTACCTGGACCATAAATTTCCCCGGAGCAGCTCCGCTCCCGGGTCTTTCTTCGTCATCTCCCGGGTCGGGGTTTTTCTGAGCCGTTTGTAATACCTTGCTGCTGCAACATTTCTTTTAACACCTGCCCTTCATTTCATTTTCTCCCATTCATAACCAATGATGTTTCTCTTCTCTCGACTAAACTCGATACCGATGAGATAGACTTCGTCTTGGTCCATATATTTTTCATAATATTTCTTCTCTTTGATCTGTTCCAAGGCGCGGCCGGAAGCTTTTTCGGCGAGTTTAAACTCAAGGATAAACACCTTGCCTTCGAGTTGGACCGACAAATCCATCCTGCCCAAATTGGTGGTATCTTCGGGTATGATGTCCAATCCTATGCTTGCGAGGTAAGCATAAACCACACTTGCATAATAGCCTTCGTATTCAGGGAGCTTACTGTTGGTGAAGTTGTTGTACGGGATGGAAGCAAATAGAGAAAAAAGCGCATCTTTGAAGCCATCCAGGTCCTCGTTTCGAAGCATATACAGCAAGCGCTTTTGCTGTTTTAGCTTTTCTGTTGTTTGAGTAGTCAGATAAGTCACAAACAGGCTATTTAGGGATATGCTTATTTCTTTATTGGGTATGCCTAAATTGTACTCAACGCCAAACACCTCTTCCACTTTTCCGGTAATGGTCAGATATCCCGTTTGCCAGAGCAGTGCGACTAACTCAATGTGATCAACATCAAA
>JALWRC010000049.1 GCA_027080725.1 Saprospiraceae bacterium
CTTAGAAGTCTTAGGCTTAACAGAAAAAGTAGCTAAGAAAAAGTAACTCATAAAAAGTGCTGCCGCCCTTGCTGCATATAGGGCGAAAGAGATTTTCTTGAATTATTTGACAGGAAGTTCCGTTACATAGCGCGAGCCAAATCGCAAATCTCCAATCGTCCCTGCATGATAATTCTTCGTGTACATTTCCACTTCCATGTCTTCCTTCGTCAGCACTGGGAGCGGAGTTCTTCCGGGCCATTTGTTTTAGATGAGTGCACTTTGTAATACATTTATGGATATTACCGTATCTTGCGGTGCATTTGCCAAAAAATATCGTTCTATGAATTATTTAAAACTATTTCAAGGCCTGTTCATTGCCTCTGCTCTATTGCTCTCCAACTGTAATATGCAGACGAAGAAAATCAACAGCCCGGTTGCCGACCCAAAACTAAAACCCCACAAAATGACCAACATGTTATTATCCCAATGGGATACGCCCTTTGGCATCCCTCCCTTTGATAAGATTAAGAGCTCCGATTACCTGCCCGCGTTTTATAAAGCAATGCGGTTGCACAAATTGGAAATCGATGCGATTATCAACAACCCGGAAGCTCCGACTTTTCAAAACACGATTGTCGCACTGGAGAAAAGCGGTGCTTTGCTCGACCGGGTAAGCCAACTGTTTTATGCCGTCAAAGGGGCCAATACCGACGATGTGCTCCAAGCCACCAACAAAGAAATCGCACCCAAGCTATCTGCTCACTACGACGATATCGGTCTCAACAGCCGGCTATTCGACCGGATCAAATCCGTGTATCAGCAGAGAGAGCAACTCGCTCTCGACGATGAGTCCGCGTTCTTGCTGGAGAAAAAATACAAAGACTTCGTCGCCAACGGAGCAAACTTAAACGATGCCGACAAGGCTAAACTCAAAAAAATCAATGTTCGCCTTGCTGCATTAAAGCAACAATTTGGAGAGCACCTGCTCGCAGAGACCAACGACTTCGACCTGTATGTGACGGACAAGTCCCTCCTGGAGGGCGTACCTGCTTCCCTGCTGGCCGGTGCCGCAGCAGAGGCGCGTAAGCGAGGGCACGCTTCGGGTTGGTCCTTTACCCTGCAGCGACCGAGCATCAACCCATTTCTGGCATCGTGTAAAAACCGGGACCTCCGGGAAAAAATCTTCCGGGGATATGCCTCCCGTGGCGACAATGACAATGCCAACGACAATAAGGCGATCGTCTCCGAAATAGTCTCTTTGCGGGTGGATAAAGCCCATCTCCTCGGCTTCGATACCTATGCCGGTTACTCTCTGCAAAACACCATGGCACAAACCCCGGAAAAGGTGTTTGAACTCTTGAATAAAATATGGAAACCGGCTATAAAAACGGCAAAGAAGGACCGGGACACCTTTGCTGCCATGATGAAAAAAGATGGAATTGACGCCCCCTTCCGGGCCAGTGATTGGCGCTATTATGTGGCAAAGGTACGTGCGGAGAAATACAATTTTGACGAGGAAGAAACCCGCCCATATTTCGAATTTACCGCCGTTCGCCGGGGCGCTTTTGAGTTGGCTAACCAACTCTTCGGCTTACGGTTTAGAGAGATGACAGAGGCTCCAAAATGGCATCCTGATCAGCAGGTTTTCGAAGTGTTGGAAGCCGACGGGAGCCATCTGGGAGTGATGTATATGGACTTTTTCACGCGGGAGAGTAAGGAAGGGGGCGCATGGATGAACGAACTGCGTATGCAGTCCGACATAGATGGGCATTTTGTCACTCCCATCGTGACGACCAATTTTAATTTTCCTCCTCCTACGGACCAAACCCCATCCCTCTTGTCATTTACGGAAGCCCAAACTTTGTTTCACGAGTTCGGACATGCTCTACACGGATTATTCTCGAGGGTACATTACCGGTCCCTTTCCGGAACCAATGTTCCCAGGGACTTTGTCGAGTTTCCGTCACAAGTGATGGAGAACTGGATGAGTGAACCGGCCGTCCTGAAGCTCTATGCCCGGCATTACAAAACAGGGGAGGTGATACCCGCCGACATGATTACAAAAATGAACCGCGCCAATGCCTTTGATCAGGGGTTTCGCTCCGTGGAATACATGGCCGCTGCCTATCTGGACATGTACTGGCACAGCCTTAAAGACAATGAAAAACGCGACGTCCGCGCCTTCGAGCAGCAAGCTATGGCCGATATCGGATTGATTGAGGAGATTATTCCACGCTATAGAAGCACCTACTACTCCCACATTTTCCAAGGGGGATACGCAGCGGGGTATTATAGCTATTTGTGGTCGGAAGTATTGGATGCAGATGCTTTTCATGCCTTCAAATCCACCGGTAACATCTTCGATCCCACCTTGGCTACGAAGTACCGGCAAATGCTGGCCTCCGGAGGCTCCAAAAGCGGAGGTGACCTCTATCGCAACTTCATGGGACGGGAACCCAATATAGCGCCTTTGATAGAGAAGCTTGGCTTTGGGGAGTAGGGAAGTGTGCCTCATTGAGGTTTAAGTTAGTCGGTCATACTCATTAAAGTATCCTCCCATAAACCAAACCAAAAAAGCCAAACCGCAAGGCAGTTTGGCTTTTTATCTTTTTATCTTTCAGCGCTGTCCTACTAATAGTATTTCGAACGGTTATCTTCTACTTTAGCATTCTTCTTGAGTGACTCCATCAGGTAATTGGAGACCCTGTTGGCATACTGGGAAGTGTTGATCTTGCGCCACTGCTCCAGATTCTCCGGAGCGGGAATATTGGCTTCATCCAATTTTTTAACGACGAAAAGGCCGCCGTCCCCTTCTACGACTTTCTTCTGTCCTCCTTGGAGTCCAAAGACCGCACCAACGACCTTGGGCTCTTTACCTGCAGCACCAAAAATGCCAGTAATGAAAGATACTCCCTTCGCCGTATCCAACGGAACGCTGAACTTGGCTGCCACCTCATCCAGATTGGCAGTACCAAGCTGTTTGATAAGCAATTCTGCCTTCTTTTTCTTCTTTAAGATATCCATCACCTGGTCTCTAACTTCTTCTACAGAGGCGAGACCTGCGGGATAAATCCCGGTCAACGCACCGATAACAAACTTTTCGTTGTAGCGCAAAGGAGATTGATAAATGTAGACCTCCGGGGATACATCTCCGAGTTCGGTACTAGGCTCAAACGCCCAACGAACGATATCGCGGGAAGTCGAGCCTCCACCCAACACACCCAATTGGTAGTCATTTTTCTTAATACCGTTAAAGACTTCTGATTTGATATCTTCTCTGGTATCCATGTACTTTTTGAGTTCGTCGTACTTGCGGTACTTGGTCATCACCTCTGTCATTTCATCATTAATAGCATTCTGAGTGGCTTCACTCGGGATGATATCTTCCTTGACATATGCGATGCGGTATCCCATTTTATTATTGATATTCTTTGTATCCGTCAAGGTAATCAGATGGACGGCATTCTGTGTTGGAACGATGTAATACTCGCCTTTCTTCGCTTGGAAGAACAATAGGTTATTAATCGAAGGAGCGAGCATATTTCTGCCTTTAAAGCCCATATCTCCTCCTTTGGTTTTGGTCTGTGGATCCTGGCTGTATTTCAGTGCCAAAGAGTCCATCGATCCCATTCCGCTGACCAGCACCTTCTTCAAGCTGTCCAACAATTTCATCGTCTTATCATATCCCGCTTGGTCTTGGACGGCAATGGATATGGCACTTGCGCGAACAGAATCCGGTAGTATTTTCTTGTCAGTCAACTTCGCCAGCCGATATTCTCTACCATCCATGTAGGGTCCAAATACTGTCCCTATTGGTATATTGACGATGGTATCTTTTAAGGCATCACCCAATTCATCCTTTGTGGCATAAGCCACGTCATAAATGCCGTAATTGGTTTCCACAAAGAGCGAATCATCTTCAGCTTTTGCAAAGTCATCCTTGAGGTCTGCCACTCTCTTGTAGATATCCATCGTATCCTCCCGGGTAGGAATGGCCTCTTTGATAAAGGCAATGACACTCCTCGTCTCCTCTTTCTTATTGAATTGACCCGGGTGTTCCTGAATATAATTCTTAATGTCATCTTCCGTGATCACCACTTGGTCATCTGGAATCTTATCATAGGGAATCTTCACATACAGGGCTTCCACCTTATCATTGTTTTGGCTATATCTTCGCTTTACCCTCCAGGAAGGCATATACATCCCCTTTGCCACCAATGCATTGAGCTTTGACTCGACGCGCTCCTTCATGATCTGTTTCTCCTGGAATGCCCAAAAGTTGCGGTATTTGCCTGCGAGCTGACCGGATTCGATGGCTTGTTTATATTGGTCCAAGATTTTTCTATCGACCTGACCGGTTTTTCGATCCCCCAAATTCCTCACAATCACCGGGCTGAGGTTCTGACCAAATTCCAGTTCTTTTAGTTCTTCCTTTGTTACTTTCAATCCGGTCTCCTTTCCCTCCTTGTCCAGTAGGGCTTTTTCGACGAGAAAGTTCCAGACATAATCCCGTGTGGTATAGGGGTCTTGTCCGTTGTTACCCAAGACACTCTCCGCTTTTTGAAATTCGCGGTAGTCCACTTTCTGACCATTGACCTCGGCCAATTCAAACTGTTTCGTGAGGTTGGATGTCTTGGAATTCTTCATACTCATGATGATGAAGGCCGCCATCGCGAGTCCCAACAAGACAATGATAATCCAAACGTGTTTTCTAATCGATCCTATTATTGCCATAGTAATAAAACGTATTTTTTGGTATGAAATGGCACCCTTTCGGAGGGGTGCGCAAAAGATTTGCAAAGGTACAGCCTTTTGGCTTTATATTCAAACTATTAGAAGGAAGAATTACAACACAAAGAATAAAGTCCTTAAATGGGCATTTTAAAGGGGTGGCACCAACGGTAATAATTTCGAATTACGTCCTACTCAGTGTATGATATTTTTAGTTAGCTTATAAAAATTCAGCACAAATGAAAAAATGTAATTTTATCTTAGTTCTCATTCTTATGGCTATGGGACTCCACCCTGTATTTTGTCAGTGGAATCCGTTGGGCAAACCTATCAATGGCAGGATCGCACTCGAAAAACTGGGTTCATCCGTAAGTTTATCTGCAGATGGCTATACGCTTGCTGTCGGTGCACCCGGGGATAAAACCGTCGCGACAACTGCAGGATCTTGTAAGGCGTATCGACAACAAGGAGGTAGCTGGGTGCTCATCACTCCGGAAATCACCGGAGAAAAAATAGGAGACCGATTTGGACATAGTGTGAGCTTGAGCAGCGATGGCAATACGCTGGCCATCGGAGCACCCAATCTCGAAGGGGTAAAGACTAAAAAGGGATATGTCAAGATTTTTCAGGTTATATCCGGCGTATGGGTTCAGTTGGGCAATACTATCTTTTCCAGAGAAGGTGGAGATCTATTTGGATACTCAGTGTCTCTGAGTTCGGACGGTACGATAGTCGCCATCGGTGCCCCTTACAATGATGTCAACAGCCGGAAATTTGACGGGGGAATTGTCCGGGTATATCGCTTGCGCAACTTGGTCTGGACGCAGGTGGGGACAGACATCCAATGCAAAAGCGCTGCAGACCGTTTTGGCACCTCTGTAAGTTTGGCGGGCAATGGCCAATCCCTTGTCATAGGTGCTCCTTGGAATGATGCCAACGGATCGAACAGCGGGCAGGTAACCGCCTTTCAATGGAACGGAGGCAATTGGGAGCAGATGGGACAAGATATCTATGGAGATGCTGTGGAGGACTGGTTTGGATGGTCGGTCGCCATCAGCAAAGATGGACATACCTTGGTAGCAGGAGCCTTCAAAAACGATGCCGGCGGTTCGAATGCCGGACATGCCAGGGTGTATCAGTTTCGCAATAACTCCTGGATTCAAGCAGGGCAAGATATTCATGGCGAAGGGCCGGGCGACCAGTTTGGCTACTCCGTCAGCATCAATGCCATGGGCAATATTGTGGCAATAGGTGGTCCACTCAATGCGGGGACCGGTCTCCATGAAGGACACGTCAAAGTGCTCAAAATACGGAACGGAGCGTGGACCCTCATCGATTCGGAGCTGTTTGGTAGAAACGCCGGGGATTGGTACGGTAGCGCTGTAGCACTCAACGACGCCGGCAATATTGTAGCGGGAGGAGCATCTGAAAATGCAAGTGGAGGACAAGTGCTTGTGTTTGAAAACAAAAAATTATTGGCGACAGAACCCGTTTTTCCTTCCCCTCTAATATCCGGTATTTATCCCAATCCAACATCAGAACAAGTCTATCTCCGGCTCGACAATAATGCTCCGGCAACCCTCTCTATCACCAATACTTCGGGGGCTGAACTGCTTACAAAATCCCTTCCTGGTAATGCCGGTACCTTGCAACTCGACATTGGAACGTTTGCCCCCGGGCTCTATGTGATTACCATTCAGACACCGACCGAGCGAATACATCGCCTGATTCAAAAAATATAAGTATTGGTAAGATAAAGTTGCATTTATTCTGAAGAGTTTGGCAATTAAGGGCCTTTTCGGAATAAGCTCAAAGTTGCATTATGACATTAATATAACCGAGAAAATAGCACGGCAAATGTGTCGTGCTGTTTTTATTTATAATGCGTTAGTTATTCCTCTTGTTCCTTTCAAAATAGGTACTCAACCCGGATAAATACCATCTGTAGTAGCCTTCTTGCCGTATTTTTTACTATGTTCGCATCCAAAAGAAGACCATGTCCACATTAGTATTAGATCGAAAGACGGCGGTAATCGGTGGCGCCAGTCAGGGGATTGGCCGCGCTTCGGCCATCGCTTTGGCCCGGCGCGGAGCGAATATCATCGCCCTGGCGCGTTCGAGCACCGGATTACAATCCCTGATGGAAGCGCTCCCCAGAGTTGCGGATGGGCAGGACCACCGTTATTACACGATAGATTACGAAGATTTGTCAGCCTTGGATACCTTGGGGAGCGAACTGGCAAAACGACCGGTGCATATCCTGGTCAATAATTCCGGCGGCCCTCCCGGCGGACCGCTACTACGAGCAGAAGTGCCGGAATTTGTCAAGGCCATGACCCGGCATCTCTTCGCATTTCATACCTTGACCCGGCATATCGCCCCTACGATGATCGAGGCCGGATACGGGCGGATAATCAATATTATCTCCACTTCGGTCAAGCAACCCATCGATGGCTTGGGCGTCTCCAACACGACCAGAGGTGCGGTAGCGAGTTGGGGTAAGACCCTGGCTTCCGAGTTGGGAAAATTTGGCATAACGGTCAACAATGTCCTGCCGGGAGCGACCCTTACCGGGCGCCTGGAGTCCCTTATCACCAAGTGGGCGACCGACAAAGGCGTATCTCCTTTGCAACAAGCCGCCGGAATGAAAAGTGCTATTCCTGCCGGAAGATTTGGGAAGCCGGAAGAAATTGCGGCGGTGATTGCCTTTCTATCCGGGCCGGAAGCCGGTTATATCAATGGCATAAATCTCCCTGTGGACGGAGGGCGCACCAAATGCATGTAATTGGACCCATTCTTGCCACCTTTAAAATCCGATTAACCCTAACCAAATAAATCTCCATATGACACCATTGAAAATCGTATTTATGGGTACACCCGATTTTGCCGTCCCCTCTCTTCGACAGTTGGTCCGTGACGGGCATGATATCGTAGGGGTGGTTACCGCCACGGATAAAAAAGGGGGGCGCGGCATGAAGCAAACCATCGAGTCTGCCGTCAAAAAAGCTGCTTTGGAGATGGACCTGCCCATCCTCCAACCCGCCCGGTTAAAAAATCCGAATTTCATAGCTGCATTGCGCGCCATGAATGCCGACTTATTCGTCGTGGTAGCCTTCCGAATGCTCCCCGAAGTCGTTTGGAACATGCCCCCCAAAGGCACCATTAATCTCCATGGCTCCCTCCTACCCAAATACCGGGGAGCAGCACCCATTCATTGGGCAGTCATCCGCGGGGAGAAACAAACAGGTCTCACGACTTTCAAAATCCGGCACGAAATCGATACCGGAGACATCATCGACCAAGTCATCGTCCCTATCCACTTCGAGGATACGACCGGCACCTTATACCAACGAATGATGGAGACCGGTGCTATCCTCCTGGCCAAAACCGTAAATAGAATAGCGAGCGGTCCGGTCACATTCTCCCGCCAAGACCCCTCCCTGGCAACATCAGCACCAAAACTGACACATGAGAATACCCGCATCCGGTTTGATCAAAGTGCCACGGGAGTCTACAATTTCATACGAGGCCTCAATCCCTGGCCTTTGGCCTGGACAACAATAGATGGTGTCGAAACTAAAATCATCTCCGCCGAAATCGCCGGCGACACTGCTTCCTTATCGCCCGGAACCATCTTTTTGCCAGGTAAAGGCCAACTCCTGATAGGTACACAGGACTATCCCATACAAGTGAAAGAATTAAAAATGGCGGGAAAGAAAAAAATGGATGTCAAAGCGTTCTTAAATGGATATCAGATTAAGACACCAAGTGTCGAATAAAACTCAACACGAGATCCCCCATCCACTGAATGATCCCCCACTCTTTGACCTGGTGCATGTTGTCTTTCAACCATTGTAGGTCCCAAAGAGACGCAGCACCTATAGCATCAGAGGAATGCAGATAAATGGTCAAGAGATACAGGCTGCACAAGACGCTTGTCACCAAAACGGAACTTATAAAAGCCCTTGATTTTAAAAAACTACCTTTCATAACGCAAAAATATGCAATATTTTCTTGAAAACAAAATATATACAAAAGGAATTTGACGCGCTCCAAATAGGAGAGTGTGTTTTGGAGTGTATGCGGCCTCTTGATAAGGGAAGTGGCGGGACAAAAAAAAGAGATCGGCTCAAACCCCCCAGCGAACCGATCTCAGAAATTACTAAATACTTATTGCTAAGTATTACGAACAATTACATTAACGATTAACACTATTGCGAATACCTTGCCAAAAATGAGTTTTCCGGAATTATTTTTTACAATTATTTACATTATTTTGTCACTAATGCATAAGTCAGCAGAATACCACGTTTTTACACATTTATTATTTGCTATTTAAAATAAAATTATTTTTCCCTCTACCAATCCAATTGTCACTTTCTTTTGGATTTTGATAAAATAATGAAGGTTTTGGGAGCATTCTGTGCGTTTTTTGCGTTAATACACAGGACGGGGTTGCCATCGGACACCCCCAATGGGGCTGCTAAGAAAAAAATATACCATTTCATACCACATAATAAACAGATGATAAAAGACTACTTCACCATACTCCCTTTCGTAATTTGGGCGGCAACTACACCTATCGTCCGGGCTCAAACGCTTCTACACCCTTACATCAGCGCCAAAAGCCACGAGACGCTCCAAGTGGACAGCGTAGTTCGAACGGCCAATAAAATAAGCTTTTACCTTCATATCGAAAACAAGATTGAAGGGGGAGGGTGGTTTTGTGCCTCCAAACACATTGAGATTGTGGATGAGGGAGGGGGTATGAAATGGTTGGCATCAGAGACAAAAGGGATTCCTGTCTGTCCGGAGGCCCATAAGTTTACGCACGCCGGAGAAAAACTGGATTTTGTGCTGATTGCTCCGGCCATTCCACCCGGTATCAAGCGAATATCTATCCGGGAGCGTTGTGCCGCCAACTGTTTTTACCTCGAAGATCTGGTTTTAGATGCACCACTCAATAATGCGCTCCATCAACTCGAACGCGGTATCGTGCTTTACCGCTCCGGAAAGCTTTCAGAAGCCCTTCCCATTTTGGAAAGACTGCGAGAGGTGCCCGGTTTTGAGACGGAAAAGGAGTATGGATATGTGCTGTACCTGCTCCCGCGTATCTACTACGAACTCAAACGCCCGGAAGCGGCCCGGAAAGCCTTTGACGCCCTGCTCAAATCCGGCCACCCGGAGGCTAAGCACTATATTGGCAAATTAGAGAAAATACCTTTTTTTGGCGGGCAATAAATCGATTGCAATCAAAGCTATCACAAAGCGCCCCCTATCCCTTTCGCTCGGGCTTCATTTGGGGGAAGAACAGCACCTCTTGAATGGAGGTTTGCCCGGTGAGCAACATGGCTAACCGGTCCATTCCTATCCCCAATCCGGAGGTAGGTGGCATACCATACTCCATAGCTCGCAAAAAGTCGTTGTCCAATGCCATAGCCTCTTCGTCTCCGCGCTCGGCCAGTCGCAATTGTTCTTCAAAACGAGCGCGCTGATCAATGGGGTCATTCAATTCAGAATACGCGTTGGCCAATTCCTTGCCCGCCACAAAAAGTTCGAAGCGCTCTACCAGCCCTTCCTTACTTCTATGCTTTTTAGCAAGAGGCGTCATTTCGATAGGGTAATCCGTAATAAAGGTCGGCTGAATGAGATGGGGTTCGACCTTCTCCCCAAATATTTCATCTATCAGTTTTCCCGTGCCCATAGTGTTATCCACATCGATATGAAACTCTTTGCAAACCTTGCGCAACTCCTCTTCGTTCATCCCGGAGACATCCACACCGGAGTACTGCTCGATGGCATCCATCATGGTCAACCGGCGGTAGGGTCCTTTGAAGTCGATATCGTGTCCATCGAAAGTGACCAAAGTGGATCCCGTAGCTTTAAAAGCCACCTCTTCCAGAAGGGATTCTACCATGGACATCATCCAAAAATAGTCCTTGTAAGCGATGTATACTTCGAGGAGGGTAAACTCCGGATTGTGCGTCCGGTCCATACCTTCGTTGCGAAACATTTTTCCTATTTCATACACCCCTTTATAACCACCGACGATCAGCCTTTTGAGGTAAAGTTCGTTGGCAATACGCAGGTATAAATCCGTGTCAAGGGTGTTGTGGTGGGTCTTAAAAGGCCGCGCTGCGGCGCCTCCATGAATGGGTTGTAATATCGGAGTCTCCACCTCCATCCATCCCCGGTCATCGAAGAAACGACGAACCGCAGAAATCATCTTCGAACGCTTAACAAAGATGGAACTCACGTCCGGATTGACAATCAAATCCACATACCTCTGACGGTACCGCAATTCCGGATCCGAAAAGGCATCGTGCACCGTACCATCCGCATCTACCTTAACTATCGGCAAAGGACGCAATGATTTGGATAACAGCTTGAGGGAAGATACCCTAAGCGTGATTTCCCCGGTTTTAGTCGTAAAGAGCTTGCCCTTCACCCCGATAAAGTCCCCTATATCCAACAGCCGCTTGAACACTTCATTGTAAAGGGTTTTGTCCTCTTCCGGGCATATCTCATCTCTCGATATATAAAGCTGCATTTTTCCGTCGGGGGTCTTCAGTTCGGCAAAGGAAGCCTTGCCCATGACGCGCTTCATCATCAAGCGCCCTGCCATTGACATTTCTTCTTGTTCTTCCTCCGGGCTGTAGTCCCGTTTGGCTTCTTCCGGAGTGTGCGTGACTACAAATTCTTCCGCGGGATACGGATTAATCCCCAATTCTTTCAGGCGCTCCAATGCCTTGCGTCGAATGACTTCCTGTTCGCTGAGTTTTTGCATAAAATATCCTCTATTTTAATCTGTAATAAAAGCCCCCACTGCGTGATGAATCGTTCTGTGAGACGAATAATACGGGAGGACAAAGGTAGCAAAATTTGAACCAATGCCGACCACCGTGGTCAACAAACACCAATTATTCAAGCCATGCTTTTAGCAAAGAACATTAATGCTCATGCTCCAACTCCCCTGCTCGTGATTTTGCGAATACATAATAAGCGCCTTTGGTTACGATTTGTTTGCCCTCCGGAATCGTATCCAAAAGCTTTACTGCCGTATAACCCTCACTGGTAGCACCGGGGATGACATAAACTTTCTCAAAAATATATTCTTCCTCCTTTGCATCAGGGGCACCTACATATATGAAATAGCCGGCATCATCCTTCAAGATGGCTTCTTCCGGCAGGGCGGGGGTGGTGGTGTTATCCAGCCAAATTTTGCCGTTTATAAAAAGATCCTTTAGGAAGATGGGACGTTCTCCTTCCAAATGACCGTGAACCCGGATGGTTTTTGTCTTCGGGTCGAATTCTTTGCCGATGATACTGACTTCCCCTTGGTACAACTTTTCTCCCAAAGCGGGAAGACTGTAGCTAATCTTTTGCCCTACTTTCACTTTGGCAATATCTTTTTCGAAAACATCGAGTTCGAGATGGATATGATGGTCCGAGAGAATTTCCATAAGAGGAACAGCAGGTTGTGTGTACATACCATCGTGCATGTTAATCCTCGATATATACCCGGAGATAGGAGCTCTAACTGAGATTTGTTGGCGAATGGTCGAAGGGGTGAGCTGCTTGGCATCAATCCCCAGGTAGGCCAGCTGTTTTGCCAAACCCATAGTTTGCGCTTCTAGAATTGCTACCTCTGCTTGTGCAGCTTGAAGATTCTTTGCTACGCCCGCTTCAGCCCGCATAAGCTCTTCCTGCCTTTGCAAGTCCAATTCTTTGAGCCGCAAACGAGCCTTTGCTTCCAAATAAGATTGCTGTTTGACGATAAAATCCGGATTGGTGAGGGCCGCAATCAACTCCCCTTTCTTTATCGCTTTCCCCTCTACAAACTTTTTCGTAACATGAATAATGCCCGTGGCTTTGGCTGACACGGAAGCATAGCCATTTGGAGGCAAACCCAAGGTTCCCGTTACTTTGACAAAGTCATTGACCTTAATATTGGAGAGGGCACCCAATTCCAGTCCAATCGTCCGCATCTGCGCCTTGCTCAAGTGCAAACCATGTTCTTCTTCCCCATTATCATGATCGTCCTTTTCATCCCGGTTGCCCTGCATTTCATGTGCATCATGTTCTTCATCCTGGTGCTCATGCCCATGCTCATGCTCATGTTCATGTTCATCATCAGCTTTCTTTGCATCCATCTTGGATGCTTGGTGCTGCTTATTCTCTTCTTGGTTATCTGCGTGATTCGCCTTCCCGGAACAGGAATAGAACACCGGAAGGATAAGCCATGCCAAGATGATACTCAGCTTTGTCATTTGATATTTTATAGATTTCATTATAGATTATTTTATTGGTTGGTTAAATATTGGTAGGATGCTACTGCATCGTTATAGGATTTAATCTGTTGAAGATACTTTAGATGATTGGAGCTCATAACTTGGAGGGTGTTGAGCAATTCCAAGTAAGACAGCTCTCCAGCCTCGTAATTAATACGGGCTATGCGTATCATCTCCGGATTTAACTTTTGTAACTGTTCGGAATAAAAATGCACCCCCGCATCCAAAAGATTAATTCGATTCAAAGTGGTGAGCACCTCCTTGTGCCATGCCAACTCTTTGCTTTGATACTCGAGTTTTGATACCTCCACCTGGAGTTCTTGAGCTTTGATTTTTTTCTTTGCCGTTCGATTGAATAACGGCATGGAGATACCTGCCTGAACTCCGTTAAGCAAGCCTGCTTCTGAGAACTTTTGAACCTTGTAACCGAGCTCGAATCCCGGTTTTAGACGGGATTTGAGCACTTCTACCCTGGCGGATTCTATCGCCGTCTTTTGACGGTACCGCTCGAGCAACACATTGTTTAAACGGCCGGAATCAGGATGAAAGACCACCTGCTGCAACGAATCCGCGACAATCACTTCCCCTGTTGACCCGATAAGGAGTTGCAATGCCTCCCTCGACGTGGTGGCATTCGCTTCCGCCTGCTTCAACAGCAAGGTATAGTCCTGCACTTTGGACTCCAGCGCCAAGGCTTCCATCCGGCTTGCATCCCCGGCTATAACCCGGGCATTGGCGATGCGGAGGTAATTGTCATAGGTCTCTACCCATCCGGAATAAAGCGCCTTTAAGGCCCTGTAGTACGATGCCCGGTTGTATTGGATACGCACTTGTCTTTTGAGCATATTGGCTGTGATTTGCCCGGTGTAGCGCCTGTCCTTTGTAAGAGCTTCTTGCAGGCGATTGGTAGATTCTACCATGGCCGGAGCGGGGAAAAACTGTGAAATGCCTATTTGATGCAATTGCTCTCCAAAGGTTTTATCGGGAAGTCCTTCCGCCTGATATTCTATCCTTGTATTGCCGGGAGCATATTGCATCCGCTCCAACGAACGGCTCCTCTCCACATCCAATCTTGCTGCAGCAATGGCCGGATGATGGGCAAGGGCCCTCTCTATCGCCTCTTCTAAAGATACTGCTTTTTGAGCTTTGATTGACACGCCGCCTACTACCATTAAAAGTATCAATAGCGCTGTGCGATGCGTCGATGATTGGCGCTTCCTGCGTTCCTCCATCCACCGCTCCAACCAATAGTAAAATACGGGTAGAATAACCAAGGTTAAAAATGTGGCAGAGATAAGCCCACCAATGACCACCGTAGCCAGTGGGCGCTGAACCTCTGCTCCTCCGGAGGTGGATAGCGCCATGGGTAGAAACCCGAGTGAGGCAACGGCGGCAGTCATAATAACCGGCCGCAACCGCACCTTTGTCCCCTTGCGAATACGCTGAAGAATATCTGTCATGCCTTCCTTTATAAGTTGATTGAAATATCCAATTAGTACGATGCCATTGAGTACTGCTACTCCAAACAGTGCGATAAATCCGATACCGGCCGAAATACTAAAGGGCATACCCCTAAGCTCCAGCGCCCATATCCCACCAATAGCCGAAAGGGGTATGGCAGAGAAAATCAACAACGCTTGCATAAACGACCCAAATGTGAAGTAGAGTAGAATAAATATCAGTGCCAATGCCAAAGGGACAGCCACCATCAAACGGGCATTGGCCGCTTTGAGGTTCTCAAACTGCCCACCATAGGTAAAATAGTAACCGGGGGGTAATTGGATGCGCTGGTCCAAGGTCCGCTCCACTCTCTCTACCAAGGTTTCGACATCCACATCCCCGACGTTGACCCCTATGACAATACGTCTATGGGTATTTTCTCTGGAGATTTGCATCGGTGCATCGATGAGTTGTACTTTGGCCACTTGACGGAGAGGGATCTGTGTCCCATCCGCTAATGGAACAAACAGATGCTCCACGTCTTCTTGCCCGGCACGGTGTGCCGCATCCATCCGGATAACCAAGTCAAAACGTTTGTCCCCCTCATAAACCATCCCGGCTTTCTCTCCGGCGAATGCGGTTCGGACCACTTGGTTGACCTCGCGGATATGCAAGCCATATTGGGCCATTTTATTATAATCGTAAGAGATGATAATCTGGGGCATTCCGACGGTTTGTTCTACATTGACCGTCCCAATTCCATCAATACCCTTAAGCACTTTCTCAGCCTCTTTCGCCTTGCTGTAAAGCAAATCCAAATCCTCCCCGTATAGCTTTATGGCTATATCCGCCTTGGTGCCGGTCATCAACTCGTTAAAACGCATCTGAATCGGTTGTGAGAACTCATACCCGACTCCCGGAATATCTTCGAGGGCTTCTTCGATTTTTTCAAACATTTCATGCCTGGAATGCGCTGAAGTCCACTCCTTTTTTGGTTTCATTACCAAGACATAATCTGCGATTTCGACCGGCATCGGATCTGTAGGTATCTCTGCGGAGCCGATGTTGGCCACCACATCTTCTATCTCCGGGAAGGTGTGCAGCAACTTATCCTGGATGAGGGCGGCCGTTTTGACACTTTGCGACAACGAGCTGCCGGGGGGTAAAATATGCTGCATGGCGAGATCCCCCTCTTCCAGCGTGGGTATAAATTCGCCCCCCATCTTGCTAAATGTAAAAGCGCTGAATAGAAAAAGCACCACTGTCGTCCCCACGAACCACCTTTTGTGACGAAGGGAAGCCTCCAGTAATGGAGCATAGCCTCTTTGAAAGAAGGCAATTATACGATCTGCGATGGTCTTTTTATTGGTCACTCGCTTCTTTAGAAAGAGAGCCGACATCATCGGCACATAGGTCAGCGAGAGTATGAGCGCACCGGTTATGGCAAGCATGACCGTTTGAGCCATCGGCCGAAACATCTTGCCCTCGATACCCACCAAAGCCAAAATCGGGATGTACACCATAAGGATAATAATCTCCCCGAACGCCGCAGAACTCCGGATCTTTTGGGACGACTCGATGACTTCCATGTCCATTTGGTCAGGAGTGAGTCGCTGTCCCGCGTATTTGATTTGGAGCCGATGGACAACGGATTCTACAATGATTACCGCACCATCTACAATAAGTCCAAAATCAATCGCCCCCAAACTCATGAGATTGGCGGAAATGCCTAACATATTCATCATCGATACGGCAAAAAGCATCGAAAAAGGAATGACGGAGGCGACAATCAGCCCGGCACGCCAGTTGCCCAATAGCAAAACCAAGATAAAAACAACAATGAGCCCCCCTTCAATCAAGTTCTTCTCCACGGTACCTATTGCGGTCTTGACCAACTTGTCCCGTACGAGATAGGGCTCTATGATTACTCCTTCGGGAAGCGACTTTTGAATCTTACGTACACGCTCTTTAACGCGTTCCGTCACTTCGGCAGAATTGGCCCCTTTAAACATCATCACCTTGCCGCCTACGACCTCCTCACCATCCCGGACCAAAGCGCCATATCGCGGGGCTTTACCAAAGCGCACCTTTGCCACGTCCCTTATCAATACCGGAATACC
The DNA here is from genome assembly GCA_027080725.1 of Saprospiraceae bacterium. Classification (GTDB taxonomy): domain Bacteria; phylum Bacteroidota; class Bacteroidia; order Chitinophagales; family Saprospiraceae; genus JALSTN01. Next base: position 16,565 of record JALWRC010000049.1, read on the forward strand.
TCCCCTGTCCCGAACGACGATGTCGCGTATGTCATCCAGGGATTTGACGACACCTTCGGAGCGAATGTAGTAGGCATTCGAGTTCTTTTCGATATAGGCCCCACCGGTATTTTCATTGCTGTTGGTCAACGCTTCATAAATCTCTACAATGCTAATATGCATCGACTTGAGCAATGAGGGATCGACAGCGACTTCATACTGCTTGAGATATCCCCCCATCGAATTGATCTCTGCGACCCCTTCTACACCGGAGAGTTGACGCTTGACAATCCAATCTTGTATTGTTCGCAATTCCATCGCGTCGTACTCATCCTCATAGCCCTTCTCCGGCCGGACTACGTATTGGTAGATCTCCCCCAAACCTGTAGAAATGGGGGCCAATTCAGGCGTACCAAGGTCTTCCGGAATATTATCCTGCGCTTCGCGGATGCGCTCTCCTACCAACTGCCGGGCCAGATAGAGGTCGTAGGACTCCTCAAAGACCACGGTGACCACGGACAGGCCAAACCGGGAGATCGATCGAATCTCCTCCACTTTCTGAAGATTCTGCAAAGCGAGCTCGACAGGAGTGGTAATGAATTGCTCTACCTCCTGCGTCGCAAGTGTTGGTGAAATCGTGATGATCTGCACCTGATTATTAGTGATGTCAGGAACTGCATCCACGGGCAGCCTCGTCAGAGAATATATCCCCCAAAGCGCTAAGGCCGCCATCAACAGTCCGATGACAAACTTATTCTTAACCGAATAAGCAATGATCTTATCAAACATATTATTCATTAGTTTTTGTCATCTCTTCAGGCTGCTCCTATTTGCCAGAGCGGTAGATTCAGACCTACCCACTGCGCTTGAAGAGTTGTTATATTTTGTATGAAATGGTGGATTGTAAATAGACCATTGAAAATCATCATGATCTATGCAGTAGTAACATAACCGTCGACTGTTATTGGGGACGCATTAAACAGTGGCTGCAAATAGATTTATTCTTAATCTTGAAGCCTTTTCTTGCAGTCATTATAACTGCAGCAAACGAAAAAGTGGCTTGCAAAACATGTATCAACGATTCACAAGAACTCAATTTTGTCCAATAAAGTCGAAAATAGTTAAGCTACTGCTTAAACGGTAGCAGGCGGTCGCCAAAGGGCTTTGGCAAACGTAAAAGAATAGTGGAAAGAATAGTAAAAATCGTAAGCAAATACAACTTCCTCGACAGGGATGTCCAATGCCGGTAAAGCCGAAAAGGTCACCGTGGTGCCACAACATTCACACACGCAAAAGGGCGTACACCCTTCATTCTCATGCTGTCCATCCGTATGGACATGTCCTTCCGTCAAGCTGATAGCATTCTCCGAATGACAAACCGTATCATGCGCATCTGCACATGGCATCACCGTCATCCAAAAAATTAACACAGATAATATAAAAGCTACCATCTTCATATCCGGAGACGAAGGTACAAAAACATAAGAACTCATCTACACATTCAACACCATTTAACATTTTATTAGGAATTTCGATGGAATGCGAAAAAGGAGTGTGTATTACAAACTGCACAATTTTGATTTGAGAATCTGAAATAATCCCGTTTGGAAGCCTTCTTTGTAGCCCTGTATGAGCGATAGCGAAGTGCAGGAGGGTTTATAATATCACCTAACGCCGTTCTGGCGATATTTTTACTCAGTCTAATAGGCTAAATACTTGAGAAGTGTGGTATGCAAAAATGGGGACAAAACGATACCTTTGTTCATTTTTATGCAGGACTAAGCTTTATGTGTCACGGATGAAATATAGAATAATGCTCCCTGTCTATTTATTGTACAAAAATTTGCCCATGTCAAAATTTAATTAGACATTTGCCTAAATAACTAATTAAAATGAATCATCTTTTCAAGGCGCTCAATGACCCAACCAGGCGAAAGATCTTGGAATTGCTCAAATCAAAGGATATGAACGCCGGAGAGATTGCTGCAGCATTTGATATCTCCAAGCCGAGTATCTCGCATCACTTGGATATATTAAAACGGGCAGATCTCATTACTTCCCGGAAGAAGGGACAATTCATCTTTTTTTCATTAAATACGACTATCCTCGAGGATTTGATCCGTTGGGTAATCGAACTTAAAACATAGTATTATGCATTTAAAAAAGGAATTACCATCTCTTATCTTAATTATTTTACCGGTGTTGTATCTATGGTATGTCTGGAGTGGGTTGCCGGAACAGGTGCCCATACACTGGAATATTCACGGTAAAGTCGATCGATATGGAAGCAAGACGGAATTGTTTTATTTAGTGCTGTTTTTACCTCTATTCATTTACATGGTCTTTCTCTTGGTCCCCAAAATTGACCCCAAAGGATTGATTGGAAGAATGGGGGGGAAGTACAAACAACTCAGGACTATTCTCACCTTTTTTATCTCGGCTATCATGTTGATGATCATCTATTCGAGTGCTCATCCGGACCTTTTTAAAAGCAGTTTTATACTTATAGCAGTAAGTCTTTTGTTTGTTTTTCTGGGCAACTATTTCAAAACCGTTCGCCCAAACTACTTTGTAGGTATCCGTACCCCATGGACTTTGGAGAATGAAGAAATTTGGAAAGAGACCCATCAGCTTGCCGGGAAGCTGTGGTTTTTTGGTGGATTGCTTTTGTTGTTGACGACCATGGCCCTTCCGGAAGAAATTGGGATGCGCGCCTTCATGGTTATAGCCATGATGCTTTTCCTTATCCCGGTGGTCTATTCGTTTGTCTTGTTTAGAAGGATAAAAGCACGAGAAGGACAGGAATAGAATATCCAATGGAGTTCGGCTAACAAAAGCGTTAAGTCTTATTTAGTGCCCGCCAGAAAAGTGCTTATTTTTATGACTGAAGGGAGTAAGGTCGGGGTGGTTATCATGTAGGAAATATGAACTCACTCGAAATTTTGCCTTGTCAGTTGATTTTTTGACTATTTTTCGTG
>JALWRC010000050.1 GCA_027080725.1 Saprospiraceae bacterium
CTCAATATCCACACCTTCCGCGATTTGCTCACAGACTTCCCATATCGATACGTGGATCGCACCCGGCTGCTCCCCATCAAAGAAATCTGCGCAGACCAGCAAGTCCAGGTCAAAGGACGCCTCATCGCATTAGAGACGATTACAACCGGCAAGCGCAACAGGTTGGAAGGCGTACTCAAAGATGCCAGCGGCATGGTAAAACTCGTCTGGTTTCAACGGATCAAATGGGTCGAAAGAGCGCTGCGTACCGGGGAGGAGTACATCGTCTTCGGGCGGGCCGGCAAATATGGCCGCACCTTTTCGATTGCTCATCCCGAGATGGAACCCGCTGCAACCAATGCCCTGCCCAAGGCCCTTCTTCCCGTTTACCACAGCACAGACAAGCTAAACAACAAAGGCCTAGACGCCAAAGGAAGGAGAAAATTGGTTGCCAATCTGTTTGAAGTGCTACAACAACACAAGATCAATGAGAACTTACCCCAATACTTACTCCAATCCTTGCATTTAATCTCCAGGGAAAAGGCCTTACATATGATTCACTTCCCTCCCGATAGAGAATGGCTTGAAAAAGCCCGGCACCGGCTTAAATTCGAAGAATTCTTCTTTCTGCAACTCGAATTGCTCTTTAAGAAAAAATCCCGTAAGAGATTAATCAAAGGGTATCCATTTGAAGCTGTCGGCCAACTATTTCATACCTACTACAAAGAAAAACTTCCCTTCACCCTCACGGGTGCCCAAGAACGCGTCATAAGGGAAATCCGAAGGGATTTGGGTAGCAACATTCAGATGAACCGCCTGCTGCAAGGGGACGTGGGCAGTGGCAAGACGGTGGTCGCTCTGATGTCTATGCTCATCGCTTTGGACAATGGATATCAAGCCTGCCTGATGGCTCCGACGGAGATCCTCGCCCAGCAACATTATAATAGCCTGAGCGCCCATCTCGAAGGGCTCCCCATCCGCATCGAGCTCCTCACCGGGAGCATCAAGGGCAAAAAACGAAAGGCTATTCTGTCCGGCCTATCCGAAGGGGACGTCCACATCCTCATAGGTACGCATGCCTTGTTGGAACCCACTGTCGCATTTCACAGGCTCGGGCTCGCCATCACAGACGAACAACACCGCTTTGGCGTCGCCCAAAGGGCAAAACTTTGGGAGAAGAGCAAGCCCTTCCCTCCACATATCCTCGTCATGACGGCAACACCCATACCCCGGACCCTCTCGATGACCATCTACGGGGACCTCGACGTCTCCATCATCGATGAGCTTCCTCCTGGACGCAAACCAATAAAAACCATTAGACGAAGCGACACGAGCCGTCCGCAAGTGATGGAGTTCTTGCGTCAACAAATCCGGCAAGGACGACAGGCCTATATCGTCTATCCGCTTATCGAAGAATCTGAGACGCTCGACCTCAAGAACCTCTATGACGGGTATGAAGAAGTGCTGCAGTACTTCCCCTTGCCGGAATATCAGGTGAGTGTCGTCCATGGCAAGATGAAACCCGATGCCAAAGAATCCGAGATGCAGCGTTTCAAAAACGGAACAACACAAATCATGGTAGCAACTACCGTTATCGAGGTAGGCGTCGATGTCCCCAACGCCTCCATTATGGTCATCGAGAATGCGGAGCGCTTTGGATTGTCCCAACTACACCAACTAAGAGGGCGCGTCGGCAGAGGTGCCGACCAATCCTATTGTATCCTCATGTCCAGCTACAAGTTGAGCCGGGAGGGCCGTATCCGTCTTGACACCATGTGCCGCACCAACAACGGATTTGAAATCGCAGAAGTAGATCTTAAACTTAGAGGACCCGGCCAGCTGGAGGGCACCAGACAATCCGGAGTACTCTCCTTCAAACTCGCCAACCTCGTCCAAGACACCCAAATACTTCAGACCGCGAGACAATTGGTCACCAAGATATTGGATAAAGATCCCGAACTATCCCACCCTGCCAATGCGGTCTTACAGACCTACATCCATCGCAAAAGACGTCAAAGCAATTGGAGCCTGATCAGTTGACACAACGGCACAAAGGTTTCCTTTTTCACGGGTATGAAATGGTGGAATTCCCCTCCCCATCAAAGCTCCTGAGGGCAAAAAAGGCAAGTACCCTATCCGGGTTTGTTTGACCATGCAATCAAAATCGATTAATTTTTCCTGTACTCTACCCGTTTACGGCGCTTCACACGCGGGTCAGTTCGCTTAACGCCATCCGGCTCATCAGCGGCGCGTTTGAGTTGTGATTTAGGCTTTGTATGTGGAGTAGGCTCTTTCTTCAGCTCTTCGTCTCCGGGTACTTTTTCTCCACCGGGTGCATCCTCCGAAGGCACATCTTCGAGGGAGTCTATGAGTTGATTGGATAGACGGACATATTTGCTATTACCGGCGGCTTTGGCCATCTTTAATGCCTTTCGTGCAGCCACAAGGGCATCGTCTTCCTCTCCCATTTCACGAAGTATCAACCCTTTCAAGAGGTACTGCCAGTATTTTTCCCCCTTGGTATTGGCTATATTTACCCAATCCAAGGCCTTTTCCAAATCCAATTTGTTATCATAGTAATACTTTGCGGCCAGATAGTAATCCGTTCGCGAAGGGCCGGCGAGCACCTTTTCGATATTCTCCATAACCTTAGAGCGGGTATCGAATTGCATTTTGGCCTCCACGATCACATCCTCCCAAATAATCTGAAGAACGGCCGTAGAATCCCGGATATTATCAATATTGATCAGCAAGGTCTCAAAGGTCGTCGCGAGTTCGTCGACATCCACATCTACAGACAGCGCCTCCTGACTGTCGATGTATCGCTTGGGCAACCCAAATTGGTCCCAATCCTTATAAAATATAATGCTCCACTTATCCTCTCCCGGAATGGTATAAAGTGCGTATTTGCCCTTGGGCAGATATTCCCCTTCGATTAAGACATCATCGCTAAATTCGATGGTCGTCGCCTCATTTTCACCCGTACGCCACATCCGGTCAAAAGGGACAAGTTCCCCGAAAATCAAACGATTGCGCATACTCGGACGACTGTAATCTATCGTCACCTTACTCAATCCCACCTCCTGGACCATGTGACAACGAGGACTGCGCTCCGGCACCTTAATCACATCCTGGCCAAATACCTGAATGCCGGTTAGCAACATAACCCATAGAAATAATACGCCCGTCTTGTAATGGCTACCATTTATCAATGCATACTTCTCTAAACTTAAATTACTCATTTTTAATGTATTTGTTTGTTGATCTAACGATTCGGGAGTCCATTTTCGCACTTCACCCGCTAAATGACTCCTACATTCCATACAAATGCAGCAAATAGCTTGCCAAATTCATAAATTTCAATACTATACACATAACTTATAATTTTAATATATAAAGTGACTCAGATATTGGTCAGGTATGAAATAGTGGACCATGTTCCTCTTGAGCATACTCTGCCGCCCCTTTACCTCAACAGGTCGTACTATCGTGTTCTATCCCTGTCCTCCGTGTTGGCGGCAAGCAAGTAAAAAAAATAGTCAAATCTTGATATGTACGGATATTTAGCGTACATTTGTGATGAATTAAAATCATTCAACATATGAAAAACGCCGAAATGACGAGATTTGATGCTAGATTACCGATAGAGCAAAAGGAATTCTTTGAATATGCATCAAAAATAGGAGGGTATAGAAGTTTGACTGAATTTATAATACAGTCAGTTCAATTAAATGCCGAAAAGATAGTTGAAGAGCATAATAAAATAATTGCCTCAAAGAAAGATCAGGAGATTTTCTTCGATTTAGTTTATAGCGGAGGACAGCCAAATGAAGAATTGAAATCTGCGTTGAAAGAATATAATAGCTTATTGTAGAATGGCAGATTTTATAACAGAACCATTAGGTAAGAGACATAAAAAATCTGAATTTTCTTGTGGAAATACGCTTTTAGATAATTACCTTCAAAGACAAGCAAAACAAGATGTTAGAAGGAAATTATCGGCTTGTTTTATACTGAGAGGTAGTGATAATGAAGTGAAAGGATATTATACTTTATCGAATGCAGGAATTCCAAGAGAAGTAATACCCGAAAAAGTCAGTAAAAAATTACCCCGTGCTTATAACTCCTTACCAGTGACATTATTAGGCAGATTGGCAGTTAATGAGAAACATAAAGGGCAGGGATTAGGGAAATTAATGCTGATTGATGCCTTGAAGAGAAGTTTTGAAGTATCGGAAATAATTGGGTCAATGGCAGTCATTGTCAAACCAATAGATGAAAATGCAGAGCAGTTTTATGAAAAATATGGGTTTGTAAAATTACCCGATAGTGAGAAAATGTTTCTCCCTATGAAGACAATAGAAGAGTTATTCAAGTAAATATTGTTCAATAAACTTACGTTATACGGATTTTATTAGGTTCTCTGTGCCCTCCGTGTGCTCTATGTTATCCGTGTGCTCTGTGTTTAATTCGTTCCTACCTACTACCGTTAAAATACGCACAGAACGCAAATATATCGTACCTTAGCGGTATCCATTCATCTCATCTCGTAACGGCATGAAAATCCTATCCTCAGAAGACCTCCGAAGAGCAGATGCTTACACCATCCAACACACCTCCATCACCTCCATTGACTTGATGGAGAGAGCTGCGACCATTTGGACGGCACAATTCATGGAAGACTTTCCCGACACCGGCCGAAAGATCTATGTACTTTGTGGTCCCGGCAACAATGGCGGAGATGGTTTGGTCATCGCACGTTTGCTCTCTCAGCAGGGATTTGAGGTAGAGGTATGGATACCCGCGATTAGTGCGACCCAATCTGAAGAGTTCGCCCACAACTTCGGGCGGCTGCCCAAGAGGCAAGGGATTGTCGTGCGAGAGCTGAGTGCGACCACGGACTTCCCCGGTCTATCTCCAAGGCACTGCGTCATCGATGCGCTCTTCGGATCGGGATTATCCCGGCCTATATCCGGTATAGGGGGAGCACTGATTCGATACATCAATAAAAACAGCCGGCTTACCGTCGCCGTGGACTTGCCTTCCGGCCTTTATGCAGATAAACCTCCCGAAGGACCCGTCATGCAATGCGGGGCCACCTACACCTTCCAATCTCCCAAACTCTCCCTGCTGTTAGATGCCTTCTACCGGTATTATGGGCGATGGAAAGTATTGGATATTGGGTTGGACAAAGGGTTTATCGACAGCATCCCGGTCCACCATTTCATGCTGGACCTCCCCCTCATCCAATCTCTCCACCAACAGCGATCCGACATATCCCACAAAGGCACCTTCGGGCATGCGCACATCGTAGCGGGCAGCTACGGAAAGATGGGGGCAGCACTCTTGTGTGCCAAGGCTTGCTTGCGGTCCGGGGTGGGACTGGTGACCGCACATGTCCCGAGATGTGGAGTGATCCCATTGCAAACGGCCCTCCCCGAGGTCATGTTAGCCCCCGATAAACACGAATTCTGTATCACTCAACTCGCTACCGGCACCTCCACTTGTGCGATAGGTCCCGGCTTGGGCACCAACGACCTCACCCAATCGGCATTGGCGAGTTTTCTGAACCGGGCTCAACACCCCCTCGTTCTGGATGCCGATGCGCTCAACATCATAGCAATGCAGACAGGCCTCCTCGACGAAATACCCGAGCGCAGTATCCTGACCCCACATCCCAAGGAATTCAAACGATTGTTTGGAAGTGCGGACAACCCATTTGAGGTGCTCGAACTGCAACGGGAAGCCAGTATCCGGCACAGTATTTATATCGTTTACAAATCGCATTTCACACGGGTGACGACCCCGGAAGGGCTGGTTTATTTTAACAGCACAGGCAACGATGGTATGGCCACGGCAGGGAGTGGCGACGTGCTGACAGGTGTCATCTCCGGACTTCTCGTACAGGGATATTCCCCTCTCGTGGCGGCTATGACCGGGATCTATATCCATGGTTTGGCCGGCGACATCGCAGCAGACCAACTCGGACACAATGCATTGATTGCCGGGGATATTATAGAGCATTTGGGCTTCGCCTTTAAGGTGTTGGAGGCGTAATCCCCAAACCATGGAGTAAGGAGCAAAGGCAGGCTAGATTGTTTTTTGTATGAAATAGTGGACAGCACGGGAGCAGGCTACATTTTCTCCGTCAGCTTCCTCACCACCTTGAAATGGCTGAAGAAAACCTTGGCGATGACCCGGAGCACCGTGTAAGAGGGAATCGCGATCAACATCCCCAACAGCCCTGCGATTTGGGCGCCGACCAGGAAAACGAGGAAAATCTCCAATGGGTGCGCCTTTACCCGGGATGAAAAAATCACAGGCTGCAAGACAAAATTGTCAAGCAACTGTGCGGCCATGAATATCCCACCAACTGTGATGAGCTTCGGCAACAGCACCGCGGAAAACGGATCGTGCAAATTGTTGGTCAACGTCACAAAAAGCCCGAATATCGCTCCCAGCAGGGAACCCACATATGGGATAATATTGATAATTCCCGCAAAGAAAGCGATGAAAAGCGCGTTTTTGACCCCAAAGAAACTGAGCAGGAGAAAGATAAAACTCACCATAGAAAACATCCGCATCAACTCCCCACCAAAATAGCGCGTCAAGAGAAAAGTGGCCTCCTTAACGGCTTCCTCTACCTGTGACTCGTAGGCCTGCGGCACAAAACTCTGCACTCCTCCCATAAAGAGTCGCTTCTCCTTTAAGAAGAAAAAGGCAATAAAAAAAACCGACACCAACCCCACCAATATATCCTTTATCCCAAACAAAAAAGCACCCAGTATGGCCGTCAATTTGGATGGGTCGATGAGCGAGAGGACGTATTTCTGGATTTCTTGTGTATCGACATCGGAGCCGGATAAAAGCCCGCGTTGATGCATCCATTCTTTGAATTGGCTATACGGCTCCGCCAGTGTTTGACCCAACGCATTGTAATCTACATTAGTGAGGATATCGACTTGATGAATGATAAGAGGAATAAACAACAAGGCATACACGATAATCACAAAAACAAACAACACCAACACCAAAAAAGCTCCGATGGAGCGCCCGGACTTCCACCTGCCCAATGGCGTTTTCTCGAGCATAAAGTTGAGTATGGGTTGCCCCAATAACGACAATACCCATGCGATGATGATGTAACTCACCACGGTGCGAAAATAATACAACAGAAACAGGACAAAAACCGTCCCTATCCCGAAGGCCCAATTGCGCGTATTGTTCTTAATCATACCCCAAAGATAATAGATTGTCGGTTATGATGGGGGGGATGAGGGTGTATTATAAGTGTAAATCCGGGGAAACAATGGCTTCATTAATTACCACATTTAAACCAGTGTCCCTCTGCTCAATTCAAAGCATAAAATACCGCGCATTTAATCATTTTTACTCAATTATACACTTTTCAGTAAAAAAAATCCGAAATCATTACCTCACATTAAAAATGTTTAGTTATATTTGCCATGTGAATATTTATAGAACGTTATTACCCATTACACTTACTTTTACACAATTTCATTGAATACCCTCCTTTCTGATTACCTGAATTGTGTAATACCACACTTGAATTTATTCTTTCACTCAAAAATTTTTTATCATGAAAAAACGTAATGTTTTATTTCAGACCGGTCGCTCCCGAGATTACAGAGCATTTCATAACACACTGCTTTCCAGACATTTACAAATGGGGGGGGGTATTTTCTTTAAACGATTAAAGAAAATACTATTACTTATCCTACTCTTTACTATGTTCACTTCGTCTTACTCGCAAAATTGCAGCAATCTACCTTCTGAAGTGACCGGATGCTTAATTTCCGGTCATGAATCGGAGTATGTTTGTGTTGGCGATCCTGAATATACAGTTTCTGACTTAATTATGGCTCAAAAACTGCTCCCCTACAATCAAGCTTTGACCCAACCGCAATACCTAATCATTAATGGAGAATTAGTCATAAACCAAGATTATGTTTTTGCACCTGGATCCCATCTTTTATTTATTACCAGTAATTCCTATTTACATATTAGATCAACAAGCACTTTAACTATCGATGGAGCCACATTGGAAGGGTGTAGCAACATGTGGAAAGATATCAGAGTTAATGGCGTGTTGGATATACAGAATTCATATCTTGCAGATATGTCACGAGGAATAAGACCACTAACCACTGGCCCTGGAAAGATTACGGTTATTAATAACCACTTTACGCAGTGTAAAGTCGGAATACACTTTCAAAATGCTTCAGGAATCCATCAAGTAGAGAAAAATACTTTTGAAGGGGGAATAGCAACGAAGGAAGGCTATATGCCTTATTTTGGTATTCGAATTGAAAGCAGTCCTCCGGTTACAATTGGGCCTGACAACAAATTTGTAAGTTATGAATTTCGCAGAACACCAGGACCAGTTGTTAGGCAGTTTAAAGCTGGTATTATTGTAATACTAACTTCAGTCACCATTGAGAATAGTCGTTTTGAGTATTGTGGGGTGGGTATTAATGGGACGTACGAACCCGGTGCACACAAATGCACCATTTTAGACAATACCTTTACATCCTGCAATCATGGAATTTTCATGGGTATGGATGCAGATATTCATGACAACACCTCCTTAAATTCCGGTGAGTTTGCTGCACTTAGGGAAGCAAGGCTCAAGGACATCAAGGTCCATGATAACATGATATTTAGCAGTGAATATGATATTGGCGTTACAGTAGAAGATAACGCTATACCAGGTCTTGACTTTAATCTCTATAAAAACGATAATCAGAGCAGTGGATATTCAGAATCCATTCTTGTATACAACCGTGGATTCCCAGGAAATAGCAATATTTATATCAGAAACAATGAGACAACTTTTACCTCCGGGGAAGGGATAGATATTTCATTATACCAAGGTATCGCCGGAGTAGTAATTGAAAACAACACGACTACATTCACCTCTTTTGCTACTCCAACAAATGACAAATATAGGGGTGTCTATTGCTTATTATGCAAAGCACCTGTTGTTCGCCAGAATGATATTACAGGATTCATTCCTCCAACTATCCCTAGTGGTTTTCTTTCAAATCAACAAGGTATTTATATCACAGGGGCAGAAGATGGATTATACTCTTGTAATAATTTGCATAAACTACAAACCGGTCTTGTTGTAAATGGATTTAGCCCGAGTAATGTCATACAAAATCACTTCGAAGCCGATGCCGATGGAGTTTTTATCTCCGGACACCACGGGGTGCAACGATTTCATGAAAACCTATGGGAAGACGGTGTGAGACCTCCGGTTTTTGATATTGAAGTATTAAATGGAATGGGATTTGAAAATCGATATATCGTTGACACCGATCCCAACAATCCAGGCCCTGAGTGGCCCGACCCGGTCAATGACCCTAGCGTTCGAGCAATCGGGCAATCTGAAACCCAGCTCTCCCAATGCGGACCTCCGGCAGCCCTTCCTGTATTTCCCGACAATCCGTCCCTCAGTATGAACCCGTATCCCGGTGACGGCTATGCGTGGAGTGCCGATTATTATCGCTTCAAATTCATCCTAAAGCACCCCGGGTTACTGACTGAAGACAGCTCGGCCATCGCCTTTTACAATCAGCACGTAGCAGGGGATATCGGATTTCTCGCAAATATCGAAACCCAATGGGCCGCAATGTACCAATTTGACCCTACCACCGAAACGACCCTATCGACAAAGATGGAGGAAAGGGATACTTTATTAAGCCAAATCCAATCCTTATACCCTTCCTGGATTCAAGACACTACAGGAACGGTCGATTCTCAGATGGTTGTTCTACGAAATCAGTTGGAGGCGGTAGAACAAGTTATCCAATCCATTCGAACCCAACAAGACAGTTCCGCACATCAAACGGCGACCGCTCTTTTACAAGACTTGAATGGATTTAGCAGTACGAATATTGCCGCCCAAAACTATTCCGACCTCATGACAATATCCTTAGAGGATTTCAACGCAAACGACACGGCTTGGTCCAGCCAGCACATTGCCGAGCTGACCCTGTTGGCCAACCAATGCTCGGCAGATGGGGGTAAAGCGGTCTTGCTTGCACGGTCCTATTTGGACTATCCGGAGTCGATGAATGATTCGATCTTTTGTACCGGAAGTGCCCCGTTATTGGCCACCTCAAATAAAGCACCGGAGACCATTGCAGTAACCCCCAATCCGGCAGAAAACCTTATTAAGGTCAGCTGGTCGTCCGGCATGGGAAATGTCGTACTTAATCTGATGGACATGACCGGCCAATTGCGCACAATGAAGCGCGTCAAGGACGGTAGTACATCCACGACATTGCAGGTATCAGATATTCCGAACGGAGTTTATATCTTGCAGCTAACAAAGGATCAAGAGCTCATGGGAGCTACATTAGTATCCATCGTCAAATAAATACAATTTATTAACTACTATGCAATCCGGTTAATTAGCTCGAATTAGCAATCTTAACCGGATTGCATATTTCAATCTTCCAATATGTCTATCAAGAAGTTTCTACCCCTTGTTGTATTGCTTCTTCTATCCGCGCTATCCAGTGCTCAAAAATACGATTACAACTGGATCATTGGGGGCAATGCTTTAAATCGACTTCACAGATCCATGCGCATCGACTTCAATGACGGCACCCCAAAGGTGAGCTTACTCCCTGACCGTTTTCGACATTCTTTTGTCAGTCCTTGTTCGATGAGTGACAGCTCCGGGCAACTCATCTTTTATACCAATGGTTTGCATATCTTCAATGTTGAGGACACCATTATGCAATACGGGGACACCATTAATCCGGGAAAATTTTGGGATTTTAGTAATTCAAAATTTGGTGATTATGCAATAGGTCAACAACCTATTGCTATACCTTATCCGGGACATCCGGATGAATATTTACTTTTTTATATATCAGCGCACCAAGCCCGTTATGATATAAATGCATTAGAATTTTCTCCTTTTTATTTCTCCCGTATCGATATGCGGCAAAACGATGGGCTGGGGGCAGTCATAGAAAAAAATGTAGTCATCGGCCCCATTCAAGAATCCTTTTCACATTATGCCCTTATCCGGCACGCCAACGGAAGGGACTGGTGGTGCATCATCCTTAAAGACAAAGGCAGGTCATACTTCCGTTATCTCATCAACCCCGAGGGAATAACCAGAGAAGACATCCCACTGGCTCCCTCTATTCAAGTGCCCTTTGGTGGATTTAATATGCTCCGTGCGGCACCGGATGGCACAATGATTTCCTCTTCCGATATCAACGAAGTCGAGCGGGTACACCTCTTGGAATTCGATCGCTGTGTGGGGATGATAACCAACAAGCGGACCATCGTCATGCCCATCACCAGAAGTCAAACCATACAGCGGATGCATGAGTTCTCACCAGACAGCCGGTATCTCTACTTTATCCATCCCAATGAGATCATGCAGATCGACGTAAAAGATCCCAATCCTGCGGAGACGATTTATCCAGTGGCCGAAAGCGACCATTTGATAGAGACTTTTATCACAAGTTTTATTTTCTCTCAACTGGGGCCCGACGGTAAGCTCTATGTTTCGACCGGCAATGACAACCGGCTCCTCCATGTCATCAACCGCCCCAATCTACCCGGCATCGCCTGTGACGTACGGCAGCACGGCCTCGACCTGCCCTCCTACAACTTCGTAGGCTTACCTAACTTCCCCAATTATCGACTCCGTGCCTTGGTGGGAAGCCCCTGTGATACCATCAGAGGGCCTACGTTGCCGGTCCCCATCGACTCGACCAACGGGGAATTTGAAGTCAATGGAGTGTGGTACCGACATGCCTTTAAGCCATAGTAAAAATCATCCATCATGAAAAAAATACAGTATTCAATTCTCTTGCTGCTTCTTTTATCCTTCAGCATATCGTTGCTCGGTCAAGGGCAACGCGCCAATTGGCTCATGGGGTACCGTGAGCCCCCCTATGATAATGAGCGCCAACCGGTACAAATGCATTGGGAAGCGGGGAAATACGCTTTTTCTCCCGTCCCGGAGGACGTCAACTTCGAAAGCACTTTCGCAAGTATATCGGATAGTGCCGGACAATTACTCCTCTACACCAATGGGTGCGCCATCTATGATGCCACACACCAAATCATTTCCGGTGGGGATCATCTGAACCCCGGAAAAGTACGGGATTTGGCCTGTCCAAAATATGGATATATGCTCCCCGAAGCTGCCTTGTTCTTACCCGCCCCGGGGCATAAGGATAAGTTCTATTTGCTCCACATCAAAGCCCGGCTGCATCGCATCTACCGCATTCAGCCGGACAGAATTTTTTATACCACTATCTCTACCAAAGACAATGGAGATGCAGAGGTGATAGAGCACCAAAAGATGCTGACATCGGTACCGGTTGAAGGATTTGCCGTAACCAAGCACGCCAATGGACGGGATTGGTGGATAGTCGTCTCAGAACAACAAAAGAACGCCTTTGATATCTATCTTTTAGACCCGGAGGGAATGCATTTTGTCGCTACCCAAACGTTGGGTCCCGCTCTCAGCGATCCGGTATGCCAATACCCCGGGAGTATGCGTTTTAGTCCGGACGGGACAAAGCTGGCACGTGCCACCCTACGGTGTGGCCTCACCCTACTCGACTTTGACCGGTGTGCAGGCACCTTGTCTAATCCCGTATATGTTCCGGAAGTTTACACCGATTTCGGACACCTGCATATCGCGTTTTCTCCGGATTCCAGATCACTCTTCATGGTTCATGAGGGATTGGAATATTGGCACCGGTACTTCCAGAGGAAGATACGCCGTTTGGATTTTGACAAGTTGGGTGTTGTCCTTCACCCCATATACGAACAACCCCTTCCGAAGGGCATTGCCCCGGAGAACATCATTCTATGGGACAATGAAACGATGATTTTGTCCAATATCCATTCGACAGGAGTTATGCACGTCATCCACGACGCCAACTCTAAAGAGGACACCATACTCCTCGAGCCCAATGCCATAAAAATCCCCAGCCTCAATATGCGGACCCTCCCCTACTTCCCCAACTACGATCTCGGACCACTGAAGGGGAGCGTCTGCGACACCGTTAATACGACCAAACGGGTTGCACCGGTACATGTTGCCATCGAGCTGTCCCCCAATCCCGTAATAGACCGGCTGAGTATCCGGTTTAGCCCCCACAGAGACTATGATTTGAAGATATACAATACGGCCGGGAAAACGGTGTATTCTACCAAAATAGACGCTTCGATCACCGATTTTGACTTGGATCTCACAGAGTTTTCCTCCGGAAGCTATATGATACACTTTCGGGGAGAGAACTTTTCATACATGGAAAAATTTATCAAACTTTAAGCTATGAGACGAACGACCACAATTACCACGCACTTTCTAACGATTCTGCTCACCCTGATGACCCTGATTGCAGGTCATCAATTGAAGGGACAGCAGGTCTATCACAATACCGTGGATTTTGAAGCCAGAGCCCTTCCCATTTGCTATGATTCGACGTTGATTGACTCCAGTGATGAAAATTGTCTTATCGAATCCATAAGGTATTACTTCAAATTCCTTCGCACCAACCGATGGGACCCAAGGGTATGTGGATGCGATTCTGTTACTTATATTTCAGAATGCTGGGCCTATCAGTATGCCGGAATCGATGAATACACCTATGGTCCCTGTCCCTGCTATGACTCGACGATTATCGACCTGTCCAAGGTGGACAGCCTTACCTATAACCCCGTATGTGGATGCGATTCTGTCACCTACAGAAATGCCTCCATAGCCCGGTACAAATACGGGTTGCGAACCTACAAAAAAGGAGAATGCGTCTGCCACAAGGTGTATTCGGAGGATCCTTACATAAAGACTTTGTGCACCGGAAAAGATGTTTCTTCCGTCGAACCGGTTTGCGGATGTGACAGTATCACTTATCTTAACAAGTGCATTGCAGAATTGGTATATGGGATTCGTATTTATACCCCGGGCGTTTGCAAATGTATCGATTTGGACAGCGTTGATTTGAGTTTCCAATGCCTGGAGACCTACAATCCGGTATGTGGTTGTGACTCGGTGACCTATTACAACCAATGTGTCGCCACCAAACGATTTGGAGTATCTCCATACGGCACCTCACCGGGTCCCTGTTTCTGTAAGGAACCAAGACTGATTGACCCCTCGGTCAATTGCAAGGAGGAGCATGTCTTTGACCCGGTTTGCGGGTGCGATTCGGTCACCTACGCCAATGCTTGTGTAGCCATGCGATACGCCGGGGTAACCTCATGGAAAAGGGGCTGGTGCCAATACCGTTGCCGTGATCCTAAGCTCATCGACACTACCCGTTATTGTGCAGCGGTCTATGACCCGGTCTGTGGATGCGACTCCATCACCTACCAAAATGAATGCGTGGCTTTCTATCAATATGGCATCACCTCCTGGACCAAAGGCAAATGTTTCACCGGCACAAGAAAAGTGGATGTTTCTTCCCTCGATTTTGTCGTTTATCCCAATCCCAGCCGGGGCAAATTTTACATTCGCCCGAAAAACATAAGCGGTGAGGTCCTCTTCGAACTCTACAATGTCAAAGGAGCATTGTTACGGGTACAGACGATGCAAGCTCCATTTGAACAAGTGATAGAATTGGGAGGATTTCCCTCCGGGATTTATTTGGCAAGGTTCGTTACCTCAAAAGCCATCCAAACCAAAAAAATCATCATTGCCAAGGATTGAGCTACCGGGAAGAGGGGCTTATTCGTGGTTCATATCGTGTTATACACACCCCACAACATCCTCTCCTTCCATATCCCATTATTTCCGTATTTTTGCATCGCTTTAGCAAAAACAATTCACTACCAATAAGTAGATATGTTCGAATCACTCAATGACAGATTAGAGTCCGCTTTTAAGAATCTCAGCGGCAAAGGAAAACTGACGGAGATCAATATCGCCGCGGCTATAAAGGATATACGCCGGGCTCTTGTTGCCGCCGACGTCAATTACAGCATTGCAAAATCGTTTACCGACGAAGTAAAGGAGGAGGCACTCGGCACCCGCAATGTCCTTAAATCCGTAACGCCGGGCCAACTCATGGTCAAGATTGTGCAGGACAAACTCACCGAACTGATGGGAGGAGATACCGCAGATTTTAATATCAAGGGGAAGCCGGCGGTAGTGCTTATCTCCGGATTGCAAGGGTCGGGAAAAACCACGTTCTCCGGTAAATTGGCCAAATTCCTGAAAGAGAAAAAGAAAATGCGGCCGTTGCTCGTTGCAGGGGATGTCTATCGTCCGGCAGCGATCGATCAGTTGACCGTCTTAAGTGAGCAGATACAAGTACCCATCTACAAAGAAGAAGAAAACAAAGATCCGGTGAGCATAGCGGTTAATGCCATCCAATATGCCAAGGCCAACAGTCACAACATCGTCATTATTGATACGGCCGGACGCCTGGCAATCGATGAGGAGATGATGGCTGAAATCGAGCGCATCAAAAATACTGTCCACCCGACGGAAACCCTCTTTGTGGTGGATTCGATGACGGGACAAGATGCGGTCAATACGGCCAAGGAATTCAATAATCGCCTGGACTATGACGGGGTTGTCCTGACTAAGTTGGACGGGGACACCCGAGGTGGTGCTGCCTTATCCATCAAATACACTGTAGGGAAGCCCATTAAATTTATCAGTCACGGCGAAAAGATGGACGCATTGGATGTCTTTCACCCGGACAGGATGGCCCAGCGTATTCTCGGTATGGGAGACGTCGTATCCTTTGTCGAAAAAGCACAAGAACAATTTGATGAAAAGGAGGCAAAGCGCATTGAGAAGAAGATCAAGCGCAACAAATTTGACTTCAATGATTTCCGTAGCCAATTGCAGCAAATCCGCAAAATGGGAGACCTTAAGGGGCTACTCTCGATGATACCGGGCATGAACAAGTTGACCAAAAATCTCGACATCGATGACTCCGCTTTCAATAAAGTGGAAGCGGTGATTCTATCCATGACTCCGGAAGAACGCGCCAATCCGGACCTGCTCAACATGAGCCGCAAAAGGCGTATTGCTAAAGGCTGTGGCCAAAACATCCACGAAGTCAACCAATTCGTCAAGCAATTTGAGCAAATGCGTAAAATGATGCACAAAATGAGCAAAGGAAGAGGAATGGGAGCCCTCATGCAACAGTTTGGCGGCAAAGGAGGATTCCCGGGTGGGATGTAGGGCTTAGTGCTTTGCACAGAAAATAACTGCACATATAATCTTGCTCCTTCCCTCTGACTCATTTGCCAATTCCTGAGAGTAACGTCCGGTAAATGGTTAAAACCATTACCAAGAATAATTGATAACCTGAAGCCCACGGTTGAAACCGTGGTCTATCCTGTTCTAGCGCCTTGATTCAGAGAAAAATGGCTGCTCTAAATACTGTATGAACTTTGTTCCCTGAGCATTGGTAAAGCTACAATTATCTGCGTTTTTGGCTCGTTCAGACACAAAACACGCACAAATCTACCCCGACAACTAAATGTTGAGAGTTCCCTAATTCTTAAAGTTCAATTTCCGGGTATCGGTATTGAGTTGGATAGAGTCGATGGAACTCTTGGTGAGGGTATGATTATTGGTCTCCAGGTGGTACTTACTGGAGAAAACCCCCAAACCATTTTGGATATTGGAATAGAGGGGCAACTCTACCGAACCGGTAAGGCCAACATTGGCTAATATCACCTGTTGAAAATCTACAAATTCTTGTCCTCCGGCATAAATAGTGATATCCGCTCCTTGCCAATAGCGCTCTATATCCTTTATAGGCTCCAGGTTAGAAGTCAGGAATTGATAAAGGTCATTGGCGGAGATGATGGCACGCTCGTATAGCCGTGTCCCACTTCGTTTAATTTGCCCTCTAACCGGAATCCATACAAGTTCTTTACGCGTCCAATCATTGGTTTTTAGATTGTGCTCGCTGATGTAGATTCTCATCTTTATGTCGTAGAGTTTGGCGTAAGGGGAGCTGCGCCATTTGATGGTCAGGGGAGCCCGGGGGTGCCAGGTGAGAGCATCCCCTTCTACTGGAGAGCGGACAGCAAAGGGAGCCAAAACGTGAATAGTACTCTCCCCTATTGTCTTCCCCCCCCGATTGATTTGAAGGGTAATCTCTTCTCCACCGCTGAGGTTCAATCTGCCGGTCCGCACTTTATACAAATAGTTTGGACTAATCAAGGCGCCGCCGGTATCCCGCGGGTATCCCTCGAGGGCTCCATCTACTTTTTCGAGCAGTACCCGCTCTCCTTGATCGCCTACGCGCAACGACACCTCCGCACCGGAATAGTATAGTTTATCCGGATCTTGGGCCAACTGGAGTGCCGAGGTGTTTTCCTCTCCAAATACACGCATAACCCGGAGGTATTGGGCGGTATCTGCCAAATCGAGGAATCCGTACACCACCGGAATATCATGCCCCTCTTCTATCAAATCCACTTCGTTGTTGCAAGCACTCCAAAGTGTGGCAAACAACAAGCCCAAAGCTAAAGCAGTAATTTTATTCATTAAAATCGATAATTTTATACAAACCCAATAATCCGGGAGATACCTCCCATTGGCATTCCATCACTCCTTAACGTTATTTGTTCCGGAACAATTACACCATCTCCATTTTCTTTTCCAAGGAGAATGCAAAAATAATGAAACTACGGAGAGCCGGTTACTAATGGCAATGAAATATAAATTTGATGCAAGCAAAAGGACATAATATCAAACTATTTTGCTCCTACGCCTGTTATTACCAACGAAAAATAGCACCAATACACGAATGACCATTGGGATTATTCTATTTTTGCCGTGCTTTATACTATCTGAAATAGAGAAAACATGCAAACAAAACCTAAAAGGATTACTACGCGGACATTGCGTTCGATGAAAGAGGCAGGAGACAAGATCGCGATGCTTACCGCATATGATTACTCCATGGCCAAGATGCTCGATGCCTCCGGCATCGAAGTCTTACTCGTCGGTGACTCTGCGTCCAACGTCATGGCTGGGCACGAGACCACATTGCCGATCACACTGGAGCAGATGATTTACCACGCACAGTCTGTGATACGGGGGATTAACCGCTGCCTGGTGGTGGTGGATTTGCCGTTTGGTACCTATCAGGGTGACAGCCACCATGCCCTGCATTCTGCGATTAAAATCATGAAGGAATCCGAAGCGCATGCAGTCAAAATGGAAGGGGGTAGTGAGATAGCAGAGTCGATCGAGCGTATATTGTCCGCCGGCATCCCGGTGATGGGGCACTTAGGGTTGACCCCACAATCGATTTATAAGTTTGGAACCTATCAAGTCCGTGCACGGGAAGAAGAAGAAGCCAATAAGTTGCTTGAAGATGCCAAAGTGCTGGAAGAACTCGGGTGTTTTGCCCTCGTCCTTGAGAAAATTCCCTCGGCCCTGGCCAAAAAAGTCACCGAGTCCATCGCTATACCTACTATAGGCATCGGCGCCGGGCCTCACGTGGATGGACAGGTCTTGGTCACGCATGACATGTTGGGCATTACCAAGGATTTTCATCCTCGTTTTTTGCGTCGCTATCTCGACTTGCACGATTTGGTAGAGCAAGCGGTCTGGCGTTATATTGAAGATGTAAAAAACGGAGATTTCCCCAACGAATCCGAGCAGTATTAACCCAATTCTTTACCGTAGAGCATGATCAAGAAGCTACTCTTTGCCATTGCCGCAATCTCCGTTATCGCCCTAATCAGTGGATACGCCTTTTATCGTCAGATTTTCGGCCCCAACATCAACCCAAAGAAGGCGCCCTATACACTTTATATCCGTCCCGGAAGTTCGTTTGAGGAGGTCTTCGCTACCCTCCAACGGGATTCTGTCTTGCGAAATAACACTTCTTTCCGCTTCATCTCGAAGTGGATGCATTACGAGCGCCCACAAGTACCTTCCGGGAGATACCTCTTAAAGGCGGGCCTTTCTAATTATGAAATCGTAAGCAAACTGCGTATTGCCAACCAGGATCCCATCCGCCTGACCTTTCGTTCGGCAAGAACCCTGCAAGAGTTGAGTGGGCAGTTGGCAAAACCACTGGCATTGGATTCGACAGAGATATTATCCGAGCTCCACCACTTTGTCGCAGACTCTACCGATGAGATTACGAAGGAGAATATACTCAGCTATTTCATACCCAATACCTATCTGATGTATTGGGACATCCCGGCGGACACACTCCTGAAACGATTGCTGAAAGAG
>JALWRC010000051.1 GCA_027080725.1 Saprospiraceae bacterium
CCCCTGGCGCGTAAACTCATAAAGAATTAATGTTCCCGGGAATGGAAAAGAATGTACAGACGCAATGCATTGCGTCTCCTATCTTCCCTCCAACTCTTGAGACCACTTTTATAGTGAGATGTGAGAAACGACAAATGGTTAAAACCATTGCAAAAATACGTCTTTCACCCTAAACCCACGGTTAAAACCGTGGGCTATGGTTGCTCCTGTTTTAGTGTCTCGATTCGGGGAAAATAGCTGCGCATTATACTACATGAACTCTGTATCCGGATTAGCACCCTCCATTTACAAATCATTAACACTATTTAACAGATGATTTTAATATGCAACTTTTATTTTTGCGTTGAATAACGTCTTTTGACGGTATTTTTACAATATGGATATAGACCAACGCACAAAGCCAACCATTTCATACCAAAAAAACAAAAACTGCACAATATGAATGTTGCAATCAATGGCGTAAGCAAGCACTACGGCCATCAGAAGGTATTGGACAATGTCTCCTTTGAGGTCAAGCCGGGGGAGATTCTCGGGTTTCTCGGGCCCAATGGAGCGGGCAAGACCACCACGATGAAAATCATCACCGGCTATATCAATATGGACGAAGGGGATGTCATCGTCCAGGGGAAGTCGGTTAAAACGGGGGAGACCAAATCTTCCATCGGTTACCTGCCAGAAAATAACCCGCTCTACCTCGATATGCCTGTGGTGGACTATCTGCGCTTTAGTGCCAAACTCCAAGGCGTCACAAAGGAAAAAATCGACCAAAGGGTGCGGGAAATGATCCGCCTCACCGGCCTCAACAAGGAAAAACACAAGCTCATCGGTGAATTGTCCAAGGGATACCGGCAAAGGGTCGGCCTCGCTCAGGCGCTCATCCACGACCCCGAAATACTGATTTTGGACGAGCCAACCACCGGGCTGGACCCTAACCAGATCATAGAGATACGGGAACTCATCAAAGAGCTCGGTAAAGAAAAAACGGTCATCCTCAGCACGCACATCCTTCCGGAAGTGGAAGCCACCTGCGACCGGATATTGATCATCAACAAGGGAAAAATCGTAGCCAATGGCAGTTCGGAAGACCTCCGCCAGCAAGCTGAAGGGAAAAACATCTTGAAACTCAAGCTCGAGGTCCCGGACGACTTGGCCGCTGCCGAAAAACTTCGCCAAGTGCCGGGCGTCATCGACGTGCAAATCAGCGGTGGCGAAGGGCCCGGTAGATTTGATGTCAAAAGCCTCAAGGGCAGCCCGGTCAACCGCGATATATTCGGCCTTTGCGTACAAAACAATTGGCCGATTCTCGAGATGATTCCGATCGAGACCAAACTCGAAGATGTATTTAGAAACCTAACCACAGACTAAAAAAACGTATTGAAATGAGTGAAACCTGGACTATAACAAAAAAGGAATTGGCAGGGTACTTTGACTCCCTCTCCGGATATATTGTACTCATCGCATTCCTTGGCTTTACCGGTTTTTTTACCTGGCTGTACGGCTCAGATATTTTCATCCGCAAGCAGGCGGACCTGCTCGTGTTTTTCAGCATCGCCAAATGGACGCTCTTCTTCTTTATTCCCGCCATTACGATGCGCTTGATATCCGAAGAAAAAAACACCGGCACCATCGAATTGCTCCTCACCAAACCCATCAGCGAAATGCATCTGGTCTTGGGCAAGTTTTTTGCCGCTTTCCTGCTCGTGGCGATTGCGCTGGGGCTCACACTCATCTACTACATCAGCATATCGTACCTCGGCAAGGTCGATCATGGAGCCATCGTGAGTGGCTATTTGGGATTGCTCCTCTTTAGTGCTGCCTACATCGGGATTGGCATTTGGGCCAGCAGCATCACCAAAAATCAAATCGTCGCTTTTTTGCTTGCCCTTTTTATCGGGATATTCTTTCAAATCATCTTCGATATTCTAAGCCAATCGATGACGGGGATGATGGGCAAAGTCTTCGACTTTATGAGTTTGTCGGCCCATCTGGATTCTATCTCGAGAGGCGTATGGGACACGCGGGATATTATCTATTTCCTCACGGTGGACCTCTTCGGCATCCAACTGGCAAAGGAAAACTTAGCATCCGGAAACTAAACAAAGCAGAACAACAATGAAAAAATATACAAATCTACTCATCTTTTTAGGGATATTGGTCCTGGTCAACCTCTTGTCCTACAAATTCTATTACCGTCTGGATCTGACATCAGAGCATCAGTACACCTTAAGTGATGCGACGAGAGATATTTTGAAATCGTTGGATGATCCGGTGACGATTACCGCCTATTTTACCAAAAAGCTTCCCACCAACATCCAAAAGACCCGGGAAGATTTCCGCGATATGCTGGAAGAGTATGCAAGCATCAGCGGCGACATGGTCGAATACCGGTTTGTCGATCCGTCCAAAAGCAAGGACCTCGAGGAAGAGGCCATGAAAAAAGGCATCCGTCCCGTCATGATCAATGTTCGCGAAAAAGACGAAATCAAGCAGCAAAAGGCGTTCCTCGGTGCGGTTATCAGTCTCGAAGACCGAAAGGAAGTCCTCCCTTTTATCCAGCCCGGTGCTGCCCTCGAATACGAACTTTCGACGGCTATCAAAAAGGTCGCCATCAAGGACAAGCCGGCCATCGCCCTGCTGTCCGGCCATGGCGAACCCGGAGCGCAGCAACTCTCTCAAGTCTATCAATCCCTTTCGGTATTGCACAACCCGGAGACCGTCAACCTAAAAACCGCTGCTCAAATCGACCCCAAATACAAGGTGGCGATCATGATTGCCCCCAAGGACAGTTTTGAAATGGCCGACTTCCGAAAACTGGACAACTACCTCGCAGCCGGCGGAAGATTGGTCCTCGCGATTAACAGCGTTGACGGGGATTTCCAAAACTCCAGAGGAGTGGTTGTCCATACCCGAATTGAGGATTGGTTAAAGCAGAAAGGACTCGAGATAGAGCACAAGTTTATCATTGACAACAATTGCGGAACCGTCTCTGTCCAGCAGAAGCAAGGATTTTTTACAATGATGTCGCAGGTCAAATTTCCCTTCTTACCGATCATAACCGAATTCACAAAACATACCATTACGACGGGATTAGAAGAAGTCATCCTGCAGTTTGCCAGCCCGATGCGGTTTGAAGGCGATACGAGCATAAGATTCACACCACTGGCTACGACCTCAGAGCTGTCGGGAGTGGTAGCAGGCAATACCTTTTTCGACATCCAAAAACAGTGGTCGAGAGCCGATTTCAATAAGCCTCACATCCCTGTCGCCGCGACACTCGAAGGCAAATTGTCCGGAGAGATGGAGAGCAAAATGGTGGTGTACAGCGATGGAGACTTTGCCGTCACCGGCGGCGGTCGTCAACAACAAAACCCCAATAATATCAGCTTCCTCGTCAATGCGGTGGATTGGCTCGGTGATGACACGGGATTAATTGCCTTGCGAACCAAAAGCGTGGTTTCGAGACCTATCAAACAAGAATATCTGACAGACGAAGCCACCGGAAAGAGAAGCATGATCAAGTACCTCAACTTCGGTTTGCCCATCCTGCTTGTCATCCTTATCGGCATCGTCCTTATGCAGCGCAGGAAAGCCATACGACTGAAAAGGATGCAAGAGGAGTATTAGGAAAATCATGAAAATCATATCCCTCCCCATTAGGAGGCACTCACCTTTACCAAGCGTTCTAAAACCATATACGTATGAAAAATAAATATCTAATCCTTGTATTTCTGGTATTGTTGCTCGTCTATCTCGGCATCACCTTCCTGGGCAATCAGAAAGAAGAGAGCTTTAGCGATACCATCACTGACTTCTCCGTCGAAACGGTTGACCAACTCCGGATTACTCCCAAGGGACAAGGCAAAAAGTCCTTTGAGTTGATAAAGAAAGACGGTAGCTGGTCAATAATATCTGACGACAAGAGCTATGAGGCCGACAAGAACGCCGTAGAAAATGCCCTCTCGGCGATGCATAACATCAAGGTCGATAACATCGTCGCCAAAAAACCGGAAAAATGGGCCAAATACGAATTGGGAGACGGCCAATGCACGCGGGTGGAAGTCTTCTCCAACGGAAAAAAACATACAGACTTGCTCATCGGAAAGATGAAATTCAACCCGCAAGCCCGCACTGCCAATTCGTATGTCAGACTCCACGGCAAAAACGAGGTATTTGCCACAGAGGGTTTCAGCGGATTTATGGTTTCGGACAATGCGGACAGTTACCGGGACAAGACCCTCGCCCGGTTTGACCCCAAGGATCTCAAGAGCATCCGTCTCACCAATGGCGACCAAGCCGTCACGCTTACCCCTCAAGATGGAAATTGGGTGGCCTCGGGTCTAACGACGGATTCCTCCAAAATTACGGCATATATCAATGCATTGTCCCGGCTTCGCGGCCAAAAGTTGGTTGATCCGGGCGCATCCTGGAAAGCCCCTGCTCCTGCTGCCCAACTACAGCTGACTCTGGGAGACAAGACCATCGACATAATGGCCTATCCGGACACGACCATCGCCAAAGCCTTCATCCTCCACAGCTCGGACAATGAAAAGGCCTATTTTGACAGCGACAGCAGCGGCATTTATAAGCGTGTATTTGGCGATTTGGTCGATATGATGCGGTAGGGGGGATATTCTCCATCCTTTGACAAGATTTGACTGCATGGGTATTTCACTCTAACGCTCCTTGAGGCGCTCCAACAGGGACTATGGTGTGAATCTATCCCACGGTTTTAAGTGTGGGGTGGAGGATACAGGCCGGTTTTTGAAATGGTTTTAACCATTTATATCCTGAGGTTTGTAAAAAAGATATTACTTCCGGTCTTCCTTCGATCTTCAACGTTAGTTCGGGGGTCGGAAGCTATACCTAAATCTTCTCCCATTCGTATCCGATAATATTCCGCTTTTCACGGCTGAATTCGATGCCGATGAGGTAAATGCTATCTGCGTCTTGATATTTTTCCCAATATCGTCGCTCTTTGATTTGTTGCAGGGCATTTCCGGTCGCTTTTTCCGATAGTTTAAACTCAAAGATAAACACCTTGGCTTCAAGTTGGGCAGACAGATCCATTCTACCCAGATTGGTAATGTCTTCAGGTGTGAGGTCGAGGCCTATGCTT
The DNA here is from genome assembly GCA_027080725.1 of Saprospiraceae bacterium. GTDB lineage: Bacteria > Bacteroidota > Bacteroidia > Chitinophagales > Saprospiraceae > JALSTN01. The sequence continues at coordinate 5,117 of JALWRC010000051.1, forward strand.
GCGAGATAAGCATATACTACACTTGCATAATACCCTTCGTAATCCGGGAGCTTACTGTTGGTAAAGTTGCTGTATGGAATGGAGGCAAATAGAGAATAAAGCGCATCTTTGAAG
>JALWRC010000052.1 GCA_027080725.1 Saprospiraceae bacterium
GTAAAGGGGCACCCCTTCCAACTCACCAGGATCCCACTTATCAAAAATACATACTCCATCACATCACTCTTAGTGATTTTCTCACCCCCGAGGATAATAAGTCGTTCGACTACATTTCTCAGTTCGCGAATGTTACCCGTCCAAGAGTACTCCATTAAGGCTTTAATAGCAGAGGGACCAAACTTTCGTGGAGGAATGTTGTACTCCTCACAGATAATGGTATTAAAATATTCAATCAAAGAGGGAATATCCTCTTTTCTCTGGCTAAGTTTAGGTACCTTGATGACGATGACCGCCAATCTATGGTACAAATCTTCCCTAAACTTCCCTTGTGCGATTAATTCCGGTATATTTTTATTGGTAGCTGCCAATATCCGCACATTGACGGGGATGGACTTGTCGCCCCCTACCCTGGTAATCCTGCTTTCCTGGAGGGCCCTAAGAACTTTAGCTTGTGCGGAAAGACTCATATCGCCAATCTCATCCAAGAAAAGCGTGCCGTTGTTGGCCAGCTCAAATTTACCCGGACGCTGTTTATGAGCGGATGTGAAGGCTCCTTTTTCATGCCCAAATAATTCGGACTCAATTAATTCAGAGGGAATAGCAGCACAGTTAACCTCAATGAAAGGATAGTCTTTGCGAGGACTTTCGTAATGAATAGCTTTTGCCACGAGCTCCTTGCCCGTCCCATTGGCTCCGACAATCAACACCCGGGCTTCCGTGGGCGCTACCCGTTTAATCGTAGCTTTCACTTTACTGATACTGGCGGCTTTCCCGATCATTTTAAATCCGGATTCCTTCTTGGAGACCTTTTGCTGGAGAATTTTCTTCTCAATGATGAGATCACTTTTGTCGATTGCATTACGAAGGGTAATCAACAACCGATTCAAATCCGGGGGTTTACTGACAAAGTCAAATGCCCCTTTCTTGACTGCCTCGACTGCGGTATCAATAGTGGCGTGTCCTGAAATCATTACTACAGGAGTTTCCGGGTTGAGAAGTTGGATGCGCTCCAGTGCTTCCATTCCATCCATATTGGGCATCTTGATATCCAACAAAATGACATCGTACTTCTCGCGCTTCAATTTAACGATACACTCCATACCATCTGACGCCTCCTCCACTTCAAACTTTTCAAATTCAAGGATCTCTCTCAGGGTTTTCCGGATACTTTTCTCGTCATCTACGATTAAAATTCTAGGCATAATACAATTTCATTTAGACTTTTATTAAATCAAGTGCAAATATATTAATTTTTCTATTAATGTATATATCATTCATTTAATATTTTTTACAAATTACGATTTACTTTAATGCATTAGGTGCTAAACGGTTCAATGGCCAATCTTACTTGTGGAGTGAAACGCAGTATTTTCCCTCCTTCTTCAACTACATTGGGCAATAAGATTAGATTCTAACATTACTTATCACCTAAGACAATCCTGATAAAATAGAACGAAGTTCACAGAAAAAACAGCTTTCACATATTGTGACTGTCAGAAAATCTTATTACCTTGCACCTTATACCATTTCGATATTCTATTAATGCTTTATATAGGCTAAAGACAGAGCCATATATTGTCCATACAGCGAACTTAAATTATGGTTTAGTTTTTGCATTACTTATCTAAAATGCATAAATTTACCAACCCCATTCAATTGTATTCTTTCAAGCACTATGCTGTTACGATTAAAATATTTGAACCATGAAACAATTTGCAATTAAATTATCCACTCTCTTAATAGTGTTAATGGTAACGACACCGATGCTGCTATCCGGTCAAAACAAAGGCGGCAATACCTGTTCGGCCGCATTTGCACTCACGGTATCGCCTACCTCAGGGTGTCAAAACCGGATTGAGAATGAGAATACGACTATCGCCCTTCCTGCTGTCATCAATCCCCCCTGTGACAATGCGGGAATTAACCGGGATTTGTGGTATAGTTTCGTTGCTCCGGCCAACGGAGAGATCGCATTAATGGTCAACCTCAAAACGGCCTTTAGAGTAGAAGGTGCCATCTTTGAATCATGTCCCACCGTTGGGGGGAATAATATCGCTATCTATTGTAACAATACCGGCATTAGTGGACAAATAGTCAAAGGGTTGACGCCCGGAGACACGTATTATTTGGAACTTTGGTCGGACGACTTTGCCACGGGTACTTTCGATTTATGTCTCGCTGAGACCACCCAACTTGGCAACCAGGACGACTGTAGCACTCCTATCTTTTTGGAAGTATATAACACGAATGACGGTTGTGCACCGGTCCCTGCCACTTATGTCGCGAATAATTTTGGAGCGACCAATGACCCAAACCTTCCCATTCCGAGCTGCGGCTCTTATGGTCAAGGGAAAGATGTTTGGTACGCGGCAGTTGTCCCTCCATCCGGCAAGATTCACGCAGAAGTGGGAGATGCAGGAGGCCCGAATGACTGGGTAATGGCTGCATACAGCGGTGATTGTGGTAGTTTGTCAGAGATTGACTGCAATGACGACTCCAACAATTTCTTTCCGGCCCTTGACCTTACAGGTCTGACTCCCGGCGATACGATTCGGTTTAGAATTTGGGAATATGGTGGCGACGGAGAAGGTCCTTTCACACTGACATTTACCGACCCGTTCATTTACGCTCCCGATAATGACAATTGTAGCGGGGCTCAAGAATTGTTACTGGTCAATACCGATGCAGGGTGTATCCTCTACAGGGGGTGTGGTTCATCACTCGGTGCACACCCTTCCAGCGCACCAACTCCTTCCTGTGGTATTTTTGATGGAGCGAGGGATTTGTGGTATTCCGTCGTAGTCCCCAATGGTGGAGATCTTAATATAACACTTTATCAAAATCAACCGGCAGGCAATCACAGTTGGAGTGTGGCCGCATACAGCGGACATTGCGGAATGATGGGCATCTTAGGGTGTGCACAAGGTGACGCATTGAGTCATCCTTCCTTGTCCCTTGCCGGTTTAAGCGCAGGAGATACGATATTGATCCGTGTATCGGACAATGGCAATGCCCCTGCTGGCAATTTCTTTATTTGTGCTAAGACAAGCAGCTCTTTGGCATTGGATTTCGTTAGCAATACCGCTTATGCTTTAGCTTCCTCCAATATGATCGAATGGACCTATTACTACGAGGATGGAAGGGAATTATTCGAAGTACAGAGATCCAAAGATGCCATTCATTGGTCCGTTATTGGAACAATTGGGGCCCAGACTTCTCCTGAGTACCATTTTGAAGATAACGCTCCTATTGACCCGATGGGGTATTACCGTATCCGCGCCATATCTTCTGATGAAAGCACTACCCACTCCGGTGTCATGACTGTCCTTCGCTCTTCCGGGCATATTGAAGACAAACTCTTCCCCAACCCGGTAGAACATACCTTGACCCTTCGTACCGACTTACAGCATTTTGGCGAAGAGATTGCGACTCAAATCATCAGCTTGAATGGACAAGTATTAATGGAGAATCGTCATAAGATTATTTCGAATGCTCTGTTGAGTATAGATGTATCACCACTAGCGAAGCAGCATTCCTATATCTTGCGTGTCCAAGGAAATCTGAATAGCAAATCGTACTTGTTTCACAAGTAGAACACTTTGACAAGATATTTACCGGCATTTGTACCCGTCCGGGTGCAAATGCTTTTTTTGTCCGCCTATATCCCGTATAGTATGGCGCACTATTGGCAAATCGACAAAACACTAATTTAGCAGACAAAAAAGTGAATCTTAATGATGGGCAGGAATGCGCTAATCTTTCTCAAAAGAACTGCCCCACACCAAACACCCAACCACCGGATGCTCCCCGGGTAGTGTGCAGTGCCCAACTGTAATCCACCCGAAGTACTACATGATACCATTTTTGCATCGCGACGCGAATCCCGGCACCGACGTAACTGTAATTGGAAGAGGGAGTAAACCACGTGGCCAATGGAGTGCCTGCATCACGCAACCACGCAACATCTCCAAAAGCCACTCCTTGTAAGATGGCCCAGGGAACAACGGCCAACCTCCTGCGCAGCTCGACATTAATCAAAGCCAATGAAGTACCTCGCGCTACCCTATTGCCCACGCCGCGAACATTAGAAAAACCATCGATAACATAGGGCAGATAGGGCGAGACCCTATTGGTCCCCATCGCTACCGACAAACGGCTCGCCAGATTTACCCGCATCTTGGGAAGCATCCGGTAATGCCGCCATTCCAATTGGAAGGAGTAAAAGGGAAACGCGGGTTCCTCGATGGTGTAAACATAGTTAGAAGAAGCTTGGTACATCTCTCCCGTCACTTTCTCAAAGGAGTAATCACGGCTATCACGGGTCAAGGAGATTTGGAATAAGAATTTATTTCTCAGTAAGGGTTCCTTTAGGTGCTCTTTTGCAGACCGGTCGTAGGCTGCATACTTTTCATGAAAGTATCCTCCACCGAATTCTACATGGGTGTTGATATCCATCCAATAATACGCTTTGCTCGCCAGATTGTACAAATCATACAGCGCCAGCCCTTTTGCATCTTGAAAATAAAGGGGTTCAATCGTCCCATAAACGCCCAATACCTCTTCATGGCCCCACCGGCTGCCCGGCAAGCGAGGCTGCTTATAGAACAATGAAAGCGAACTTCTGTCATAGTAGCGATACCACACGCCCAATGTGGCCCCCTTCCCTCTCCAATTGATATTACTGAGCCCCAAAGCCAATTGAAAGGACTCTTTGAAGCCCCCGATGTACAGGTAGGGATATACATACCGGGCTTCTTTGACTCGGACAATAATGTGTACGCTATCCCGCTCCACAATCCATTCGCCGGAGACACTAAAGAACAGATTCAGATTCCGGATATTTTGCAAATCCCGCTCGTATTCCTCCACATCAAATGGAGTCCCTTCCTTACAATTCATATAGGTCCTAAGCCAGGATGTCTTGGTCACTCGGATGCCTTCAAATCGTATATCCTTCGTAATATAAGAGGCCTCCTGCGCCTCTACACAGACACTCAACGCCACAAATACAACCACCGAAATAAATGATACCACCTTCATAAAACGCATTAAGGTCGCAAAGGTAAAGAATAGAGTTCGACTGAACCACATCATTAACGGCCGTGTGTATTACAAAATGCACAAATGAACCTTGCAAATAGCAATAGAGCTTATGCTTCACCGGTGCATTAGAAGAAAGGGTAGTCAGCATTTTACTTCTAACTCCGTGTGTAGAACCTCATCCCCTAATACTGCTTCAGAGGCACAAATCCCAAATCTTTCACCCTGTTGAATACATTCTACGGGGTGAATCGAAATTGGATACTAAATAGACTTCCCGCGAGGCATCCAATCCTGATGTTATAGCCCTCTGGTAGAATTTATTTTGATAAATACATTCTAATATGTCCTTTGTGCCTTATGTGGTTCAAAAAAGGAGTTATTCACCACGACCTGTGATGCCTTGGCGTTATTAGGCACACTAGGACACAACTTGTGACGCTATAGCATTATTTGATCTTTGATTTTTATATTTCCTCTTGTAATGTATAACGTTGTAGTATCACAGGCTATAAAGGAGAGGAGGAGGGTGAGCCTGTGCCGCCAGGGCGGTATGAGGTTCTAAAAAAAGGTGCACATTGTTATACACATTAACGGCCTGTCTAAAGAAAAATATTTATTAAAAAGACCTCAATTTCATCCTTCCTCACCAGCTTTCGACCATTTCATACAAGGCCTTTAGGCGGGTGAGTAAGCCCTCCATACGCTCTAAAGGTAGCATGTTGGCTCCATCTGATTTTGCCAGGGAAGGATCCGGGTGCGTCTCTAAGAACAAGCCATCCACCCCGGCTGCTACTGCGGCTCTGCAAATCGTCTCAATCAACTCCGGCTGTCCTCCCGTCACCCCTCCAGGGGTATTGGGCTTCTGTAGGGCGTGGGTGCCGTCCATAATCACGGGACACCCCAGACTTTGCATGGTGGGAATCGCCCGGTAATCCACGACCAGGTCCCGGTACCCAAACATCGTCCCTCTCTCCGTCAGCCACACGATATTATTGCCGGATTGTCTCACTTTGTCAACGGCAAACCGCATGGATTCCGGACTCAAGAACTGCCCTTTCTTAATGTTCACCACCTTACCGGTCTTGGCTGCAGCCACCAGCAACTCGGTCTGCCGGCATAGGAAAGCCGGAATTTGCAATACATCGACATATTTCGCTGCCATTTGTGCTTCTTCTGCGGTGTGCACATCGGTTAAGACAGGCACTTTCAATTCAGACCGTATCCGGCCCAGCACCTCCAAACCTTTCTCATCACCGATACCGGTAAAAGAATCCAGTCTGCTCCTGTTTGCCTTCTTGTAGGATGCCTTAAAGATAAAAGGGATGCCCAATTTGTCCTTAATCCGCTTCAATTCGGAGGCTATCTGCATAGGACTTTCTTCGTCCTCTATGACGCAAGGGCCGGCAATCAAAAACAATTCATCCGGCAATCGACGCAATATATCACTTATCATCTTCGAGTTGTTTTTCTAATCGTAAACCAATATCCAGGCATCCTTGCCAAACTCACCGCGCAATACAAAGAGCTTGCGATACAAATCCTCCGTAAGGCAGTCGAACTGGACCCCGACCCTGTAATGGTTTCCGTATTTTTGGCGATACGGCGTGTAATGGTGTGCCTCTACCCGTCGTGCGAGTTGGTCGGCATTGGCCAATTTAGAAAATGACCCTACGATGATGACGCAGGCCTTGCCGTAATGGTCTTTTAAGTGGGTGTTTCCGGATTCGACATCATCGGGAAGGGATTCTTCCACCGGCAAGATAATCGGGGAGGTATCTGTCCTTCTTGTAGAGTCCACTGAGGGAGTCACTATTTTTGTTGTACCGGATTGCGCCGGTTCTTTCAGTAACAGTTTGACCGTTTGGGTTAAGAAGAACAATATAAGCGCGGTTATAGTCAATGCCAAAATCACTTCCCAGAGACTCCAATCGGTCTTCGCCTCTTCCTTGGAGGCATGAACCACCAGAGCCTCTTGAAATAGATCTCTTTTTTCGTCTTCCCCATAGGTAACTACCGAAGCAGGAACTACCGGTAGGCCGAAGTGCTCCTCCTCCCAATCAATATGCTCCGGTTTGAAATAGGTTTGCCCGCGCTTTCTGAAAAAAGCCCCAAAGCCAACGATTTCATACTCCCCTCCCTCATTAATACCGGTATTAATCTCCGAAAGGACATCCCTGTGCATGGCCTCAGCCTCTTCCTCAGATAGCTTAAAGTGCTCCTTTAAGTGTGATATCCAGGACGCTTGCACCGGACTACCATCATAAGGCTCCAGCGTCGCGTAGCCTCCGGCAGGTGCAGCATAGCCCTCGACAGGCGCAACCCGCACCGCATGCCGCTTCCACGACAAACGCCCCAAACCACGGAGATTTAATTCCTTATGCTCCTTCAGGTAGGCTATAAGTATTTGGACAAATTCCGGTTTCATTATTCCTATTACATAAACGATATCCCGAGTAGTCGAGTATTCTTCCCTTGAGAAAAAGGGCCCCCATCCTTACATTCCATAGCTATCAAATGGGATGCATAAAGGGGCTAAAACCCGATTATACGACATATCTCGCCTTTAACCATCCAATTATCGCACCAAAAAGGCCATTTTGGCGAATTTGTATTACTTTTATTGTCTCTAAGCTTTTTGTCAACCAATACTCCACAGAGTGGGGCGCCTTAATGACCCATTCGATGGAGGAATACAAATTGGATTCTGTATGAAATATTTGATGTTTGTTCCCCTTTCCTTCTTCCTGTTTGTATCGACGCTTTCGGGGCAATTGAAAGTAGATTCCGGGTTTGCTTTTCAAAGCAATCCGAATAAGAAATTCGCGCTATACATCCCGTCCAATTACGATGAAACGAAACCCAGCAAGGCCGTTCTGGCGCTGCATCCATACAACACGAGACGATGGGACGCCTCCACCTGGCGGGATAAGTTAGTGGAGTTTGCAGAGATGAACAATCTCCTCCTCATTTGCCCGGACGGTGATGCAGATGGAAAGATTGATGACCCGATTGACACAGCATTTACCAGTGCCTTATTGGATTCTGTAATGCGATGGTACAACATTAATGCAAAGAAGCTCTTTATCATGGGATTTTCCTGGGGAGGAAGGACGACGTACACCTATGGTTTGCGCAGAGCAGGCCGGTTTGCCGGATTTATCCCGATGAGTCCTGCCATTAATGGGACGGGATTATTTAGGTCTTTTCTGCCCAATGCCAAGGGAAAGCCCTTTTACCTGATTTGCGGAAGCCTGGATGCCCCCAACCAACGGTTCTATGCCCCTCTGAATGCCTTAAAGGCAGCCGGTGCTATCGTCAATGACAGCCTGTTGGCCGGTGTCGGCCACACGGTGGATTACGCAGGAAGCACGCGCATGTTTGATATCGCATTTGACTGGGTGGACAGCGTCGATACTCGAATAACCACCCGGACCTTATCGCCGTCCTCCTCCGGCATCCCCCTGCTCTACCCCAACCCGGCAAAAGCCCATCAAAGTATCCATTTTGACAAAGGCACTTTTCCTGTCAACACCCGCTTTATAGTGACCTCTATTGATGGGAAGAAATCTTGGATACTAAAACTAAATAAAGAGTCAGCCATGCAAGGATTTTCTACGGGCTCCTACCTCTTAACCCCGTTAAATAAAGGGAAGGCGCTACCGGCGGTACTATTAAACGTGATTCGATAAAAGCCCCTTCAATCAATGCTTTAAATTCATGAATTGGTACTTTCTAAAAAGGCTCTTCGGCATTCTCCCGCTTCTCGCGGTGCTATCCGTAATCCTGTTCTTCCTGACCGCCATCCATCCCATAGAGCTCCCCCTACAGTCAAATACTTCCATTGAACAATATGAACAGATGGTAATGTCTGAGGGGAAACGATTGCACATAGACAAACCTCTCTTCTTCTTCTGTTTGCCTCCTTCTTCCTGGGCCGACACTTTAAGTACTATCCCCTACTCTTCTATATACCATAATATTAAAGCAATGTGTATTCATTTTGGAGGTGGGCAGCAGGCCATTGCGCATAGATATGCTCTACTCAAACTGCACCGGCAATTATCCGGGGACACAACGGCTTTAAGCAACCTTCACGGGCATTTAAAACAACGTATTGCACTTCTTTTACGAGCTGAAAGTGACGGCAAAATAAGAGAAATTTGGAATGATATTCAACCGGTTCTAAACAACACTGCACTCCCATCAACTTATCGACTTAAACTTGCCTCTCTCGGTAATGCCTGGAAAGACGCCGAAGGATTTCATCTAACAAATCTCCTCCCAAGCTTTCGATGGAATGGCTCAAACAATCAGTATTGGGATTGGATTGCCCTGCATTTCAACAAAACAGCATTACGTTCTTCCGTCGATAGCCGTCCCATTACCCAAAAAATCTGGTTCGCACTTCGCTGGACGCTTTTCATCAGTATTTCATCCGTCCTCATTATTCTCAGCATTTCCATCCCTCTTGGATTGTACCTTGGCAGCACACCGAGCAGATGGCTTTCCAAGCGGGTTACAAGCCTACTATTTGCATTATACAGTATCCCTGATTTTTGGTTGGCCACCATCCTCATCGTCCTTTTTACCACGAAGACTTATTGCGAAAAGTGCGATATTTTCCCGGTTCCGGGGATGCTTTATATCGAGGAGGGCGGGTTTGCTTCTACGGTATTGCAACACTGGAGCTATTTTATCCTCCCCTTCATCGTAACGACAGTGGACGCTATAGCGTACCTCGCTAATCAAATCCAAACGACGACCCAACAGGAACTCCAAAAAGGTTATATCACGCACGCTGTTTCGCGTGGATTGCCCCGCAAAACAATACTATGGAAGCATGTTGCCCCTAACGCCCTCTTTCCACTCCTCCTTCTCATTGCAGACATCATCCCGGGTCTGGTGACAGGGACGCTTATCGTCGAAGTCATCTTCAATATTCCCGGGATGGGGCGATTGCTTTACGAATCCGTACTCACTAGTGATATCCCTGTCATTAGAGACATTTTACTTTTAACCGGGGCCATGACTTTTATCGGGTATATCCTGGCGGATTGGGTCCTCTCCAAAGTTCATCCAAACACCCATCTCTCTACGTTTTGAATAAATTGGCAAACCATATCAAAACATTTTTCGATCGCTTTTCCGGGGCCCCGGGATGGGTATACCTCTACCTGTCATTTCTGCTTTTCATCAGCGCTTTCTCCCCATTCATTGCCAATAATAAACCGATAGTTTGCAGAGAGGCGGGGCATCTCAGATGTCCCGTTATAAAGGGAGTATACTCCCCCATCCAAACCGATATTCAGTGGAAAACCAAGACTTACGAGTGGGCTATATGGCCGCCTATACGTTTTTCTTCTCAAGATATAGACCTGTCACATCACCCTCCTGATTCTCCTTTTCCGCTAATGAGAGACCCATTTGGTGCGCCACATTACCTAGGCACAGACGAATTGGGACGTGATGTCGCTGCAGGAATTATTCATGGCGCCTTTCTCTCCGTAAGCATCGGGATTCTCTCCATGTTGATCGCATTGGCAATAGGAACATTAATCGGTGTGATATCCGGTTATTACGGTAATTACCACCTCAAAGCATCTCCGGAAGGATTAGCCATCCTGCTCTCTACGACCCTTCTTAGTTGGTATTGGATTGCCACCTATGATACAACGAGTAGTGTGTCTAACAGAATTACCCTATACGGCATCATCTTTCTTCTGTGGATTATTGCATTTTTTGGTATGAAATGGTTGACCACATCCTATCGGACAAAGCGCTTTGTGTATGTGGATAAGCTTGGCACATTGTTTATCCAACTTTTTACCAGTATTCCCGGTGCGTTTATTCTACTAACCTACTTAGTCCTTACCGGCCGGCCTTCCATGCTGAAGGTGATCCTAATAATAGGAATAATGAGTTGGCCACGATTCGCCGATTTAGCCCGGGTACAGACCCTTCGCATCCGCTCCGGCCATTACATCCTGGCAGCAAAACTCAAAGGATTATCCGATTGGAGTATCATTAAAGAGCATGTGTTACCCTTTTTATGGCCAACCATTACCACTCATCTCATCTTTGGGATTGGGAGTGCCATACTCATTGAGGCAAGCATATCGTTCCTGGGATTGGGACTGAGTGGAGAGCAAGTTACCTGGGGAGGCTTATTAGCTTCAGCACGAAGGCACATTGAAGCCTGGTGGCTAATGGCCTTCGCCGGGATAATGCTGCTTCTTACAATTTATGCCCTACATCTACTGGCGAGGGCAGCACGAAGTAAATAGCGCCATTCCCAAACGTTGCGGTTTGTATTCCCTCAATGCTTCATGCGTTTTCTCATCTTCTTGTTAAACAGATGACTCTTCCCTCGTTTAGTAGGGAGCGAACCATCTTTTCTTATTTTGACAGAAGCAGCCTCATTCGCAGGACAACCGGTCTTGGCACTCGAACACCCTGACATCATAAAAGTCATTAAAAAAGCAAGTATCGCTGCTACCAAAAACAATCTATTAAGATTCCATTCTATTTTCATATTCAAAAACTTTTTAAAGGCTACGTATTCCTTACACTTCTCAACTGAAATACTTTTTTTCTTTGCGAAAGGGGCCTATTAAATCTTATAACCACTCGACTATAACCTTTCAAACACTAACCATTTCTAAGAAAAATCATATTATCATTATTAATATATGTAGCTACCGAAGGTTATCTCTTACCCCATTCCTCCGCAAATATAGTAAATTCAGGGCAAAAGAGGAAAAAAAAGCAAAATAATAAACTTTTCTTTATGTATTATTTGGTTAATTCATATGTACCTTCTACTTTTGCGCCTTAATTAATAACCAAAATTATTTATAATTATGAACAAAGGAGATTTAGTCGACGCAGTTGCTGACAAGACCGGATTGTCAAAGTCTGCCGCTGCAGATGCTGTAAATGCTGCTTTTGATGCCGTTACCGACGCACTTAAAAAAGGAGACAAAGCCGCTTTTATCGGTTTTGGTACTTTCTCAGTAAGCAAAAGAGCTGCTCGTGAAGGTAGAAACCCTGCTACAGGAAAAACGATCAAAATACCTGCTAAAAATGTTGTGAAATTCAAGGCCGGTAAGGGGTTGACAGAATCTGTCAACTAACCGACTATTAGATTTTACACGCAAGAAAAAGAGCTCATCATGCATGATGGGCTCTTTTTTTATTAACCATGTTTTTTTTTGAAATTATCTAAAAAAACATAACTTAAAGCATAGGTAAGTATAAGATAAATACTCTATCTTTGCCCTCCCAAATGGCCGCGTAGTTCAACTGGATAGAATATCGGACTTCGGATCCGAGGGTTGGGGGTTCGAATCCTCCCGCGGTCACTTTTTTACTCTTCTTTCCACTTCCCACTTAAGTTTGACTTCTGCTTATTCACTTCTGCCCCGGATATTTGATCCGCACATGATAAATACTCTTCAGAAGGCTTTTGATTGTTTCCACTACTCTGTTCAGCTCATTAAAAGTTAGATGCGAGTTTTCCAATTGCCCAAGCTCGATCTTATGAGCCACAATTTTATTGACCAATTGGTCGATATCCTCATCCGAAGGCCGGGTCAAACTCTTAGATGCCGCCTCTACAGAATCCACCAACATCAAGATGGTTTGCTCCTTTGTTTCGGGTTTAGGTCCCGGGTACCTAAAGGCCGATTCATTTACCTTGTCCTTCATCTCTTCATTAGACAAGGACTGTTGGTAGAAGTATTCGACCCGGGTAGTCCCATGGTGTGTTCTAATGAAATCGACCAACACAGAAGGCAGCTTTGCTTTCTTAGCCATCTTCACACCTTCTGTCACATGTTCGATAATCTTTTTAGCACTTTCTACGGGACTCAAACCCGAATGGGGGCTATCTCCTTTTTGGTTCTCGATAAAGAACTCCGGATGAAGCATCTTCCCGATATCATGATACAAGGCTCCTACTTTCACCAAAAGGGCATTGGCCTGAACTTCTTTGGCTGCCGCTTCGGCTATATTACCGACTTGTAGTGAATGCTGCATCGTCCCGGGCGCCTTCAACGACAAGTCCTTCAACAAAGGATTATTCAAATCACTCAATTCGACCAAGGTAATTGAAGAGGTAAAACCAAACACCCGCTCCAACAAGGGAATAAGGGGGTAAGCTAATAATAAAAACATTCCATTGAGCAAAAACCACAGAATAAAGTCCCATTTTATCTCATTGACAGCAATGCCGGTAATCAACATTAGGGCAAAATAGCTCAGCACGCCGGTTATCACAATCAGGAAAATAGATTTGAAAAATTCGGACCATTGTCGCGTCTCACTCGTGCTCAAAATCGCCACTATCCCTACCAATACTTCAATAAATGTAAACTCATACCCAAAGGAAGACAGATAGCTAACCATCAACACGAGCAGAACATGAATAAATATAGCCAGTCTGGTATCAAAAAAATTCTTTACAATTATCGGGACAATACAAAACGGTAAAATATAAGTATTTAGCTCCGGAATGCGTTCTACCGTATACACCAAATACCCAAACACCACAAACCACATCAGCACAAACAGGACGTGCTTCCACTTGGAATACACCTGGGGAAAATTGTAATACAAATACAACAATAGAATCACAAAAATCAAAACTGTCAAAATCAGATATCCGAAAAAACGATAGTATCCGGTATTATCCTCATTGACCTTTTCTTTAAAATATTTCTCGTAGGAGTATAATTTGTTATACCGGTCTTTGGTTACAAGCTCCCCCTTACCAATAATCTTTTCGTGATTGCGCACTTTGCCACTAACCGTGCTTACTTCTTTGAGGCGTGCCTCCAAAAAGCGCCTGGTAGCCCCGGCATCAAAAACGATGTTTGGATGGATGAATGGCTCAATCTGTGGTAACAGCTGCTCTGCAACACGAGGGCTTATCGAAGACAATACTGCCCCCAACTTACTTTTAACCGCCCGCATTTCTACAAACCTTTCCGATGGAATCACCCGGATAGCATTTGAGTCGATTAATCGTATCATCTTGGGATGTGAACTCACAGAATCCGGCCAATCGATTATTCCTTCCTCAAAAGAGGATTGTAAAAGAGCCAATACCTTTGACCGCACCTTGACCAAAGAGGTGCTATCCAAAGCCCCATCCTCCAACGCTCGGTTGTGTTGCCATCGTTCGAACACCGATTCAACCGCCGCAATATTTTGATGTTCTATCGTTCTGTCCCGCCGAAAAAACCATTCCTTTTTCTTCTTAATCCTCTGCTTCTCTTCTTCAAGCTGTTCAACAGATTTAAGGATCGAAAAATCAAATGGGGCATACAGGTCATCGTACTCCCATTGGCTCCCTATTTCATATCTAAACTTAGGCTTCTTTTTAGTTGGGAAAAGCAAGCTAATCAAAGCAATTGCTCCGATAATCAGGAGTCCATTGCGGATATTTGTAATTCGATTATAGGATTTCACCTTCATTCATGGATTTTTAACCATGCCTTCTCCTCCACATTTTTGTGGGTATGAAATGGTCGACTAATGTTAATTCTTCACAAAGATGATTGAAAAAAACGATATGTGCAAGTACACTGCGACTTCCCTCAAGAATACCCCTGCGAATTTGATTTACCACTTCCCTCAAACAAATCAATGTTAAAAATAAAAAAGGGGAGCCCTCGGCTCCCCGTAAGCAATGATCATCCATTGCGCGAGATAAGTGCTCTAAGAACACTTTCTCAATTTTTATAAAACAAAAACGCTTTCATATAGTCTTTTTGTTGTATTCTGACGGAGTAATATCCACGAGGGTAATCACCAACAAAGAGTTTTTCTCCTGCGTGATAGGAAGCACTCTTTTGAAGTATTCTCCCTTTTTGGTCAAAAACAGAGACTTTAGCTGGGGAATCATCCTCTTCCAGGCCTAAAATTACAAAATAATCCCGGACCGGATTGGGAGAAATACTCCACTCTTTATCCTGAGCTTTTCCCGGCTCATTGACTGAGGTGATAGGAACAAACTTCAGTCCATCCAATGTCAACACCGACTGTTGGACCGGTTGGTCCGGATTTGAAGCAAACATGTATAGGGCAAAACTATCCGGAACGGGAAGATTTAGCGGTTGTAGATTAATCTCAAATTTGGTCCAATCAACAGCCTCTGAAAGTGGGATAGCAATCGTATCTCTTCTTTCCGGTGTCGGGGGATGATTGGATACCATAATCAATACTACCACCCCAACATCTGTATTGGCAGCAGGCGCATATTTGTACATGCCATCCAATGCGGCCGGCAATTTGCTAATGGGAAGGTATGGATTATCGGTTTCCCCACTTTGTAAAAAGCCCAAATCAATCACATTCGTTCCAATTTGAATCAGCTTTGTCTCAATGCGGGCACAATACTCCCCTTCAATAGCCGCTGTATCCTTCGTTACACCAACAGGAGCTCCCAAGGCTGCAGAAAAGGCATTTAGACTGCGAAAACCATTGGGGTCTTCGAAGTTGGTGTCATCCCATTGCTCGAAATCCGCGTTGTCAATTTGCTCCGGACTGTTGAGATAAAAATAATCTATCTCCAAGATACTACCCTCTACCGCAGATGCATCACTCTTGGAAGAGCTACATTGGAAAATGTAAGCGGCCGGGGGCTTATTGACCGGAAAATCCATCGCCTGAGTCACTTCTACCCAACCATTCGAACTTCCGGTCAAGTACACATTCGTTCCTGCAAATGGCCGGGTGGCTCCCTGAGCATAAAAAACAATCGTCATGATAGCCGTATCTCCAGGCTGAATTTTGTAATTGACCCGGTAGGATATAGAATCCGGCTGGCCACTAAAAGCCGTACCGCCTTGCCTAGTAAAATAATTCAGATTGCCAAAGGTTCCTGCCCACAAAGCTCCTCTCCCAATCCCCCTCTTCGTCTCCAGGTGAACCGCCGAATCTTGCGGAGTCATCCCTTGTACAAGTGTGGTCGTATTAATACCGTCATTCAATAAAGTAAATGGGTTGGTGGAATTGTAATCCGTGGGTTCCTGAAAAAGCAAAGTAGTGTCCCAATCCTCAAATCCACCATTGGGGAGCACTTGAGCATAGACAGCAAGGAAGGAGGAGAATACGAAAAATAAGGTAATTAATCTTTTCATAGAGTTGTGATTTGATGAATAAATAATGGCTCTTCAGGTAATAACCACCTTAAAAGTAGGGGCTCATTACCTCAACCTTCGGCAAGTTAGAAAGAATTATTGAATTAAATGTTAAAACGGGAGTACAAAATAAGCTATTCTTTGCAAAATTAAGGGTAAACCCTTAAGAAAAACGCATTAAAGTAAGACCGGATATTGTGTCACATAAGAATAATGCTCTGCGCATGAAATATACCCCCATAGCACCTTGCCGTCTTTTACTGAATCAAGGCGTTCGGTCAGGATAGCCCAAGATGATAACATAGGGATAGAGGATACAGAACACTCTTGCAATGGTTTTAACTAATACAAATTTTGTAGCTCAAATTTCAGATAAAAATCGTGAGTTGATACAGGCCATATTTTAGTCATGGAGCACTAAGTTTTTCGCTTCTTTTTCTTTGCCGCAGGAAAAAGGATGTTATTCAAAATAAGGCGATATCCCGGAGAATTGGGGTGCAGATTGAGGTCCGTCTCCGGATCATTGACATAGTGCCGATAATCCTCCGGATCGTGTCCCCCGTAAAAGGTCCAGGTTCCTTGGCCGTAACTTCCGTGAATATACCGCACTTCATTGGCGGATTTATTCTCCCCAAGAACCAACACATCGCTCTTGACATACTGCTTTTTGAAGGCGGTTGTCTGCCCCATAAACCCTTTGACTGTCCTGGTGTGATTTTGGGTCAGCATCGTAGGCACGGGGTCCCATTTGGCAGAGAATTCAAACAAGGAGAAATAATCGTTCTTCGGATTGACACGACGCTCTCTATTATCGATAGTAGAGTACTCGTATTCCAGCGGATTCAGAATGAGTTGGTAATCCTTAAAGGCAAATCCATTATCGTAATTCAGTTTGCTGTTGGCATTGGGATCCATCGGGTCACCGTCGTATATCTCCGCGCAGATATCCACGCCCTCTGCATCCAATGCAATATCATACGTGTCGGTGGCTGAACACATGGCAAACATAAATCCGCCTCCTGCCACATACTCCTTTATTCTCTTTGCGACTGCCAGCTTGAGTTGGGATACCTTACTAAAGCCGAGCTCCTTAGCCAACTCTTCCATCCGTTTCTGATTCTCCCGGTACCACTGATGGGAGTGGTATGCCTGATAGAACTTGCCGTACTGCCCCGTAAAATCTTCGTGATGCAAATGCAACCAATCGTATTGAGCCAACTTGTCTTCAAGCACTTCCCTGTCATACACAACATCGTACGGAATCTCTGCGTACGTCAATACCAAAGTCACGGCGTCATCCCAAGGCTGCAGGCGCTCTCCTTTCATACTAAACTGTGGAGAATATACGGCAATTCTCGGTGCTTTCTCCAATTTGATTGTCTCTTCATTGGCCTCCGGGTCGGCGATTTCCGCCCGGATGGCTGCAAACTTAGCATTTGAAATGACTTGATAGGTCACTCCCCTTGTCAAACATTCTTTCTCAAAGAGCTTGTTACTCCTAAATGCAAAAGATCCGCCCCTGTAATTGAGCAACCACCATGCTTCCGCTCCATTGTCTATCACCCAATAGACAATGCCATACGCCTTGAGATGGTTGGCTTGTCTCGTGTCCATTGGAACGAGGATATAAGAGGCCCGCGTGACAGTTATGATGGTCAAAACCAACACGAGAGCCATAGACATCTTCACAAAAGGGATACGCATAATTTCTACTTCACTTTGATTCTTCTATCCAACGCCCATCGCTGCCCGTTTGTTTTACCCGATGCGCATCCATCCAAAATAATGCTTTCGCGGCGATGTATATTTAGCCCTGTACGAGCGATAGCATAGAGCAGTATTTATCATATCACCTAACGCGTTTTGGTGATAT
Organism: Saprospiraceae bacterium; assembly: GCA_027080725.1. Lineage (GTDB taxonomy): Bacteria > Bacteroidota > Bacteroidia > Chitinophagales > Saprospiraceae > JALSTN01. Next base: position 18,064 of record JALWRC010000052.1, read on the forward strand.
TTTTGCCCAGTCAAAAAGACTATGTGCTTGAAAAGTGTTGTATGCAATAATGGTGACAAAACAATGCGCTTGTTCATTCTTGTGCAGTTTGAAATACACACTTTATTATCCCACAAAGTGCCCGACCAAAAACTAAGTTGTATCTTTGAGCAGTTAATCCATTAAGCTCGACTTTATGCACAACAACAAGGACATGAGTGATACTTCTGCCCCTTCCGGGAGCATTGCACAGATTATAGATATCGACAACGTAATCAGACAAAAGAACCCCAGACTTGCCGGGATGATTCCGGGCTTTGTCTTGTCCTATATCAAAAGAATAGTACATCAGGACGATGTCAACTACGAGCTCTCGACATTTAAGCATCTGGGAAGTATAGATTTTTGCAAGCATGTCATCTATGACAAGTTCAACATTGGCACCGGTTCGGAAGGCTTGGAAAATATTCCAAAGACAGAAGGAGCCATCTTAGTCGCCAATCACCCATTAGGAGGTATGGATGCACTTGCCTTGGTCATTGAATTATCAAAGGTACGTCAAGATTTTAAGTTTGTTGTCAATGACATCTTGCTTCATCTCCCCTCTTTAAAGCCCATTTTCAAAGGAGTGAACACCATGGGCAAGACCTCCAAGGAAGCCCTGCATGCGCTTAATGCCCTGTTTGCATCCGACGAATTAACCGTCATTTTTCCTGCCGGGCTCGTCAGCCGAAAACAAAAAGATGGCGTGATCCGGGACCTTGGGTGGCGCAAAACCTTCGTCACCCAAGCCAAGAAGCACAACAAAGCGGTCATCCCGGTATTTATCGATGCCCCTCCGCTATCCAAGCGGTTTTACGGTATTAATAAATGGAGGCAAAAACTGGGTATTAAAGCCAACTTAGAGTTGTTTTACCTTGTAGATGAACAGTATCGCCTGAAGAACAAACATATTGACATTCATTTCGGGGCCCCTATCCCACCTGACACCTTTGACCGCTCAAAAACAGACAAACAGTGGGCAGAATGGGTGAAAGAACGAATGTATGCGCTCAAATCTTAGGCCTTTCATTCGCGAATCCTTTTCATCTACCCCAATTTCCAAATTTCATATTTCCATTTATCTTTACGCTTTTATTTTAACACAAAAAGTTATTTCATTCGACCTATGGCCGACCATTTCATATCAGAACTTACCCCTGAACGACTTGTAAAATACACTTCGAAAGGAGATAATGAAATTTACATTGTCAATCATCATAATGCCCCCCTCGTCATGCGGGAAATCGGACGGTTGCGGGAGATTTCGTTTAGTGATGCGGGAGGAGGAACGGGTAAGGAATTGGATATCGACGAGTTTGACACCTCCGACAATTGTTACGATCAACTCATCGTATTCAACCCCAACTCCAAAGAGATAATCGGTGGTTACCGGTTTATCAATGGAGATCGTGCAATTGTAGATGGGAAGATCCAGCTCTCCACGGTGCATTACTTTGACTTTTCAGAGCGCTTTGTCACCGAATTCCTGCCAAAGACCATCGAACTTGGCCGATCCTGGTTGCGCCCCGAATATCAATCGGCCAAAAACTTTAAAAAAGGGTTATACGCTTTGGACAATATCTGGGAAGGACTCGGCGCTATCGTCTCCCTCTACCCGAACATCGAGTACTTCTTTGGCAAAATCACGATGTATCCCTCATACAACCGGGATGCCAGAGATATCTTACTGTCATTTATGCACAAATATTTCCCTGACCCCGACCATCTCGTCGTCCCCAAAGAGCCCATGACCTACGAGGATAGAACCGCACTCTTTGATGGCCTAGAATACAAAGAGGCCTTTAGAAAAGCCAACAAAGCCGTACGCTCCAAAGGGGAAATCATCCCACCCCTCTTTAATATTTACATGAACCTCTCCCCTACCATGCGCCTTTTTGGAACGGCACTCAACAATGACTTTGGGGAAGTCGAGGAATCGGCCATTATGATTACCATTGGCGATGTATATCCGGACAAAAAAGAGCGTTATGTAGGGATTTAGCCCTAAAACCGACCATGCCCAACACCTATAAAATGCTATTATATGCATTAGCACTTTCCCGACAGGAAGGGGGTAATTATTATGGCATGAAATGGTAGGCAACCTGTATATAATATTGAACCTCTTCCGTCAATACATAATAATCTGGCCATCCATATCGCAAGGCAAATCAAACAAACTCTTATTCTTGTAGTGTAAGAATTATACCATGTACTTGCATTCAAAAAAATGTAATATCTTAGTACCTGAATTTAAGCATTTCCATATGACGAAATCTTTACTTATTCGGACACTGCAGGCTTTTGCTCTGTTTCTCTCGTCCATCTCACTTGTGGGGCAAAACTGTTCCGACGGGGGACACGACACTACGGTATGTGGGTATAACATCCAATTGACGGGGACGCCTGCCCCCGGCACCTGGAGATATGTTTGCCGGGCAGATACCGCCCCTGCCTCCATATTCAACACCAATGGAAAAGGCATCATCTCTGTAACAAAATGCGGGATTTATCACTTCACCTACCAAGGAAGCGGATGTACAAATACAGACACAGTAGAGGTTAATTTTTTGAATCCGGATCACTTTATCACCCAAATTAATTACGACATCGCCCTGGGGTATGATAAAGTCGAATGCCATGAGAGTTCTCCGGATACTTGCGGCAACAGGCGTTTGGTAAAAGGACAGAACCCGCCCCTACCCCAGTGGGATTTTACCCTATTCGGCACCTGCACCGGGACAAAAACCGAGGCTTTGGTCAATGGATTTGATTCTTCCACTTGCTTGGCTTCCGGAATTAATCTTCAGCAAAAACCCATCCTATCTAGAGGGGGGCGCCATTGGTCTCCCACCCAAAATGTTCTTGTCCGGCTTGACAACAATCTACAAGTCGAGCAAAACATCTTTGTCAGCTTCTTGCAGATACTGACCAACTCTCTGGAGAACCAATTTAGAGATAGTTGTGATATCAACCTTTCCTGTCCTGAGTATACTAAAACTTGTATTGACACTTTTTACGATACTGTATTTTTGTCTATCCCTGTGCGCATCGGTGGACACTGGACCTTTATCGGTCAAGGAGGTGCTGTTGGTTTAGACACCTCAAGCGATATCATCATCAACTCGAAGCCCTATCATCTCTATGTCAAACCCTCTGCAAGATATTACGGGCCCGATGATATCTATTTTGAGCTTTGGGAGGATGACAACGGGCGAGATATCAATATCGACACGGCACTACAAGCGGATGTGTATTGGGTGGAAGATTGGATATACGACACCATTATGCGCGTAATCCCCCGTTATGAAATACATGATGGATGCCTGAACTGTGGCTTTGTGGATAGAGCGTATGGACGGATGATTATCCCGCCCATACCTACTACTTCATGCAATACGTTACTCCTCAGCTTCACCTCGACCCCTCAAATCAGCATCCCAAAGGATACGGCTATTTGCGATGGAGAGATACTCGTTTTAGACCCTGGACCTTTTACCACCTACAAATGGGACAACAGAATCACTTCGAGGTATCGCAGTGTTATCGACTCTGGCACCTACTCCGTAACTGTCACCTCACCCAATGGCTGTCGCGACTCTGCCGATACCCATGTTGCCTTTGCATCCAAGCCAGATATTACCATTCATCGTTTGGACTCGACCTCATCTATTTGTACCGGGGACGCAATCCAACTAAAAGTCACCGACCTTGCCAAAAGCAAAATTATGTGGTCCACGGGAGACACTTCAAGAATCATCACGGTTTCCGCCGACAATTACAATGTGCATTGGGTCAACCTAATCGATTCCAATGGATGTGTAGCACAGGATACTTTTGTATTTGTCGGGCAAAGTCCTCGTATCGATATCGATGCAGGTCCCGATTTGGCCCTCAATTGCTCCGTCCGGGAGGTCCATCCCTCCATCGATAGCCAAACGATAGCGTTATTATACAATTTTGGATGGGAAGGCCCAGGAATTGACTCTTCTACTTCCATGGACACCCTGCCGGCAATTGACTCGAGTGGCCAATTTATACTCTTTGCGCTTGATACCGCTACCGGTTGTCTGGCTCGAGATACTATTATTGTTTCACTTGATACGGCACATCCTGCCCATATTGACTTCGGCCCGCTCGCCTTGGATTGCCTGACAGATTCCATCCTTTTAAATGCAAGAGACTCTACCATGCCTGGCAACGCACTCCAATGGTCCGGCCCCGGAATTGATTCAACCAATAAAAATGCCTCTGTCCTCAACGTCAAGGACTCAGGTACCTACCTGCTTGAAATCTGCAATCCGGTAAATACGTGCTGCACAATAGATTCATTTTATGTCCTTTCCTATCATTTCATGCCTGAAGCAAAAGCCGGTCCCGATAAGAGTATCGGATGTATGGATAGCAGCATTCGGATTGGGGATACCACGAGTGTGCTTTCCGCACATACGGAAGTGCATTGGGAGGGGGACGGCCTTTTGCCGCCCACAGATACCCTACCCGTATCGGTAAACAAAGGCGGTGAATTTGTTCTTACGCTCATCGACACCCAAAGCCACTGTATCGATCAAGATACCGTACTCGTGTTGGCGTCTGAGATTCGCCCTATTGCTGATGCGGGAGCGGATCAACAGCTGAGTTGTGAGCACCCTACCGTAGAATTGGACGGCAGCCAATCCCAATACGCTGCAAGTGCTAAGCTCGAATGGGCAGGACCGGATATTAAGCCCTCCAACCGCTCCCAACAACGGGTAACGGTCTCCAAAGCGGGCACCTATATCTTATCCATACAAGACACCATAAGCGGCTGTACTTCTATGGACACCGTCGTCGTCACCGGCAATGTCCTGCTCCCTAGAATCGATGCCGGCAAAGATAAAATCATCACCTGTGTCATAGCGACCACCACCTTGAAAGGACTGGTATTCAACCCCAATAACAAACAAAAATACCATTGGTCCGGACCCGGAATTACTCCAAAGAATCAAGCCCAACTCCAACCTGAAGTAAGCAAAGAAGGCAAATACTACCTCACGGTCACCGATACTGTTTCCGGCTGCTTTGCGCTGGACTCCGTAGAAGTCATCGGCATCTTCAATCCTGCAACCATACAAATCAAGGGGGACCTCTCTATTAATTGTCTTAAAAAGTCTGTGAGATTGATTGGAGAGATCAATGATTTGCACCCGAAGGCATCTTTTGTATGGATGGGGCCGGGCATCACTCCACAAAATCAAAACAACTTGGTGGTGGATGTTGATTCCGCTGGTACTTATATCTTGAAGACAAAGTATCCCAATGCCATTTGTAACCGCTCTGACTCTGCAATCGTAAGCATTGATACGACTCCTCCAATCTTTAGTGTCCCGGATTCAGTCACGATTGATTGTCGTACGAATGCGGCTATCATAGAATTGGTTGCCAACGACTCTAATGAAATCAAACGTTTATTGTGGAGCACCAACCACGGCTTCGAATACCTAAAGAAACCATGGAAAATACTCGTCAGGCAAGAGGATACAGCCAACATCTATATATTGGGTACCAATCAGTGCAGTAAAACGACCCGGGTCATCATCAAAGATTGGGGTCATTTCGATATAGAGCTTGCAGCGGAGAATTCGTGTCCTCAAACCGCTACCGGGCAAATCAAAGTAACAACCTCGCCAATCAACAATGCTCCATACAGCTACAGTCTGGACAGTATGACTTACCAATCCTCACCGGTATTATCCCCATTGCCCGCCGGCTTTTACCGCGTCTTTGTCAAAGATAAAAATGGATGCATCCTCTCTAAGGAGATACAGTTGGACAGTTTTCCACCAATCCGGATTAATATCCAAACTATGACCTCGTGCGACGATCCACCCACGGGGAAAATCATCATTACCACCCGGCCCAAAGGCCAACCGGTGTCCTACACCATAACCAATTCTATGGATTCTTTGACCAATGTTTTCGGGATTTTTGACAGCATCCCCGGAGATCAAACCTACCGCATCATGGTTCGGGACACCAACGAATGTCTATCCTCCGGAGAGGTATATGTCAATGAAGCCGCCAATTTTACGCTGGCGCCAAGAGATACGATCTATTATTGTAACGAACCATATCTCGTGTTGGAAGTGGATGAAGAGGCCTTGCCTGATGACGTACATTACAATTGGGGAACCTCAAACGATACGCTCGCTAAAAAGACGGTACCTGCTACAGATTATGAATATGCCGTAACGGTCTCCAACTCTTGCAATAGTCAAACTAAGTTGTTTGTGATTTTATCTGACAAACTCAAAATCGACACCATAGGCGACCTTCCCTTAGCCTTCACTCCAAATGGGGATAATGTCAATGACAAATTTGGCCTAATTCTCTCTCCCTCCGCTACAAAGCAAATCGTAGAATATCAACTCTCGGTGTTTAACCGCTGGGGAAAGCTAATCTTTGAGTCCAAGGATATCGAGAAACGTTGGGATGGCATGTACAATGGGAAACCACTCCCTATGGATACATACTTGTATGTCATCCAACTAACTTTAAATGGATGTGGTAGCCGGCCGACTCAATCCAAGCAATTTAAGGGAGATGTCATCTTAATCAGATGACAAGTTGTGGCAAAATATTCAAATTACCGTAACTTTGTCGCACGAAACAACCGCTTATGCCAAACTACCTCATTTTTGACACCTCTGCCAATGGAAAGCCGCGCAATTGGCAACGACCTGCAGATGATATTTTCAACTGGCCACGCATGATTCATATCGCATGGGAGATGTACGACAACGACCAAAAGCTCATCAAAAAGGAAGACCACATCATCCAACCGGTGGGGTTTACTATTTCCGAAGAAACTGCGACTAAACACGGCGTCACTCAGGAAATGGCTGAAGAGCAGGGAGTAGATATCAAGGGTGTTCTGATGCAGTTTAAGGAAGACGTCGACGCCTCCGATGTTATTCTGTCGCACAATTTAAGATTCAATGAGAACGTCGTCGGGGCCGAATTTGTGCGCGCCAACATCCGGCACAATTTGCATATTTCGGACAAGTACTGTATGATGGAAGAAGGTACTTATTTTTGCCGGATTCCCGGCACCAAAGGACGATATAAGTGGCCCACCCTAACCGAGTTGTTTCAAAAATTGTTTAAAGGGAAATACGAAGGATCCGGCAATGCCACCAATGATGTATTGGCGACTTCCGCATGTTTCTTTCGTCTCTTGAACGCCGGCCAATTGGAAGACATGTTCTAACCTAAAATCAGGAATCAAGCCTTCATTATGGCTAAAAAGAAAAAGAAATTCAGACATAATAAGAAAAAAGCACCTCCCTCAAAGTGGAGCTCTCTCCCCTTTTCTAAAGGTGATATCCCTTGGATATTCGGCATTCTAACATTTACACTTCTAATATTCATCCCCTTACGCCAAGCGGAATTTGTATATTGGGATGATGACAGAAACATTACTGAAAACGACTTGGTCATGCAGCCACTCAGTGCCAAATCGACGAAGGATATCTTCTCCACACCCGTCATCGGCAACTACAACCCGTTGAGCAATTGGAGTTTTGCTCTTGAAAAAAAACTGTTTGTAGATGGGGCAAAATACAAGAATGACTCCGGGCGACTCAAACGCTTTTCGAGTGTGGTGCATTTGGATAACATCCTCCTGCACTTGGCCAACATTATCCTATTGTGGCTTTTGCTACGTGCCATCGGGTTCTCACTTGTGACTACCGGCATTGCGACCTTGCTCTTCGCCCTGCATCCGATGCATGTCGAAAGTGTGGCATGGGCGACAGAGAGAAAAGATGTCCTATACAGTTTCTTCTTCCTCGGAAGTGCCCTTACGTACACCTTGCATAAATATCACAAACGACCGAAATGGTGGTGGTATCTCTCGTTAGTATTGTTTTTCATTGGGTTATTCGCCAAGATACAGATGGTGAGTTTGCCATTGACCTTACTGGTCATAGATTATTACATAGGGAAGCTGCGAGATCTGCGAGAGATGCAAGTCGTCCTCAGCAAATGGCTGTATTTCCTCCTCGCCTTTCTATTTGGGGTGCTCGGAATATACTTTTTGTCCAGCCAAGGTTCGCTGGAGACCAATACCACTTTCAATGCCTTTCAACGCTTATTCATCGGGACTTACAGCTTGACGGTTTATTTGATTAAAAGTATTTACCCCTACGAGTTGAGTGCGCTTTATCCCTATCCTGCTTCCCTTACCCTATGGCACTATCTTTCTGTATTACCTTTCATTGGATTCATTGTGCTCCTGTGGTATTCCTACAAAAAGGAACACAGAATCCTATTCTTCGGGCTCTCCTGGTTTCTTGTAAATATTTTATTTCTATTACAGTTTTTTGGCGCCGGACAAGGGTATATCGCAGACCGGTTTTCGTACATTTCATACATCGGCCTCTTTGTCATCATTGGATACTTCGCCTCCGTCCTCCTACGGCGGAAGGAGCAGTGGAGGTGGCCTCTCTTAGGAGGCATGGTCCTGTGGCTCGTATTTTTGATATGGACCACACACCGTCAGATACCGGTTTGGCAGAATACCGAAAGTCTTTTCACAAAAACCATCGCTCTATATCCCAAGACGATGACACCTTATCGCAACCGGGGCAATTACTACAGAGACAACGGTATCACTCAAAAGGCATTGGAAGACTACAGCAAGGGGCTCGCCCTCAGACCGGAAGCGGAGATGTACAACAGCCGGGCAAAACTCTTCTTCTCAAAAAACCAAATAGAGAAAGCCATATCCGACTATAAAAATGCTATAAAGTTAGACCCGAAGAATGGGGAGTACCTCATCAACCTCGGGGCTACCTACGCCAAAGCCCAGCAGTTTTACAAAGCATTGGATGCTATCAACCGGGGCCTTAAATTGTCTCCGGGAAACCAAAATGCCTATCTCAATCGCTCCATTATTTATCTGATGCGGGGAGAATACAATAAGCAAATCGAAGATCTGAAGGCCTACCTGAAGAACAGCCCGAACAGTCCGGATATCTGGTATGAAATGGGAAGGGCGTACATGAACATCCGGCAGTTCCCCAAAGCCTTAGAGGCCTTTAATAAAGCTCTTCAGTACAATAAAAAAGGCGAATATTATCATGAAAGGGCCAAGGTCCATGCTTCGTTGGGGCAATTGGACCGGGCCAAACATGACGCAAAGAATGCACAAAACTTAGGGATCGCGATTCACCCACAATTAAAAGCGCTACTCAATCAATAGTCCGAAATGCTACAACAACTCTCTATACAAAACTACGCTATTATCGACTCGGTGCAGCTGGATTTTGCCTCCGGGCTTAACATTATAACCGGTGAGACGGGCGCCGGCAAATCCATCCTGCTCGGAGCGCTCAAACTGATATTGGGGGAACGAGCAGATGTCAAGGCCCTATTCAACACGGACAGAAAATGCATTATTGAAGGGACCTTTGACATAGGAGCACTTAATATGCGGGCCTTCTTTCAACAACACGACCTGGATTATGAGGAGCCCCTGATCGTCCGGCGGGAGATATTGCCTTCCGGGAAGTCACGGGCTTTTGTCAATGACACTCCCGTCACACTGGCCCCTTTAAAGGAATTGGGTATCCGTCTGGTCGAGATGCACCAACAATTTGACACCGTCAGTCTCTTTCAAGAAGAATTCCAAAGAGACTTCCTCGACCTCACAGGAGGTACGGAAGGACTCTACAGGGATTATCTCACAGCCTTTCAACAATTTCAAGCCAAAAAAAGACAGACAGAACGCCTCAAAACACAACTTCAATCCGCACAGAAAGAACAATCTTTCCTCGAGTTCCAACTCCAGGAATTGACCGAATTCAATCCGGTCGCAGGAGAAGAAGACAGCTTAATGCAAGAATTGAAGGCTTTGGAAAACGCGCGGGAAATCATCCGGACATTAACCCAAATCCACTTTGACGCCAACGAAAGCGAACAAAGTCTGTTAGACAGCTTACGGCAGCATGAGCGCCTATTGTCCAATATCGCACCTTACGTCCGGGAGCTTCCGGATTTACTTAAGCGACTGGAAGCCGTCGTAGTGGAACTCGATGACATATACGACCAATTGGGGAGTATTCACTCCGGTATTTATGAAAATCCGGAGGCGCTGCAAGAGCTCAACGATCGGTACGACCGCTTGCAAACCTTGCTTAGAAAACACGGGGTGGTAACGAGTCAACAGCTCCTATCGCTAAAAGATGAACTCGAGACCAAACTATCCAACCTTTCGACGGACTCCAGGCAATTAGAAGAAATGGAAGCAGAAGTGGAGCGCCTTCATGCCGTCGCCCAACAAAAGGCCGGTGTCTTATCCAAAGCGAGGGCCAAAGCATGGCCCAAGGTATCGGACTCCCTCCAAAAAATGCTCAAAAATCTCGGGATGCCCGAAGCAAAAGTTCGATTTGACCTCACACCGACCGAGCCCCTCACTCCTTTGGGAATGGAGCATATTTCCCTTTTATTCTCTGCCAATAAAGGTATTGCGCCCCGGCCAATAAGGGAAATAGCCTCCGGGGGAGAGCTCTCCCGGTTGAATCTATGTATCAAATCTCTTATTGCCGACAAGGCGTATCTCCCTACGCTTGTATTTGACGAAATCGACACAGGAATTTCAGGAGAAATTGCCAAACACTTGGGGCAAATGCTATATGACCTGGCACGCAAACATCAGGTCATCTCTATCACCCATGCTCCAATCGTCGCAGCATTTGGTGACAAGCACTTTGAAGTATTCAAAGACCATAGCGGCAATAAAACCACTTCCGGGATAAAAGTTCTCGAAGAGCAAGAGCGGATTATCGAACTCGCCAAGATGATTAGCGGCAACCCACCGAGCACTGCTGCCATTAATAATGCGAAAGAATTGGTCGAACGCAAATAATACTTCCTATTGATTGGAAGGAAGAATTTTTTTGAGGTCGATATCCTCGGGTTTGATCTTGGCTTCTTTCTTTGCTTCTTCTGTCAGGCGCTTACCCGCTTCTGTTTTATTGAGAAAGTACCAAATGCCATAGCCGAGCGTACCCACGATAATCACAGTGATAAGAAAACGGGAAAATGAAGTCAGTCGCTTTGCCATAGTAAATAAATATTGCTTTATTTATGTTTGAAGCACAAATATAAGCAATTTATAGCGCTTTTAGTAGATGTTGAGATAATGGGGTGTATGACAAACTGAACATCTTTACGCAAATCAACAACCGATTGCTTTCTTTACAGACTTTATAAATGGAGTCACCTTGCTATTTGACATGGCATCGCTTCTCGAACTTGGGGCAGTAAGCTATCCCTTTTTCACCAAGGACTTCCTCCCATAAACACTACAAATAGGACAGCTTTCCGGATCATGTCCTCGTGCAGGGCAATATTCCCTTCCAAAATATATGATCTGCAGGTGCAGCTTATTCCAACTATCTTCAGGGAATATCCGTTTAAGGTCAGCCTCAGTCTTAACCACATTCTTCCCTGTACTCAGCCCCCAGCGATAGGCCAAGCGGTGGATGTGGGTATCGACCGGAAAGGCGGGGTACCCGAAGGCCTGGCTCATCACTACAGAGGCCGTTTTATGTCCTACTCCGGGAAGGGCCTCCAGATCTTTGTAATTATCGGGGACATGGCCCTCATGCTTTTCAATGAGCATCTTAGATAGGTTATAAATCGCCTGGGACTTATTCTTGGAAAGTCCGCAGGAGCGAATAATCTCTTCGATTTCCTCCGGGGTCATCTTAACCATGTCAAAGGGATTATCCGCTTTGTCGAAGAGCGCCGGTGTAATCTTATTGACCCGTTCATCGGTACATTGTGCCGAAAGCAATACGGCTACCAATAGCGTATATGCATCTTTATGCTGTAGCGGGATGGGCACCGCAGGATACAATTCTTCTAAAATCCGCCTTATCTCACCGGCTTTTTCACTTTTTGTCATTCGCTCCTTTTCAAATTCAGGCAGTTATTGCCAAATTCCAAAAAAATCATAACACCCAACCTATTCCTTAATCATTTTATACTGCTCAGAGAAGCCTTGGCCCTTTGTGCTTAAAATATAAACTGAAGGTAGAAGTGAGGCAGTATGTAGCATAACCGTCTCATTGGCGAGTACTTTCTTAACCTTGTGCCTGAGTACCACCTTTCCGTCCTGATCAGCGACAGTTACCACTAAGTCTTCCAAAGCTGTTCTCCCCATGTTTATCAACATCGCATCACCGGATACAGGATTTTGAACCAAGGAGAGATTTGATTTCTTTAACGCCATCACATCCTTGGTTTTGACATACAAATTGCGCTTACCATCGGCGAAGTTGACGCCCCATCTTCCTCCATTCAACAGGATTGAAGGCTGTCCCGAAGCATGTATCTTGTCCCCTGTCAACTGGGTTACGGCTAAAAGTTGGCCGTTGGATTGGTCCGCCGCATTGAAGACCAAAAATTTGTCATCCACCGAAAAATTAGGGAATCCCACTTGGTCATTTTGAAATATGGAGTTGAGTTCATTCTTTTCGATATTAGCTCCAAAAACGGCATATTGAGCGCTGCCGGAGCGTGAATCCAACAAGTCAAAAGCCATAATGTAGGGCGAATTTTTAGCCAAGGTTGGATTGCCGATACTCAGTCCTTCCGGAAGATTAGATATGAGTTTTGATATCTCTCCATCTGACCAATTATTGGTGCTATTGCTCCACACATGGGCAAAACCAATATCCCAATACTCGTAATCCTGACCGGTAGTCGAACGGATTTTACTCAGTGCATCGTAAACCAAATACTCTCCCGAAGGATCAAACTCCATCGCATCGGCGTATTGGACATCTCCTGTTTTTACGCCATCGGCCGTCGTAGGATTATACAATTCCAACGCAGCGCCTGCATTCTTATCAAAACTCCACAAATAGATTTTGGGTTCCGGTGTATCGGCCAAGTAAGCTAAGGTTTTGCCATCCTTAGAGATAACCGCATTGCGATAAGGGCCCTGATCACTTACCAGACCCACATTATAATTATCCCCACTCATACGCTGCAATCCATACAAATTGCCATCTTTACCGACAAAAACACCAAAGGCCCCATCGTCCGTCATACTCACCTTACTCTTGACGCCTTGAGAGTAAAGGGGCACCCCATTGGCTTGGGTATTGATATTGAAGAGAACGATGTTTTGGTACTGGTCATCGTTGGCAATTAAGTAGCGTACACCCGGATTAACAGCAAGATCCTTTTGGTGGTTAGAGCCACCACCGCCGCCATTGCCACCAATCCCAACCGCCGTAAAGGCATTGCGAGCCAAGGTTTCATACGCACTGCCATACAAATCTTTGGCCGCTCGCATAACGGCGACCTTCAGATCTACAAATTTGGACGAACGTGTGAGATATTTTGTCAAGGTTCTGTAGTATACTTTTTCCGCTTTAGATTTGGCCACCTCCTCACTGCCATCTTTATTCTTAATCGCTTGAACAAAAAGATAAAATGCATAATTGGGGATACCACTGTTTATGTGCACCCCCCCATTGTCTTGTTGACCGTGATATTGTTCGTTGACGTGTTTGGGTTGAAATCCGGGCTGCCCCAGATTGCTCGCCCCATTATGTGGGTCGCTCATATCCCTCAACGCACCGGAAGGGAAAGCACTCCCCTTGACCACATTCTCCCCAAGGGTCCAATCTCCTCGATCCACCATTACACCAAACACATCCGACATGGATTCATTAATAGCACCAGATTCTCCTTCATATACAAGATTGGCTGTGGCGAATGTGACCCCGTGGGTCATCTCATGAGCTGCTACATCAAGTCCGGCGGCAAGCCGGTTAAACTGGCTTCGTCCATTGCCATAAAACATAGCCTTTCCATTCCAAAAGGCATTGTCCATTCCCCCTCCGTCTGTCTCCGATACATTGTAAATAGATATAATATTCCCTCCAGCCCCGTCAATAGCATTCCGGCTATGTGTCTGCCTATAGTACTCATAGGCTAACGCTCCATTGTTGTGAGCGGAAATTTGCAGGGGATCCCACTGGTTATTACTCGATGCCGGCAAACCCACCTTGAAGTCATTGTTTTGTGGATGCGTATTGCCTGCGTCTAACGTTATCAGTGCTCCTACCGGATTGTCCGGCATTTGGGATGCACCTGAATTGAACATGGGACGTGATGCGTCAATGAGATAGTTTGTCCCGTTTTGGCTCCACACGTGGATGGTTTTTGTCTGCCCGTTGAGGTCTTTCCCTGTAGCCGTTCGGTCTCCGGCATATGGAAAAGCAGTCGGCGCAGATACTCTATTGCTCTTGCTGGGGTCTTCAGTCGACCATTTCATACCATGATGATGACCATCCCGCGCCCATGTGCACGTCAAATAATTGGTCTTAACCATCTCTCCGGTATGGGCGTCAACAAAACTCTCCCATCGGTCTAAAACTGAGGTGTAATAAGTGATATGCCAAGTCAGTAACCACTTTTGCTCCATGGGTAGATATACGAGTTCATGCTCCGGCGGGGAGGCCAACGATTTCATGGAGATCAACATATTGTCAGGGACATTTTTATCCGTAGAAGGCTCCAGAATACCCTCCTGTGTATTGTCCCGAAGTATCATCATTGCCTGCTGGTATGAAATGGTGGGCTCTGGAGAAGGGGTGGAGTTGCCGATGAGAAAATACCTACCATTGAGAAAATCAAAACCTTTATCATCACCGTGCAATATCACCTGCCCACCAAATACAGGAATGCTTTGGAATACTTGTTGCATTCTAACATGAACCATACCGAGGTCGTCCCGATCCACCGATTGTACCTTAAACATATCTTGTGCATCGGGTAATTGCATCCGGTCACTGACCGTTTTCAAAAAAGCAGCTGATGCAGGTGTGGACTCCTCCCTTAATCCGATACTTTTGGGCCATCTCTGTTGGTATGAAATGGCAAGCACCCGTCCATCCAAGTCCCTATCCAGCACCTTAGGTCCATCCAGTGCCTGAACAATCTGATCGTCACTTATTTGCTTCGACAGGTAAGGAAACGGAGTTACATTGTAGCCTGTAACAGGGGTTATAAAATCCGATCGTATAGAGCCAATCGCACGCTCTGATGTACGATTTGAAAAGTGTATCTTCTTTAAAGGAACTTGTCCTGCAGCATTGCTATTGCAGAGAATCATCAAGAAGAGGGTAGCGAAAAGAGATGTCCAAAGTTTTTTCATTGTTCTATTTTTAATCTATCACAAAAAGGCATTTTTTTTCAGAGCTTACTAAAAAGAAATGACCCTCTCAGGCATTGGTTAAATAACCCAACTTTGCGCTGAGAAGTTCGTCTTTCCAATGGCACTCCTCCAACCGGCGCCAAAGGTGGTATAAAAATACAACTTTTTCTGATATTGATATTTGAGTGTGTATTACAAAGTGTGTATTACAAAGTGCACACTTCTATATAGAAAAGCAATAACAATCCCGTAGGGATACCATCTTTGTAGCCCTGTACGAGCGACAGCGAAGTGCAGGGTAAATAGTGTATGCAAGAGAATTCTTCAAAATTAGAGATATATCATTTGGCGGTATTTTTGCACGGTACAATATTGTAAATGCGTGAGAAGTGTTGTCTTCAAAAATAGTAACAAAACAATGCATTTGCAAATTTTAATGCACTTTTAAAACACCTTTAAATTTCCTTTTGAGCTCCCAATCGAAAAAAATAACTATCCTTTGATGACCTCCAGGAAGTAGACTCGATTAAGAAGCGAGGTAAGTGTTAAGAGTACTTAGCAAAAAATATAAGCATTTGAGAGGAATGTGTTATTTTATGCAAAGTCTCGATTAGAGCGTAAAAAGTGTTTGGAAAACCATATATTTGCCCTAAGTTATATGACTTCAAACACTTTAGATGTCCGATTATACAGATATGCAATTGGTAGAGGGCTTCCGTTCTCAAGATGACCATGTCATCCGCTATATCTACCAAAAAATCGGTCCGCTCGTCAGAAACCTTGTGATAAAGGGGGGCGGAAGTGATGCCGAAGCGGAGGACATATTCCAGGAGGGATTGGTTGCCGCCTACATCAACATCAAGAATGGTAAATATGCCAGGCAACAGGCAAAGTTCTCTTCTTACCTCATACAAATTTGCAAATTCAGATGGTTTGATCTCGTCAAATCCAGCCATCGCAAAAAAGGAGGAGTCATGTTGGATATCAATATGAAAGACAAGGATCCGGACATTCAATTTGCCTTGGAAGAAGAGCAAAAGCACGAGGTATTGCATTCGCTCATCGATACGCTCAACGAGCAATGCAAGGAGATTATCCTCCGGTACTACTGGGAACATCAGAGTCTCTCCGAGATTAGCCAAGCACTCGGGATGGCTCCTGCATCCGTCAAAAATGGCAAATATCGATGTATGCAGCAACTTAAGAAAAACGCATTAGACAAAAAACATTTATTGAGATAGGCATCATGAATCAAGAGCTATTTGAAAAAATTGAATCCTACCTATTGAATAGGATGTCGGAAACAGAAAGATCCGAATTTGAAGCCCGAGTGGCATCAGACGCATCTTTGCAAGAGGAAGTAATCACCCTGCAGCAACTTCTGTCCGGAATCGACACCTATGGCTTGAAGAAAAAGCTCAATACCTATCATATCCCTAGAGATAGCAACACGACAAACCCCCTCGTCAGACGCCGTTCGCACTTCAACTTGTTAAGGGTCGCCGCCGGCATTTTGATTCTGTTTAGCGTGGGTTGGTGGTACTTCGCCAACACCCATTCCGGCAATACTGCAGATCGCTGGGGAACCGTTTTTTATCCGGATCCCGGCCTCCCTACTTCGATGGGGAGAACGGATCATTATAACTTTTATGATGCCATGGTGGATTACAAAAATGATAATTACCCTCTCGCCTTACAAAAGTTCAATACCATTACCAACGGAATAGGTCAAGATACCCTGACTTATTATAAGGCGATGGCACACCTCCAGCTCGGCCACCTCAAAGAAGCCGTTCAATTATTGAATAAAATCTCCAAAGAGAGCCCCTTTTACGGGGCAGCTGTCTGGTACAAGACCGGTATTGCGATAAAAGAAGGGCGCAAATCGGACGCGTTAAAACTATTGGATGTCGTACCGGACACGCGGGAATTCAACAAAAGGCAGGCGCGGGAACTCATAGAGGAGTAACTAAATCAAAAAAGCACCATTTTCATATATCAACCGGTCATCGGCATAGATTTTGCCACCATTCCGCATGTCTGAGATTAAGTCCCAATGAATGCTTGATTTGTTCTTCCCTCCACAATGATAGTAGGACTGACCCACTGCCATATGGATGCTTCCTCCTATTTTTTCGTCGAAGAGAATATTGCGCGTGATGCGATTGATTTTGTAATTGGTGCCTATCGCAGCTTCTCCAAATCTCCGTGCACCCTCTACGGCAAAAACCTCATCCAATACCTCTTGCCCCTTATCCGCCGACCATTGGACGACATATCCCTGTTGGACTTCCAAGCGCACACCGCTCACCTCCTTCCCCCGGTAAATCGACGGATAAGAGAAAAACACGGTCCCTTCCACGCTGTCTTCTACCGGAGCGGTAAACACCTCCCCCGAGGGCATATTGGCCATACCATCAGAATTTATCCAGGTACGGCCTTCAGTTGAGAACCGGATATCCCAATCCTGGTGTGTATAGCGCATCCGGGTGCACGCGTTGAGGTAATCTGTGATGTGTTGCTGTTGGGCTCTGACTTCAAGCCAGGCGGCGACCGGGTCCGGCTCATCCAACCTGCAAGCATCAAACACAAATGCTTGGTAATCCTCGAGACTCATTCCCGCCATCTGTGCGGCAGCAGGGGTAGGAAACTGGCACAAAGTGCGATTCATCGCTCCGGATGCTGTCCGTTTCGAATAAAGTTCCATCCACGGTTGCAATGCTTCTGCACGCTTCTTCAATCTATCCGGGGACACGCCTTGCATGGCACTCAGATTAAAGGGCGCACGGATATTGAGATAGGCATCAAAAGACTCCATTGCGCGACTATACAACACGGGAGCTCTTTGCAGTTCCGCATCCGTGGCAAAGTCATAAAAACGCCGGCCCTGCCCTTCGAATGCGATATCAAATTCCGGATGCGCCCCCATCTCCAAGGCCAACCTTTGGACCTCTTTAAGCAAAGGAACGGCCAAGGTCGTCGAAGACACGTACAAGGTGTCTCCGGATTGGAGGTCCAAACTGTAACGCAGCAACAAAGCAGCATACTTTTCCCATATTGATTTCATCTGTTTGCTTTTTATTGTCTTTTAATGGTCAGATGGAACCTTTGATGATTAAAACAATCATTACCTCGTGTGTTTAATAATTGTTTTAATCATGTCGGTTTCATAATATCCTATTTTGGTCGATTCTTTACTCCGATTTAATCCCATAAAGGTATTCATTTTTTGCTCTAGAAGGGTAATATACAGCTTTCAATATTACATGAAAGGAACTAAGGAAAGCCGCACTCCCACCAATAGGCGGCCACCGGACAAAATATTATCCTGAGCAGGGCGTTTGGTGTTAGGATGTTTTAGCATCTTTGCATCTTATTTGTACGATAGATGAGTGGAATCAGTTTAAGTTATCCTTTTTGGTACCTGGCGGTCAGCGCCTTAGGTGGCGTAGTGTATGCGCTCGCATTGTACTTTGGCACGAAGGACTTCGAAAACAAATCTCCCTGGCTCAAACCGGGGCTTGGATTCTTGAGGTTTTTCTCCATTGCCGGCATCCTATTTCTACTGTTGGACCCGATAATTACGACTTACTCAAAGCGCCTTAAAAAGCCTGTCATACTCATCGCCCAAGACAATTCGGAGTCGGTCGGTAGTGGTATGAAATCGCCGGCAGACAGCCTGGCATTTACCAATGCATTCGACCAGATGCGCACTACCCTCCAGCAAAATTACGAAGTACAAAGCATCCTCTTCGGCGATACCCCAAGAGAAGGCAAAAAACCGGATTTTAGCGATCAGGAGACAGATATTTCTTCCGCATTGAGGTACCTATACGATCAGTACAGGGCGGAAAACGTAGGTGCGGTCATTCTCGCCACCGATGGTAATTTCAATCGGGGGCTGCATCCGCTTTACAGTTCCCCACAACTCGCTGCGCCTATATATAGTATAGCGCTGGGAGATACGACAGTTAGACGTGATGCCACCATTACTGCAGTGTACCACAACAACATCGCCTATCTCGGGGACCTTCTTAAAGTTCATATCGATGTAAAAGCGCACCGGCTAAAGGGGAAGCAGACATTCCTTCGTGTTCTGGGCTTAAAAAACGGAAAGTACACGACCCTTTCAAAAGAAAAACTCTATATCGATCAAGAGGATTTTTTTAAGTCTCTGGAGATGACTATTCCGGCAGAAACCCCAGGGTACACCCGGTTTATTGCCAAGATCGACCCGGTAGCCGGGGAGATCAATACGCGCAATAATGCCAACAATTTTTATATCGATGTTCTCCAATCCCGCCAAAAGATACTGATTATCGCCCATGGAGCCCACCCGGATATAGGTACCATAAAAAAGGCATTGGAGCAAAATGAAAACAACGAGGTCACCATCCAATATGCTGATCACTTGCAGTACACCAAAGGGAAGGCAGATTTGGTCATCCTGCACCAATTGCCCTCTTACCGGTATCCGGTATCGGGATTGCTCGCCCAATTGAAAAAGGACAGGACCCCTACCCTGTTTGTCGCTGGCCTGCAGACCAATTTCATAGCCCTCAACGAAGCGCAAGACGCCGTATTTATCCGGCCTTCCGGGGGGGCCCAGCTCAGTGAAGTCACTGCTGCCGTCAACCGGCAATTTGATGGGTTTCATGTCTCCGGAGACCTTGCAAAGCATTTGGAGCAGTTCCCTTCCATCTCAACAGCTTTCGGGAGCTTCACTCCAAAGCCCAATGCTAAAACCTTTCTATTTCAAAGGATACTAAAAGTAGATACCAAACGCGCATTGCTTTCTTTCGGGCGCAAAGATGGACGTAAGACCGGTGTTTTTTGTGGAGTCGGACTCTATAAATGGAGACTATTTGATTACCTGAAATATCAGTCGCACCAAAACATCGAGACTTTGATTCAGAATACAGCCAGGTATCTCATCGTCATGGAGGATAAAAGCCGGTTCAGGGTAAAACCCATCCAGCCCTTTTTTAAAGAGAGCGAAGCAGTGCGATTCTATGCGGAGCGTTATAATAGTGTCTATCAAAAAGACAATACGGAAGAAGTATCATTAACGCTGCGTGATTCATCCGGCAACAAATTTGAATACTCCTTCAGCCGATCAGAGGATGCGTACACCTTGGATATCGGCAAACTACCGGCGGGAGCATACAAATATACGGCCTCTACCAAATTAGAGGGAAAACAGGTAAAAAAATCCGGCTCCTTTACGGTTTCTCTGGTAGATGTTGAGCAGAACAACACCTCAACCAACCAGCCGCTGCTCAGCGCCTTGTCAGAAAAAACAGGAGGTAAGATGCTCTTCCCTTCCCAGCTGGATTCGTTGACCCAATGGCTGACCACTCGACCATCCATCAAACCCATTGCCTACAGCACCTCCAGGACCCGCCCACTGATTCACCTCAAATGGCCATTATTTATCCTTCTGCTCACCTTAGCCCTGGAATGGTTCCTCCGGCGATATCACGGAAAGTACTAAATCTCTGTCCTCTATTTTTTCACAATGAATAAAAGTACCAATAGTTGATGTGGGGCCACAAACAAAATTGTAAATTTGCGCACTAACCACAATCTCTACTCCATTGAAAAAAGACATCAGACATATAGCTATCGCGGGCAATATCGGAGCGGGCAAGACAACGCTTTGCGAAAAGTTAGCGCATCATTTTGATTGGGATGTCCTGTACGAGTCGACGGACAACAATCCCTATCTCGAGGATTTTTATCACGATATGCGACGGTGGTCATTCAATCTCCAGATTTATTTCCTCAACAGTCGATACCAGCAGATTCTCGATATTCAGAAGGGCGACAAGCCGGTCATCCAGGATCGAACCATCTTTGAAGACGCTCATATCTTTGCTCCCAACCTCTACGATTTGGGGTTGATGGCCAAGAGGGATTTCGAAAATTACCTCACCCTCTTTAACACCATGGTATCACAAGTCAAACCTCCGGACTTACTCATTTACCTGAGAGCTTCCATCCCGACTTTAGTCAATCATATCCAGTCCCGTGGCCGGGATTACGAAGGCAACATGAGCATCGAATACCTCAAACGGCTCAACAAAAAATACAACGACTGGATTGAGGCCTATGACAGTGGTCCGTTATTAATCGTGGATGCAGACACCAAAGATTTCAAAAATAATCCTGAAGATTTGGGGGATATCATCAATTCGGTGGATGCAGAATTATACGGACTTTTCTAATGGAACCTGTAAAGAAAATATTACGGCAGATCAAGCCTTATGGGGCGACACTCGTCGCAGTCACCAAGCATCATACCCCGGAAGAGATTTTGCCTTTGCATGAAATGGGCATCCGGGATTTCGGGGAAAACCGAGTACAGGAGTTGATCGTCAAAAAAGACTCCCTTCCGGACGATATCCGTTGGCATATGATCGGCCATCTTCAAGGGAAAAAGGTAAAAAAAATTGCCCCTTTCATCCATATGATCCAATCTTTGGATAGAGTGTCTCTCTGGGAAGAAATAGACAAGCAAGCGAAAAGAGCCCATCGGGTAATACCCGCGCTACTTGAGGTTAAAGTAGCCAGGGAGGCAACCAAATCCGGTTTTAATCCGGATGAGCTTATCCAACTATTGCACGAAAACACCCATCAGCTGTACCCCAATGTCAATATTCGTGGAGTAATGGGAATGGCTTCCTTCACTTCCGACAAAGACCGCATACGGGAAGAGTTCACTCAACTCCATAGAATTTTCAAGCAATTGCAATATACATTTTTCTCTGATACCCAATTTGACATCTTATCCATGGGGATGTCCGGTGATTATCCGATTGCCTTAGAATGTGGAACCAATATGGTACGAATCGGCTCCAGGCTCTTTCCGTAATCCTGTCATCCACTATTTCTTCTACTTCTTCTTTTTCTTCTTCTTTCTTCCACTGGAAGGCCACTCACTTCGATCTCTGCCTTTACCCTTTCGGGCATTAGCCCTACCTCCCGGACGTTCGCTATAACCAAAACCGCTACCGGAAAATCGTTTTTTACGCTTGTTGCGCTTGGCAGAGTCGCGCTTTCCTCCCCGGCCATGCAATTCTTCGGCATGTTCTACATTGACGGGGACGCCTTCAAATTCCATACCTTTAGATGATTTGACAAATACATCCGCCATATCACTTTCTATCTCTATAAACGAAAAATTCTTAAGTACCTCAATTTTACCGATTGAGAAATCATCAGACCGAAAACACTCATTGACCAAACCAATCAAACGGGCAGGATTTAACCCATCCCGTTTGCCAATGTTAACAAACAAGCGTTTGAATCTCGAAGATCCACCTCTCCTGCCATCCCGATCACCCTTCCGGTCTTCTTTTCTGGATTTTTTTGAAGTCGTCACATTGAGATCCCGTGCATCCTTGTAGTAGCCCAAGAAGCGATTAAACTCCATCGACACGAAATGTTGAATCAAAGATTCGCGGTCCAAAGACTCAAGTTTCTTATAAATCTCCGGAAGAAAAGGCTTAATTTGTTTCTCATCTACATCTACTGCTTTTACTTTATCGATGAGTGCCAAAAGCTGAGTTTGACAGATTTCCATCCCGGATGGGGCATCCAGCTTTTCAAACTTTATACCACTTGTACGCTCAATATCGCGAATCTTGCGATGTTCCCGTGAGTGAATGATAGCGAGTGATGCACCGCTTTTGCCTGCACGCCCCGTTCGCCCACTTCGATGCACATAGACTTCGGGATCATCGGGCAAGTTGTAATTGATGACATGAGTAAGATCATTGACATCCAGCCCTCTGGCCGCGACATCTGTAGCGACAAGAAGCTGCAATTGGCGCTTACGAAATTTATTCATGACATCATCCCTTTGTGATTGGGAGAGGTCACCATGTATGGCATCCGCCTGGTAACCATCATGCATCAATTTGGCCGCAACCTCCTTTGTATCTTTACGGGTACGACAAAAAACAATGCCATAAACACCGGGATTCATATCCACCAAACGTTTCAGTAATGCGTAGCGATCCTTGGCTTGTACCATGTAATAGCCATGTGTAATATTCTCGGCACCGGCATTGGTCCTCGCTACTGAAAAGCGTGCAGGATTATCCATATATTTCCTGGCGATAGACATCACCCGGTCGGACATGGTAGCAGAAAAAAGGAGGGTTTGTCTAGGCTCAGGAACATGACTCAGAATCGCATCCAAATCTTCTTGAAATCCCATGGAAAGCATTTCATCTGCTTCGTCCAACACGACGCGAGCTACACGATCTAATTTGAGTTTTCTTCTCTTTATCAAATCGAGAGTTCGTCCGGGGGTGCCGACTACCATTTGAGCACCATCTCGCAAAGCGCGAATTTGGGTATCAATGCTTGTTCCACCATAGACCGCTAACACCTTCAATTTCTTGAGATATTTCGAATAAGTGTCGAGGTCTCGTACAATCTGGATACATAGCTCCCGTGTAGGACACAAGACCAAGGTCTGTGTATATTTTTCTCCGGCATCCGTCATCTGCAATGCAGGCAATCCGAACGCTGCGGTCTTACCTGTCCCCGTTTGAGCCAAGGCCACCACATCTCTATCCGAAGATAAAAGTTGAGGAATCGTTTGTGCTTGAATAGGTGTGGGAGTAACAAAGCCCAAGTCTTCGACAGCCCGGACCAACTCGGGACTCAGCCCGGCATCTTCAAATGAATTCAAAATAATGTATTTTCTTTAAAAGCTGCAAGGATAGGGCTTTTATCGAGGGCATACACCATAAACCCGGGAATACTTTCGATATTAAGAGCATTTAGCTCAAATGCTCCCCGGATATCCACCATTTCATACCAAAAATCTCCCCGGTCACAAAACTTTTTTACTTGGGATCTGCGGGAGTGAGCTCCGAATATTGGTCTTCCGGTTGATGAAAAGCGTCATCCGTACCATAATACTCATCAAAAATATTGGAATAGTACCGGTCATTTCCATATTCCACCTGGATGCTGTTGCCCGACTGCTCGTTGTACATCGTGGATTCCTCCCTTATGCCGTTGACGATGTTTTGATTCGAGCGGTCAAACGAGGCACTCGAACTGCGATAAGTCCCCATAATCGCATCATTGGTAGCATTGTTGGCATCCACAATGGCGCGATTGGTTCGCTCCCATGAACGACGGTCACGGGCAGCTTTTTGTCTTGCATTGCGATTAAATGCTGCAATACTCTGCTCATCATCTATCGAATGAGCAAAAGCGTATACAAGAGATTGAACAGCAAATGGATAATAATCCGCTTCGCATTCCAACGCAGTAATAGTTATCAAATATAGTGGTCGCACCCCAAATGACGAATATTCAATTTGCTGCAGAAGCATAAAGCCGGGCTTACCTTCCGGATCCTCCACCTCGACGCCAAGCGCCTCACAGGCCGTCCTCATTCCATTGGCATGGTAGACTTTTGACATGTAATTTGCCATTTTCCCGGCTACACTATTCAATGGGTAAATCTTCGTTATACGTCCATCCTTCTTTCGGATTAATCCTGCCAAGTCGTTACGAACAAACTGCTTCAATCCGGTGGCCCTTCCATTAAAATATTTTGCCCCCAAAGGAGTCACTTGGAGTTTATTCGGGCCGGTGAGGGTTTGCTTGGAGGTCACTTTCCAGCTTTTGGGAAGCGGATATCCCGTTTTGTCCACCCATTCCCGCACCACTAAAGGTTCTTTTCGGCACACCTTGGCTTTGTTTGTATGCGTAGGATATTGAGAATATGAAATGTCATTATGTATTGGACCATTTCTCCCCTCGCTTCCGGCCTGTAGGTCGGAACAGCCAATGATATTGCTGAGCAGAGCAACGGAAATAAGGAGTTGGGCTATTCTTTGCAAGTTCTTCATGATGATATTTTTTTGATATGAAAATCTGATAAATACACCCCTTTATCGAATGAAGTTCGATCAGGTCATCATGATTGTAACAAAATTATTGTTTTGGTATAGTCAGAGGGGGACTTCGTCCTTTGGCATAGGAATACTGCTTTGGTAACCGTACCATTTAGAATACCGGTAAAAAAGCCGGGAAGAATTTATAGCCTTGGCACACAGAAAGCCCCCCTACTATGTGCACTTACTCCTCTGCCATAAAAGGATATCGATAGTCGTGAGGAGGATTAAAGTTTTCCTTAATCGTCCTCGGGGACACCCAACGTAACAGATTCAATAAAGAACCTGCCTTATCATTGGTGCCGGACTGTCGCGCACCACCGAAGGGCTGTTGGCCGACCACTGCTCCAGTCGGCTTGTCGTTGATATAGTAATTGCCCGCAGCGTATCGCAAGCGTTCAGACACGGACTTCACTACCGCGCGGTCCTGTGCGAATAATGCACCTGTCAAACCGTACGGAGTGGATTGGTCCACGATTTCGACAATTTCATCAAAATCTTTGTCGTCATAAATATAGATGGTAAGCACAGGCCCGAATATCTCTTCACAGAGGGTCCGGTAATAAGGATTTTGGGTTCTTATCACGGTAGGCTCAATAAAATAACCGACCTTGTCGTCATAGTTCCCCCCGAACACTATTTCGACATTATTATCCTTTTTAGCTTGGTCAATGTATTGGACGATTTTATCGTAAGCCTTGCGATTAATCACGGCATTGATAAAGTTGGTAAAGTCTTCCGGGGAACCCATTTTGATTTCCTCCAAATGGCTTTTCATCAAATCGTGAATCTGTGGCCACAAACTCTTGGGGATATAGGCTCTGGAAGCGGCTGAGCACTTCTGCCCCTGGTATTCAAAAGCGCCTCTGGTCAATGCTACCGCTGATGCCACCGGGTCGGCAGAGGGGTGAATGAGAACAAAATCCTTCCCCCCGGTCTCCCCTACTATTCGCGGATAAGATTTGTACATCGGAAGATTCTCGGCGATGGTCTTCCAAAGGTGTTGGAATGTCCCGGTGCTCCCTGTGAAGTGCAGGCCGGCAAACTCCGGATGTGAAAAAATCACTTCGCCTGCATCCGCTCCATTGACATAGATAAGGTTTATGACACCATCCGGCAAACCGGCTTCTCGCAATACTTCCATAATCACCCATGCGCTATAAACCTGGTCACCCGCAGGTTTCCATACCACTGTGTTGCCCATCAAGGCAGGAGCTCCGGGGAGATTACCCGCGATAGAGGCAAAATTAAACGGGGTCAACGCGAAGACAAAGCCCTCGAGTGGGCGATACTCCATGCGATTCCAGATGCCGGGTGCGCTCTCGGGTTGGTCCTCATAAATCTGCGTCATAAAAAGGGCATTGTACCTGAAAAAGTCAGCCAATTCGCAAACGATATCTATCTCAGCTTGAAATACATTTTTGGATTGGCACAGCATGGCGGCAGCATTGAGCTTAGCCCGGTAGGGCCCCGCTATCAGATCTGCAGCCTTGAGAAAAATGGCAGCCCGGTCTTGCCAGGGCATGGCTTCCCAAGCCGGCTTGGCCGCTAAGGCCGCCTCTATCGCGCGGTATACATGCTCTTGTGTCCCTTTATGGTAATGCCCCAATAGATGTTGGTGGTCATGTGGAGGGTGCATTGACACTTTTGTATCTGTCGTCACTTCCTCCCCTCCGATAAACATCGGTATATCGACGGTGGAAGCCTTCATAGCAGCATAGGTCTTCTTGACATCTGCCTTTTCAGGGGATCCCGGAGCGTAAGATAAAACCGGTTCGTTGGTTATTTCGGGAAGAATGTAATATGCGTTTGACATGTGTGGCGTTTTTGGTTGTAAATCTTCAAAATCGCGGCAAAGATATGTATTGCCACACACTAACACGTATTTATTGGACAATAAACTTTGCCGTTTTTCCCGCCACTTTCAAATAGTACACCCCACGAGGCCATCCTGTGATATTGAGCTCCGTATTCGAATCATACACTGTAACATTTTTAATCAACACCCCTTGAGAATTATAGATTGAAATGATTCGTGGAAAGGTGTAGTTCTCTACCATTTCAAGCCATAACCTGTCACTTACCGGATTTGGCCGCACCGTTATAGCATCTTGCAATGGCTCTTCGACTTGCTCCGAAGCACTGATATAAGAACATGGGTCGGAAAGGAAAGCTAACGTCCTTTTATTGTGGAAGCTAAAGAACTTATGACCGGCATGCGTCACATCCATCAAACTCCTGACGGAAAGTAACTTAATCATATCGGAAGCCAGGCTGACGATTTGAG
The DNA here is from genome assembly GCA_027080725.1 of Saprospiraceae bacterium. Taxonomy (GTDB): domain Bacteria; phylum Bacteroidota; class Bacteroidia; order Chitinophagales; family Saprospiraceae; genus JALSTN01. Next base: position 45,518 of record JALWRC010000052.1, read on the forward strand.
GATAATCACGAGGGTTGGCTTTGACGAGGGTAAAGATGCTGTCTGCAAAGATTTTCATGTAGTAATAACCGTTTTTGAACTCCATAAAGCCGGAAGATTTGAGTTCTTCGAAAATCTTCTGAGACTTGCTTACAGATATCCCTTCTGCTCTTGCAAACAACTGGGGATAGATAGGCGTCTGATTATTGAGGTACACCGCAGAACATATACCACGCTGGTTAAGCACGTCGGAAAACATCCTGGCATCATTATAGCCCTTTATCCCTACTTTGGGATGATCATCATTTTCCTGCATGCACCATAAAGTAGGTGTTTGAGTCTTGTTTATATAAACAATATTTCCACTACTACAATAGGGTACGGCGGCATCAAACGAAAGACCAAAAGAACAGGTGACTGAAAAGGCAGCTCCGTTGCTCATACCTATCGCATATTTCTTAATATCTTCTTTGATATTTCCTCTCGTCACGAATGTATCAATAAGTGTTGCAATATTGCGAATATCTATATTATTAAACTGTTGACCAGATGTAGTGACCCACCTTATCTTCCCATCCATATTGGTGTCCTCACCCAAAGTGACTTCTTCGGCCTCAGTGACTATGACCGCATATCCGGCGACCATCAGATCCTTAAACATTTGAAAGTTGGAGGGATTGCGTATCCAACCGTCAGCGCTTCCCTGGGTGCCATGAAACAGGAATACCAGGCCTTTCGGATTTTTCGGCATGAAATGGTAGACTTTTTTCTTCGATTGTGCACATTGGATATACTCCAACTCGTATTGTCCGGGTAATTTTACAAAGTGTGCCTCCAAACGAACATCATGGTCAGGCATAATGAAGGCGTTGTACCATTCTGAAGGAAATTCCAAAACATCAACATCCCCCTCCCAATGGCTAAAAGTTTCATCGGAAGCCATTTCTCTGGCCCAAACGTGAACCGTATCTCCGGCAAGAAAACTACCACCTATATAGCCGTCGACAATTGTAACGGTATGCCTTTGGCCGTAACTGTAAATGTTGATCAAAACGAATAAAAATGCGTAAAAATTTCTCATCATCTAAAATTTTAATTTGAACTAAAAGACTCACGAGCTCATCCAAAATCTTACCTTTTATAAAATTTGACAATTTTCTGGCAGGCACTGCATAATAATTGAATTGGATACTCCTGCCCTTTCATTGCACTAATGACATGCAACACACTAAGAGTTGTCTTTTGCAACTACTCTTTTGACTATTTGTAATCAAATCCGTTTAATGTATGTGTAAAAAAAGAGCACTTCAGTCATATTTAATTCATTTTCTACAGTTTATCTCTTTGTGCTGTACATCCCAAGATTGCAACAAACAACAAATGCTCCCCTGTAACAAACCAAATGCACAGACCTTTAATTATAAAAAAATGCAAAAAACATATTGTTAATTTATCAATATGTTATAACTTGCGACCCAAATTGGTCACGCAGAGAGAATATTCCGACCATTTTAAACAGTATTTATTGTTAAACAAAATCTTAACAAATGAAACGAACCAGTACGTTTTTAACACTTTTGTTGGTTTGTCTTGTTTCTATCGGTGCAATGGCCCAAACCATTCACGGAACGGTAACGGACGCCAAAACAAATGAGCCTTTAATCGGTGTAAGTGTCATCGTAGAAGGCACCCAACGAGGGACCATTACCGATTACAATGGGCAATTTGATCTTCAGGCCAGCCCTGGAGATAATCTGATCACCACTTATGTCGGGTATGAGGATATGCATGTGACTATCAAGGACGGCCAAAATGATTATGTAATTACAATGGCACCATCCAATATCAAATTGGACGAGGTGGTAGTGACGGCATTGGGTATTTCCCGTAAGAAAAAAGCCTTGGGATACTCCGTCGAACAGGTGAGTTCAGAGGCAATAGAGAACAATGGAAGATCGGATGTAGTCAGTGCCTTACAAGGGCGTGTCTCCGGACTGCAGATTCAAAATTCTTCCGGAGCTCCCGGCGCTGCATCTTCGATTCTTATCCGCGGTATCAACTCTTTAGACCCATCTCGCTCTAATCGACCGCTTTACGTGATTGATGGAGTTGAGGTCAATGATGATGTTGACATTGTCCCAACCCTACCAAGTTCTGCCAATTTTGGTGTAGGTTCTAGCAATGCTACTCAGGGTTCCGTCTCCAACAGAATGAGTGATATTGACCCCAATGATATTGAATCCATCAGTGTTCTAAAAGGCGGTCAAGCGACTGCTCTTTACGGAGTACGGGCGTCCAATGGAGCCATTGTGATTACTACCAAACGAGGAAAGAAAGGCGCCCCTTCCGTTGATGTCAATTTAGGGACCGGTTGGAATGAAGTCAATCGAACCCCAAAGGTACAACGCAAATTTATTGATGGACACAGGAGTACTACCAAAAGACGAAGCAACATTTGGGACAACTGGGGTTCAATAATCCGGGATGACAATCCTATTCAAACATATGATATTTACAACGACTTTTATCAGAGAGGGAAGAATCAAACCTTTGGCGCCAGTATTAATGCCGGTACCGATCGATTCAAGTATCGATTATCTTCCAATCTGATACGCTCTGAGGGAATTGTCCCCTTCTCCAACTATCGAAGGATTGGACTTGCCCTCAATACCGAGTATAAAGTCAACAGCAAACTAAGCGTTAAAACCAACGTCCGATACGCCAATTCAGGGGGAAATACCCCTCCGGAGGGACGTAAATCAGTAGCCAATGTATTGGCGTACGCTGCCAATGTAGTGGATATGACTAAATACCACACTCCTTATACTGCGGCCACTAACTTCGCACATGGCTGGATCGATCATCCGCTATTCTTAGCACAATATAATACCAACATCAATAACATCAACCGTTTTATTGGTGGCGTTAATCTCAAGTACCGTATACTGAGTAATTTTGCATTACACTACAACTTGGGAGTAGATACCTATTCTGATTTTAGAGAGCGGATTGCCCATCCGGAAACAGATGAAGGCCAGTCCGGCGTCCAGGTCAAACCTGCCGGTTTTATCGTAAACAACGCATTGAACAAAATGGCATTGACCTCCAATCTATTCGCGACTTATTCGACCGGATTGGGAGATAAAATTAATCTTGATTTCACCTTAGGACAATATGCCTATGGCTGGAACAAAAAGCGACAAACTGTAGTGGGAGAAAGCTTTGTGTTGGACAATTTCTTTAACGCTTCCAACACTCTTCGCACCAGTCAATCCAATGGCTTGGCCAGATATCGCAATCTGGCATTCTATGGAGAGGCTACCGCATCATATGATAACTATTTGTATGTAACTGTCACAGGAAGAAACGACCGCTCATCAACCTTACCGAAGCAAAACAACTCGTACTTCTTCCCGGGGGCAAGTGCCTCACTTATTCTTTCAGATATGGTAGAACTTCCTTCAATGGTCAATTTTGCCAAATTGAGAGCATCATGGGCTAAGGTAGGAAAAGATGCGGATATTTACAAAATAGGAAGATATTACGGTCTGATCAACACCTGGAGTGATGGAGTTCTTGAGTACGGCGGCTCTACTGTAGTAGGTGATGAAAACCTGAAGCCAGAATTTAGTACTACTTTAGAATTTGGGGGTGAATTTAGCTTTTTCAAAAACAGACTGGGACTAAATGCCACATATTACAGTACTAAGACTACGGATATGATTTTGCCTGTCCCTCTTAGCAATGCTACCGGAGCTTCCAGATACATAACCAATGCCGGGGGTATGACCAATAAAGGTATAGAACTCAGCGGCTTTGTTAAGTTAATCGACGACTATATGGGATTTGACTGGACTACCGCCTTAAACTGGTCAAAGAATACCGGTATAATTGACGGAATCAGTATTGATGCGGATGAAATCGTTATTAAGAGTTTGAGAGGCATTACCTCTAAGTATGTTCCGGGCGGTAAGGTTGGAGATCTTTACGGCTCCCCGTGGAATCGTACGGAAGACGGACAACTCATCATAGAATCTGATGGAATGCCTCGTGTTAATTGGGACACTACAGTATTGCTCGGCAACGCGATGCCCGACTGGATTCTAGGTTGGGACAACCAATTTGCCTACAAAAATTTGGGTCTCTCCTTCCTATGGGAATGGAAAAAAGGCGGTGATGTTATTGACATTTCAAGAAACTACAGCATTGGAAACGGCCAATTGGAAGAGACCAATGACCGATATAAAGAGGTTGTGTTTAAGGGCGTAAAGAAAGATGCGGATGGCAACTATGTCAAAAACGACATCAAGACAGAAATCACTGGAGCGGGATTCTATCGCAACTGGAAAGTTTACCGCTTCGCTCCGGAAGTATACCTTCAAGACGCTTCTTGGGTTCGTTTGAGAAACCTAAGTGTGTTCTACAACCTTCCCGGTTCAGCCCTCGCTGGCCTAGGCATTCAAAAAGCAAGACTTACTTTCACCGTGAATAATGCTTTTTTGAATACTCCTTTCAACGGGTGGGATCCGGAGAGCAATTATTTTGGCCCCGGAAGCAATGTATATGGATATTTGGGGCTTCGTACCCCTCAGACTAAGTCCTACAACTTAAAGCTGAATATCACTTTTTAATTACAACAAATCAAGAAAAAAATAAAGTATATGAAACGTATATTTAATATCATTAGTCTCTTAGCCTTGCTCCTTGGGATATCGAGTTGCAATGGCTTTTTAGATGTCAACACTGACCCGACAAGAGTAAGTGAAGATGACGTCACCCTTGCGGCATTGCTACCCACAGTCATTGAGCGCTCCTTTGCTGCTCAATATAGTTCTGCTGTATCTGCCTCCAGGGCTACCCACCAATTGGATGCCATCCAAGGTGGTTACTACACCGAATTTCAGATGTCCGGTGCATGGAGCACTATTTATCTGAGAGTATTGCCTAATATTGCGACCGTTATTAAAAAGGCCAACGCAGAAGGCTCTATTCACTATGTAGGAGTTGCAGAAGTTCTTAAGGCCCTGAATGTCGGGCTTCTCACTGACTGTTGGGAAAATGCCCCTTACTCAGAAGCGCTCAAAGGCTCATTAAGCGTTACACCTGCCTACGATTCACAAGAGTCTCTTTACGCGGAAATTATCAGTCTATTAGACCAAGCTATCACTGATCTAAGCGCTGAAGAGAGTTTCCGGACTCCAGGCAAGGATGATTTGATCTATGGCGGCAACATGGAGCAGTGGATCAAACTGGCCCACTCTCTGAAAGCCCGTTATATGTTGCACTTACTGAAGAAAAATAACAATGGTGCAGACATCTTAAACGAGGTCGCTGCCGGTATGGAATCTAATGATGACAACTTCATGTTGGTGTATAGTGGACTGATATCCAATCCATGGTACTCAGCTGTAGCGAAGAAGATTGGAGAATCCATCTTCACTTATACCTATGGCGGCCATCTCATTAAGACCATGAATGGAGAGTTTCACGGGATCCTTGACCCGAGACTTCCTTTGATCGCAGACAAAGACACCAGCGCCAATTACGTTGGTTTGGAGTCATACGACCAGGATGCGCCGGGATATACCGTTTTGCCAACAGAAAACACTTTTTACTTCGCTCCGGATGCCCCATTGGTGGTCATGAGCTATAGCGAATTAAAATTCATCCAAGCTGAAGTGATGATGGCCGGCGGTGGAGATGCTACCGCAGCCTACATGGAAGGTATCACTGCCAACATGGATATGCTTGGTGTGGATCCCGGTGATCGAGATAATTACCTCGCAGATCCAGCGGTCTCATCGGTAAATCTTGCAAATATCATGAAAGAAAAGTATATTGCTCTGCTTCTCAATACCGAAGTATGGAATGACATGAGACGTTACAATTTTGATTCCAACATATTTAAAGGATTCATCATACCTGACTTTGAAGGCCGAGACAAACCCGGTCAAAGAGCGCGTTATCCTGAATCTGAAAAGACCCGGAACAAAGACAACTTTGAGTTGAATGTTAAAGACTTTACCGAGCCAATGTGGAAAGACAAATAATGCTTACTCATCTATTCGATAATCATTAAAAATATAAATATGAAATACTTACTATATATCTTCGCATTAGGACTTGTGATGTCCTCCTGCTATAAACAAACCTATTGGTTGGACGACAATGTTGATACCGACGGATTCTTTTATCCCCAAATTCAAAGCGTCACTCCTTCTAATGATGCTCCAGACGAAGGAGAAACCATAACCATTACCGCCAAGTATTGGTCAAGAGACGCAGTAAAACAAGTGGACGTCTATCACGATGCTAACGGCACAGATGAGCTTTATTCTTCTAATCCGTTTGAATCCCATTTGGACAAGGAAGATAATGTAGAGGCTTGGCCATTGGAATACGTGGTCCCTGCCGGCACTTCAGGCAAAGACATTACTATTCGCATAGTTGTTGTTACGGAAAATGATCTGGAAAAAAGTAAATCCACGAAGATTACGGTCAACTAATCAGGGACAAACAGAACGAAAAACAAACCATTTAATCTAATTCATTCACAACATTAAAGGCAAGAATTGGATTAAAAAACGAACGGGGAACTCGTCGTCATCGTATGACAGTTCCCCTTTTTGTGTATTTGTGGGTATGAAATGGTGGATTTATCCGTCTTGCAGGATAGAGCCCACTGCCTCCGGAACAAAGGGTGTGATGTCCCCACCGGAAAGGTAAATCTCCCTTACAATGGTCGAACTCAAATGCGTATATCCCGGAGAGGCGGCGAGATAAATCGTCTCTAGTCCGGACGACATTATTTCGTTGAATGCACCGATCTTATACTCGTATTCGAAGTCGATCGCCGACCGCAGTCCACGGACCAACACACCAGCACCAAGACTGTTGCAAAGGGATACCGTAAGCCCTTCGTAAGTGACTACCTCAATATTAGCAACATCGCTAAAAGTCCGCTCCAGAAATCGTTTTCTCTGGGACAAATCAAAACAATACTTCTTCTTCTTGTTGACGCCAATCGCTACATATAGTTTTTCAAATAGCGATGCTGCCCTGCGGATGATTTCCTCATGTCCTTTTGTAACAGGGTCAAAACTGCCGGGAAATATGGCTACGTTTTTCATTTTATACTTTTGTCTTCATTCTATGCTAAAGTCCCAACTCATTATCCAACACAAATACTCACAACTTTCAGAACCTTTGACCTGCGCCGAATAGGCATACTATTGGACCATATCCTATATTCGTAACATCAAAGCTCCACTTTTGCTCCCTCTACTGTATCCTGTTCAAAACACATGCCACTTATAAAAATCAAGCCGATAACCATTGATTATCGACTCCCATTCTACAACGCAAAAAGACACCTAAAGCACTACTTTAACCATTGCCTCTAATTATCCAGCCCGGGAACGACTTACCAAAAGAGTCACTGCCCGCACTTAACGTTTTCAGCAAAACAAAGCCAACAATTTCATACCTCTGTTTATAAACAATTTCGGCACACGGTCATTTAGTTGTATTGTGCAACCACTTTCTCCCCTGAATACTGAACCAATTGGTATCAACATCAATTCTACTATTGTAGCATTTATTTGTTTCGCATAACATTTGTATAAAAAGACTTTGCTGGTTTTTAATACATTTCATAAAAGTTAAAACAAATAACATGAAAGCTAAGACAGAAATTCCCGTCTATTTGATTGAAAGAACCGCAAAGAAAATGCGCCACGCATTTAAGTATGTTCTCAAAAAATATGACAAGGACCTCACCACTGCCCAATGGGTGGTCATCCAATATTTATTGGAACATGACGGTGCTTCTCAACACGAAATTGGTCAAAACATATACAATGATCCGCCCACTATTACACGGATCATAGACAAGTTGTGTGAGAAAGGTTTGACAATTCGAAAGACGGACGAATTAGATCGAAGAAAAACCAATATTTTTCTAACGGACAAGGCACACAAAAAAGTCAAAGTCTTGCTTCCTAAGATTATTGAATACAGAAAGAAGACCTATAAAAACCTTACTGATGAGCAGATAGATCAGCTTGCTAGCCTCTTGGATGCCATCTACCATAATGTATTGTAAACACATGTTGAAATGATATATCACAAGTTAGGGCGCTTACCACACAAAAGGCACGTTCAATTTAGGAAGCCAAATGGGGAACTTTATCATGAAGAGTTGTTTGGGAAAGAAGGATTTAGTGGACATGCCTCCCTATTGTACCATCTCCATCCTCCAACTGTCCTATTGAAGATGGAGCAGCCGCAATCGGTAAAGCCGGAAATCGCCAGAGAAGTCAATATGGAGCCCCTCAATCTCAAGGGATTTGATATTGCTCCTGAAGGAGACTATATCAAAAGTCGAAAGGTCTTATTTTTAAATAATGACTTATGGATTGGATTAATGGCCCCTTCTAAATCGATGGATGCTTACTTTTACAGAAATTCGGATGCAGATGAGATGCTCTTCATTCACAAGGGGCATGGAATTTTACATTCGCCTTTTGGTCAATTGCCCTTTCAATATGGGGATTACCTCATTATCCCCAAGGGTACAATTTACCAACTGGAGTTCGAGGGAACAGACAACATGATTCTCTTTATCGAATCCAAGTCGAGCATCCGCTTCCCCAAAAGATACCACAATGAATTCGGGCAATTTCTAGAGCATTCTCCATTTTGTGAACGTGATATTCGTCTACCTCAGAATCTTGAGTCCCATGAAGAAGAAGGTCAGTTTGTCATCAAGACAAAGAAACATGGGATGATTTATCCCTACACGTATAAATACCATCCTTTTGATTTAGTGGGATGGGATGGATATAACTACCCCTACGCGTTTTCTATATTTGATTTTGAACCTATTACAGGCAGAATTCATTTGCCTCCTCCGATACACCAAACATTTGAAGGGCAAAACTTTGTAGTCTGTTCTTTTGTCCCAAGATTGTATGATTATCATCCGGATTCTATTCCGGCACCATATCATCACAGCAACATCGACTCGGACGAAATACTGTATTACGTTGATGGGGATTTTATGAGCCGAAATAATATCCGCCCCGGCCAGTTTACGTTGCACCCGGGAGGGATACCGCATGGTCCACATCCGGGAGCGATAGAGCGGAGTATTGGCAAAAAAGGGACGGAAGAACTCGCCGTGATGATAGACCCTTTCAATCCTGTATCTATCACCAAAGAGGCTATGGAAATAGCTATTGATGATTATTATAAAGCCTGGCATTTTTAATTCCTTCACCATTAACCTATTGTATCATGTCTAACGTAGTTATCCCCGAAGTACCCAAAATATTTAAAGAAGCAGAAGATTTCTTGCCTTTGTTAGGAACAGATCACGTCGAGTTCATTGTGAGCAATGCTAAACAGACAGCATACTATTTCCAAACCGCATTTGGATTTCAGCCTTTGGCTTATGCCGGACTGGAGACCGGGGTCAAGGACCGCACTTCCTATGTCGTAAGGCAAGGAAAGATTACCGTAATTTTGACTTCGCCGATGAATCATCCGGACAGTAAGGTTTTGAGTGACCATCTAATAAAACATGGTGATGGTATCAAAAGCATTGCCCTTTGGGTCGAAGACGCTACAAAAGCATGGGAAGAGACCACTAAAAGAGGAGCTAAATCTTATATGGCGCCTAAAGTGCTCCGGGATGATGATGGAGAGGTCACCCTTTCCGGCATTCACACCTACGGAGATACAGTACACATTTTTGTAGAACGCAACAATTATAGCGGCATATTCCTTCCCGGGTTTGAAGCGTGGAACTCCGATTATCGTCCGGCAGAGCTTGGGCTTAAGTACATCGACCATATGGTGGGCAACGTAGGCTGGGGAGAGATGAACAAATGGGCCAAGTTCTATAAAGACGTAATGGGATTTGCCAACATTATCACCTTTGATGATAAAGACATCTCTACAGAATACACTGCATTGATGAGTAAGGTGATGTCCAATGGAAACGGCCGGGTCAAATTTCCCATCAACGAGCCGGCCAAAGGGAGAAAAAAATCACAGATAGAAGAATACCTGGATTTCTACAACGGCCCCGGTTGTCAGCATATGGCTGTGGCGACAGATGACATCGTATACACCATTGAGCAATTGAGAAAGCGGGGGGTAGAGTTCCTTTACATACCTGAAGAGTACTATGAGCGTCTATTTAACCGCGTAGGGAAAATCGACGAAGATTTGGCTACCTTGAAGCGCCTCGGGATTATGGTGGACAGGGATGATGAGGGGTATTTGCTCCAGATTTTCACCAAACCTATTCAAGACCGGCCTACGTTTTTCTTTGAGATTATTCAACGTAAAGGAGCGCAGTCTTTTGGTAAAGGAAACTTTCAAGCTTTGTTTGAATCCATTGAGGCAGAGCAAGCGAGAAGGGGCACTTTATAGCCTATTCTCAAATCTATTTCATACTATACACTACATAGAAAAGATGGCCTTAGATAGGGTTAGTCCGGGGACCACACCTTATGGTTTTTGGTAAAGCTGTGCGTCGCCGCCATGACAGACCAGAGTGGTGCTACGATCCACCCTACAAGAGGAATCGCCATCAATGCGACAAACACCAATCCATTGGCTACGATCAAGCCGGGATGATGTTTGACATATGTCTTGCTTCCGGCATAGTCCTTATGCCGTTCGAGTGTAAAATCGAGATTGGCATACCCGGCATATCCGGCTTGTACTAAAATTAAACCAAAGACTCCAACTATTCCAATTACCGGGAATAAACTCAATAAAAAGAAAAGGATCATCCATGCTATTTCCGCTATAAAATTTCGCACATTCAGTCTTAAGGCACGGCTAAAGGATTTCCAAAGGCCCGGTTCATAAAGCTTTGGAGCTGGCGCTCCCGCATCTACATACAGTTGCTTTTCGACCAAATAGCTCATGCGGCTCATGAGAGGGGAAAGGACAATATACAGCGTGTACCGGAATACAAAAATAGATAAAACGAATACAAATATGGCTGCTACTACTTCTGAAACAACATGAATTGTATAGGTGCTCTCTAACCAATCAAATCTTTCCATCCCCCACTCTATCCCTCGATGCACTACCACCGAACACACGTAAAACACGCCTGAAGCCCAGAGCACCGAAAGCAGAGCGATGACAAGCATGAGGCCACGTATCGCCTTTTTATTTAATTGATAGAGCACCGCAAAATAACTCCAAATACCGGTACGCAAGTCATTAAACATTACGACTAAGCCTTCGATTTACGCTTTCGTTTGGTGACGAAGAGCGCTTTCAACTCTTTAGGAGTCATGAATCCCAAATGCTCAAACGTAGTAGTAACAAATTTCTTTATATCTTGATAATCGCGACCTCGTTTGTCCGTAAAATGCTTGAGTAGCTTCTTTACATAACCAAAGGACAAGGCACGTACCTGATGATTGAACTTCTCACTATAAAAGATATCCATGTAGGTCGCAAGTGTCTTGTGAAATTCGAAATATTCAGTGTAATCTTCCGGATGTAATCGGTTGATGACCTGTTTGAAAAAATTAAGAACAGACAATCGAAGGCACTCATTAATGACAGAAAGGCCGTCATGCTCGTTGTAAAACGTGCGGATGGATTGGACCGTATCCTCGTGCAAAAATCCCGCAGTGTGAATGCTCTGCATAATCGTATAATAACGCATCAAACTGTCATCGATGGATTTATCCAATAGATTGTACACTCTGAGGTCTTGTTTCTCCAGGTTATCCACTTCATTCTGCAGGAAGGCAATATGATTGTCAAAATATCTCGATGCAAACTTTTCCTGATTCTTACGCAGGTTATTAAACTGTGTACTCAAAAACTTCTCAAAATTGGCATCATACTCGACGAAGTTGACTACCGTATACATGATTTTGGCATACTCCTTTTCCGCCACAAAATCCGGCTTGGAGATGAGGGTATTAAGTTCGACGATATAGCCGGTATGATCCAACTCATACTTCTGTCTAAACATCAAAAAATCAACGACCTCCTCATAGGTGACCCTCAACTCTTCGACAGTATCCGGAAACCAGACCGTTTTATAGTTAAAATGTTCAAATTGCTTTTGATACTTCAGATAGTTACTCTTACGCACTTCTTTGTCGCGCAATCTACGCGACACGAGGTTAGAAAGATACTGCGAAATCCTTCGGTTACCCACTTTTGCGATGAAGTTGGTCACCCAAATGTCACTGCTCAAAGCAAATCCAATCTGAATACTCTGTCCCGTCCGCTGTTTAATAAATTCAAAGTTGGGATTAACGACAATGGCGTTTAGAATTTCCTTAAAGTGATTTTGAGGCCGGTTGTACTTAAAATCATCATTGAGCCATCCTCTGAGCACGCTATAACCTAGGATTCGAGGTAAGAATAAACCTTCCAACTCCTCGTTTAAGAAATGCTTTTCCAGATCAATCAGCTGTAACGGAGCGGTAGCTGCCACTTCGGCATGCAATGCCTCAAGGTAAGGTTCAAAGCGTTCTAATAAGGCCTTGTACTGTTCTTCTTCTTCCTCTTCGAGATATGCCTGCAGTTCATCTGATTCTTGAACGGCATTAACAATTCGATCGAGTTGTTCGATATACTTCTTACTTAAAGGTTGCATGGCCATAATCCAGTTGTTTTTGTATTGAGTTTAACGCACATAAACCCGGCAAGATTTTAGCCCTGCCAGGTTTATATTCAAATTATTTTAAAAGAGAAGCCGAATAATACTATCGGAAGGAAGAGTAGCCACCCTATTCTTCTTCTTGACCAGCGGTTGCTTCGGGAGCTTCTGCCGCTTCTGCAGGGTTTTCTGCGTTCGCATCCTCAGGGGCCTCCTCCGGAGTCTCCTCAGCAGGAGCCTCTACCTCGATAGGCTTAGCCGTGCCAGAAATTCTATTCCAATATGCCTTTTTCTCCTCTGCGGTTTTTTGAAAACGCTTTCTAATTTTCTCTTCTTTTTCTCGAATAAAGTCAGCGTACATTTGCTCCGCCTTGGCTTCCGAAAGTGCCCCTTTCTTGACTCCTTTCAACAAATGCACCTTATACAAAACGCCTTGAAACTTTAGAATTGATCGAACCGTATCCGTAGGTTGGGCACCTTTGTTTATCCACTCCACAGCTTTGTCCCTGTCTAATGTGACTGTTGCCGGAACCGTTAGTGGATTATACGTTCCAATTTTTTCGATAAACCTTCCATCTCTCGGAGCTCGTACGTCGGCTATCACGATATGATAAAAAGGTTTCTTTTTTCGGCCGTGTCTGGCCAATCTAATCTTAACTCCCATGTCAAAATTTCATATTAAATATACAATTCCCGATTACCTTGCAAATCAAGCGTCGGGCTTAACGCGCGCAAAGGTACTTCATTTCAGCAATTTGAAGCCATTCCGCACGTTTTTTTTATTACAATTTCTCCGCTCGACGAGAGAGATATAAAAAACATAGCATCCCTTTAAGAAATGAGTATCAGTAGGGTGCGCAGTACAAACAGCACTATTGCGCCTTGTACGCCGGGGCGCCACAGGTTTGAAGGGGTAGCGCCTGTGCCGCCGTAGCGGCAGGAATGGTGGGGGGAGATTAGGTTGTGCACTTTGTTTTACACTCATTAGTTAGGTGTCAGACAGGCGAATTACACCGGCAAGAAGACACTTACCACTACCCGCCCGATTCGCTTAATTGCTTTCGAAATACTCTCTCGCTCTGCGCATAAAACCATCCGGAGCATGTTTTTCGTCGAGGTAATTGGCCGGTTGGGGATCTGAAGTCGCCTTACTGTACAACACCCTTTCCCACTTATCATTGTACAACTCCCCTACTGCATTGGTGTGCAATAATACCATCTGGCCGGCGGCTAACGAAGGGTTATAAAAGAGGAACTTGATATTGGTTTGGCCATCGGGGACTTTATTGTAAATCCATATTTCATAGGGAAAAGCCGTGGGCTCTGCTGATTCCTCAATAATTTGGGACGGCGCTCCATACTTCATATATATGCGTCCCCGGTCGGACTCGAAGCCGTACCCTAAACCCGAGTGGAACTTTTTGTCCACTTGGCGGGCTACAGCCATATACTTTTTGTATGCTTCTTCCGAACTTCTGGGGCTGCGACGAAGCCAGACCTTGGAGAGCATGGTTTGCATCCCTCTGATATCCTTTTTCTGCAGTAATGTATTTAACCGCGCATTTAAAGTCCCGGGGAGTATTGGCGCCAGAGCTTTGAGGCTGTATTCCAAGTCTCCGGGCGAGAGGGTCTTCACCCACTCCAATGGCAATCCGGTTATCCTGTTATTTGTCCCTTGTGTCAAACGCGTAAAGCCGACCACCCTATTATCCCTCAGTGTCTTGCTCTTATCCAAAACTGATACTCTCAAAATATAATACCCTGACTCGAGCTTTGAAATATCCGACACCAACAGCATGGGAATGATCTCCCGGGGTTCTACCCTTTTATAAAATACCGACATGGGTTGATTCGAAGTGCTATCTTTAAAAATCTCGGTTTTGACAATAAAGGGAGCAGACAAAAAATCTTCTGTCCCGTAAATTTCAAAATAAAAAGGAAGTTGATTTTGCGAGGGCGCACAAGTCATAAACGGCAATGGCCCCAATTGTAGCCCGCTTTTGACGTAAATAGACTCGTCTATGGATGGCTTGTAGTCAGACAAAAGTAAGACATCGGAAAGCCGCACATGCTCTACATCATAGTCCAAATCCATTACAAACTTAGCCGTCAACACCCCATCCGGAATGTATATATCATACAGGTCTACCGTCGCCTCATAATGCCCGTCTTCCAATGGATAGCGAAAAGCATGTTTGAAGTCCACCATGTTGTCCGATTTGGGGCTCACTAAGGTAATGGAGTCATGGACCTCTACTCCACCCTCGCCTACTATTGTAACGATAACCCCAAGGCGTGCTTCGTAGGTCTTATTCTCCAACTTTATGTAATGCATGCTGCTCCCCAGTACTTCGACAAAAATATCCACAAATGCTCCCTTAGGAGAGTCATAGGTAGCATGTGAGACACTTGCTACGATTCCATCGGCAAATACACCTCCTATTGAAGCGAAAAATAATACGAGAGAAAACAACCCCTTTTTCATCTGTTTGCTTTTTATTGTCTTTTAAAGGTCAGATGGAATCTTTGATAAAAAATAATCATGCCGATTGGTAAAAAACTCGTCAGATTATTTTTATGTCGATTTCATACTATATGGATTTTAACTTAAACAGCATAACTTTTATAGTATAAGGCTATTAAAGGCCGATTTGTTGCATCGCTGCTCCCGGAATATAATATATCCTACCATATCTTCTATCGCCCCATTGTTGAACTTATTTTTCTAATAGTGCTCCTCTATTATGAACTCAACTTAAAGCTTAGTAGAATAATTCCGTATAAATCTGACATAAATCAACTAAGAGCTCTATCTTAGCCATTTCATGCCAAATCAAATAATAATGCCAAGCAGTACCAAACCATGGATTGTAATTACCGGCTGTTCGAGTGGGATCGGGTTAGCCTGCGCCAAAAGATTCGTAACGGAAGGACATCCGGTAATCGGGACATTCCGCGATATGCAAAGAGCCCGAGAAATTGAAAACGAGCTAGGAGACAACTTTCTGGGGGTCCATCTCGAAATCACGAAGGAGCCTTCTATCGCTCAGGCGGTAAAGGAGATTGAAAGGCTTATTAAAGATTATGGCGGACTCTTGGGAGGCATCGTCAACAATTCGGGAGTCGCCATCGGCGGACCTCTTAAATACATACCTATGGATGAGTTGAGATACCAATTTGAAGTCAATGTATTCGGTCTTATCTCATTTACACAGAAGTTGTTGCCCCTGTTAGAAAGAGGGCCGGCAGAGCGAAAGCGCCGGGTGATCAATATGAGTTCGGTATCCGGCAAAATATCCAACCCTTTCCTCGGCCCCTATGCCGGATCTAAACACGCATTAGAGGCGCTTTCGGATGCCCTTCGATTGGAACTCAGCATCCACAATGTCAAGGTCATCCTCATCGAACCGGGTCCTATCCAAACACCCATTTGGGACAAGTCTATTGCAGTACAAGAACAATACCTCCATACCGAGTATGCTCCATATCTTAGAGCCGTCAACCATCTTATCGGGGTTTTAAAAAAGAATGCCATTGGCCCGGAAAAGGTGGCCAACAAGGTATATGTGTCATGGAAAAAGAAATCACCAAAGGGCCGTTATCTCGTCACTCGTCAAGCGCTCTTCACCGGCCTGTTTATTCGTTTTGCCCCGGATGGCGTCAAAGATTGGCTCAATAAAAGGACTCTTCGAAAAGTACCTCAACCTTAATCCAACATACAAAAAACCTCTCCCAAATAATTGAGAGAGGTTTTTATTACTTTACGAGCCTCTATTACTTTACTTCTTAATAAATTTGCGCTCTTTAATCTTAGCCTTTTTACCGATGCGTCCCCGCAGGTAATACAATTTCGAGCGTCTCACCTTGCCGTATTTCAGCACCTTTACTTCCACAACATTCGGGCAACTAAATGGGAATACCCGCTCCACACCGACATTGCCGCTAATTTTTCTTACGGTAAAAGACTTGCGCTTGCCTTCTCCTTCGACTTTAATTACATCCCCTCTAAACTTTTGGATACGCTCCTTGCTTCCTTCTACAATTTTATAGCTTACCTCAACATTATCGCCAGCTCTAAACGACGGAATTCTACTGTCGTCAAGTAGCTCATTTTCAACATATCTAATCAAATTATCCATCAGGACTTGTTTTATCTGTTTACAAAAGAGTCGCAAAGGTAATTTATTTTCAGTTATCCGCCCTCCTTTTTTGTATTATTTTTTAACTTTTTCCTCGACAAATGAAGATAAGCATTACCAACTATTCAATCTCCAGCTTTGGAAATTATTAGGTGAGCAGAAAAATTGACTCTTTCATCCGCACATTCCGTTACCTCATCTACCATCCCAACCGTTAATTAGGGTTTCCTCAGAAATGGAAATTGTGGTGTTCACAAAACTTAATGACGTTGGTGACAAATAGTATTACACCTATCCAAGATTTAGAGGTGTCATTTAGCTTAGCCCTGATAGCATTCAATC
>JALWRC010000053.1 GCA_027080725.1 Saprospiraceae bacterium
GTTTCGGGTAGAGTGTTTTTAGTTATATTCGTGCATCTTTTGTTGTAAACTGCCAATTGATTTTTGCTTTCATATTATTTCTTGATTCGCACCATGCTTTAACCTCCTCTTCAACAGTTTCTATATTATCAATTCTCCTATTTAAACATTGACCATTTAAAACGTTTAATTCTATTTCTGCCATATTTAACCAGCTTCCATGTTTTGGGGTGTAAATAAAATTGAACCTATCCCATATTCGCTTAGCTTCTTTCGGTTCAAATACTTCATATAACGCAGAAGGAGAATGTGTGTTAAGATTGTCCATTACCAAGGTGATTTTTTTAGCATCTTTGTATTGGTTGTCTGCTAAACCTTTAATAAAATTCGCCCAATCTTTTTTAGTTTTCCTTTCTTTGACTTCAACATATCTCACTCCTTTTAATGGCTCATTTGCCATAAATATATTACATACTCCTTTCCGTTCGTATTCAAAATCCACTTTCTTCTCTTTTCCCGGTTTCATCTTTATTGGCACTCTTGTTTCCTTTATCAATTGTTTGGGCGATTCATCCATACATACCACAGGATAATCTTGATTATAAGGTTCTTTATAAACATCCAACACTTGTTCCATTTGAGCCACAAATGAGCTATTATTTCGGGGTGATATTAGCCATCCCTTCTCTCTCCACGGTTTTAATTCGTTTTTTTAAAACGGTACGTACCGTTTCATGTGATATGGAATCTACATATTTAAGCTCTACCATCTTATTTGAAAGAAGCCTCAATGACCACCTTGCATATCCTTTTGGAGGAGTGCTGCAACTTAATGCAATCAAATGAGCCTCCACATCACCATCAACTTTTCGAGAATAAACACGTTGACTCTTTTTACCATAAAGTGCTGTCTCAAACCCATCTAATACAAATTTCTTCCTGATGTTTTCTATTGTACGTGTAGTTATACCCAATATTTTAGCAATATCTGCATCTTTCTGCTTTTTCCCATTTTCACCCTCATTTGCGTTAAGTAAGATATATGCATTTTTAATAATTATAGCACTACGTTTACCCTTTTTTGTTATTTCTTCGAGATAATTAACTTCTGAATCAGTTAATGTGATTTTATATTTTTTCATAAGCATTTCTTGCAAAGATATAACTTTTTACCCGAAATACCAAACTTGACTTGACACTAGTGTGTCAGGAACAAAGTTCAAGCAGCATTAAGCGCAACTATTTTTCTCTAAATGTAGTGCTTCACGGGATAACCCACGGTTTTAACTATGGGTCTTAGTGTACAAGATCATCTTAAATGGTTAACCATTTATTGAAATCAAAGCCCAAACACTTCTTTTACCTCTTGGACATAATCCAATTTTTCCCAGGTAAAGGTCTCCACCTCCATATGTACGGTTTCTCCTGATCCATTGGTAAAGGAAAGCTGCTTCTTTTCAGGTTGACGTCCCATATGACCATAGGCCGCGGTCTCCGAGTAAATGGGCTGTCTTAATTTGAGCCTCTGCTCGATAAAATACGGGCGCATATCGAAGAGTTGGACGATCTTTTGAGCGATTTGCTCATCTGTCAAATCGACCTTGGCCGTGCCATATGTATCTACAAAAATATTGGTGGGATCGGGTCGCCCAATCGCATAAGACACCTGTACCAGTATCTCATCGCAAACACCTGCCGCTACGATATTCTTAGCGATATGCCGGGTCGCATACGCTGCCGAACGATCCACCTTCGAAGGGTCCTTCCCGGAGAAAGCCCCTCCCCCATGTGCTCCTTTGCCTCCATATGTGTCTACTATAATTTTCCTTCCCGTCAAACCGGTGTCACCATGAGGCCCTCCGATTACAAATTTTCCGGTGGGGTTAATATGATACTTAATGTCATCGGTGAAGAGCGATTGTACATTTGCACCGTACATATCCCTTACCTTGGGGATAACATAGGCGATGATATCTTCCTTTATCTTCTGCTGCATTTCCAACTCAGGGGCAAAGTCATCGTGTTGGGTGGAGACGACGATACTGTCTATTCGTACCGGTCTTCTATTCTCTGCATATTCGATAGTGACTTGTGCTTTGGAGTCCGGGCGAAGATAGTCCATCACCCCATCCGAATTTTTTCGAATATCAGCCAAAACCATCAGTATTTTATGGCTTAAGTCCAAGGGTAAAGGCATAAAATTCTCTGTCTCATTCGTAGCATATCCAAACATCATCCCCTGGTCTCCGGCCCCCTGGTCCTCCGGATTGGCCCTTTCGACCCCTTGGTTGATGTCCTGTGATTGTTCGTGTATGGCAGACAGTACACCGCACGAATGGGCCTCAAACATGAGTTCCGAACTCGTATATCCTATCTTAGCGATGACTTCACGGGAGATTTTCTGGACATCGAGATAAGTCGTCGTCTTGACCTCTCCGGCCAAGACCACCTGTCCGGTAGTCACCAAGGTCTCACACGCCACTTTAGAATGCCGATCGAATGCGAGAAAATGATCCAATAATGCATCAGAGATTTGGTCCGCTACTTTATCAGGATGCCCTTCCGAAACAGATTCAGATGTAAATAAATATGCCATTGTTGTGCTTTTTTTTGGTGCAGCAAAGGTATAAAAATTATTATGTCCCATAATCTTTTAACGCCAAGTAAGTAGGTTGATGCCCTCCATGTAAGCAGGATTATGTAGAACTTAAACTTTTTCTTATTTTTGAAGTCTAACATAATGCACTTCAATCTAAGTAGATATGAAAAAAATCATCTATCTTTTCCTGTTTATCACGGCATCCAACACAGCCTTCTCTCAACATAATACCAATATCTCAGGGGGACATCTCTTTGATGCCGAACCCTACCTCGCTATCAATCCGAATAATCACAGACAACTTGTCGTCGCATGGATGGGATGGAAGTCAGGACAACGAATCGTCATAAAGACCAAGAGAAGCAATGATGGGGGGCTAAGCTGGGGAGAGGAAACCAGCCTTCCCCATACTGTCGTCTCTTATCAATCTGCAGACCCATCCTTAGCTTTTGACGATGCAGGCAATGTATTTGTCTCCTATGTCGACTTCACGGGTTTGGATGTAGCAACGCCTGCAGGAGGGATATATGTTGGTAAGCTCATGAAAGGGGAAAACGAATGGCAAACACCGGTCAAGGTAATGGATCTGGATGCGGACCCCGGAAAGCAAGGCATTGACCGGCCCTGGATTTCCATTGATCCATCTCAGGGCCCTTACAAGGGGCAAATTTATATAACATCTATGACCGCCAAAAAGGCAAGTGCTCCCTATCATCCCTACTTGAATGTTTCAAAGGACGGGGGAAACTCCTTCGGCCATTGGCGCTATCTGGATGGGACCGGTTGGCTGGCCGGAGAGATCATCCCACAACCCATGCCTACGCCATGCGTAGCTGCAGATGGGAGCTTTCATGCAGTTTATCCCAGCTATGTCCGCTCCCAGAATCCGTTGGCCCAGTACATCCTCGCAAGCTCGACTGATGGGGGCAATCACTTCACTTATCAAAGTGTATTCCAATCAAAACGAAGTGTAAAGGAGCCTTTAGCCAAGAGGGCCTATTTATTACGTGCTGATCCTTCGGATGCCCGGCATCTCGCCTTTTTTTATCTCGACGTCCCTTTTGGCGATATCGATGTATTTATTACAGAGACCAAAGACGGAGGCGCTACCTGGTCAACACCTGTCAGGGTCAATGATGACCCCACGGGCAATAACCGCATGCAAGATATGATCTGGGCAGACTTTGATGATGATGGAGATATAGTGGTAGCATGGAGAGACAGGAGGCATGGCCAAGACGGTAGCTATAAAACGGATTATGAGATCTTTGGCGCTTACAAACACCGTGATTCATTGAGATTCTCCCGCAATTTCAGAATATCCGACGCCCGGTTAGCCTATCATAAGATACTAGCGCAGTCCGGCAATGATTTTTTGTGTATTAAGATAGCTGACGACACGATTCACACCGTTTGGGCCGACACCCGTGACGGTAAGTTGAATGTCTGGTATCAACGGTTGGATGCCAAAGGAGTGCTTCTCCACACCGGTCAAATAGCTTCAGAATCCATTCCGCAATTGCGCATCTACCCCAATCCTTCAAATACCGGTAAGTTGTTTATCGAAGGGGATCATATTCAGCAAATCACAATATTTGATAACAGAGCCAGGACCGTTTTACAAAAAACCTTTCCACCCACCGGAGGCCAACGGCTGTTGATAGATATCTCTCATCTCAACCATGCCAACTATTTCATACAAAGCAAAACAAAGGATGGGCATTTATGGACCCAACTCATCAAGTTATAGTGGAGAGCAGGTATTTAAATGGTCTTATATCAATAATTCTTTTGCTACCATGTTTTATTCAACACCATGGAGTATAGAGATTAAAGGTCATTTGCTTCATCTGTTTGCTTTTTAATTGTCTTTTAAAGATCAGATGGAACCTTTGATGATTAAAACAATCATTACATTGTGTTTTTAATAATTGTTTTAATCATGTCGGGTTCATCCAAGCATAATACAACACTATAAGGCAAATGATTTATTCTACAGCTTAAGCAAGGGTAGCACTACAACATTACCATTTTGATCCTCAAACTTGACGAAATAGAGGCCCTTGTTTAGATTTCGCATAGGATTAAATGTCAGAATACTCTTACCCTTAGATAACTCCCAATTGCGCGATCCCGCTATTACTTGCCCAAGATTATTTAAGAGGCTAATACGATACTTTTTGGCCTCTTTTTCATCAAGGGAGACATGAATTCGATCGGTAAATGGGTTTGGAAAAATATTTAGACGTTCAACAACTTCTAACTCCTCGACGGCAGTATTAAACATGATGTCCGTAAAATCAGTGTTATGTTCGAATTTGACCAATTCATCCCCTTTGTCGTCATCAAAATTAATTCTCCAAGCATGATCGGTAGGCGGAGCATCATAAGAGCCATTTTGATTGAAATCGGCATAAAAATCCACATTGTAATTTGCTCCCAAATCCAGTCCTGCTACTCTGATGAAAAAGAAATCGACTAAAATTGCCGGAATACTAAAACTTCCTACTCGTGTATTTTTCTTTGTATCGAAAACTCGAAGCTCCAGTTTTTGTCCCAGGTGGGGAGTCATATTAGTAGCAGCTAAAGTCATGAGATATTTCCAATCAACGTTTGTGAAGTTTGTGTTGTGTTGAAAGTCAATGCTTTGATTTCCGCTACCTGCCGTGAAGGTCTCTCGCCAAGCGTGGTCAACCGGTGGAGGGTCGTAGGTGCCATTTTGATTGAAGTCGGCGTAAAAATCTATCTGATATTCCCTTCCTGATTGGATACCAGAGAGTGATACTTCAAAGTTGGGAACAGTTATTATTTGCTTTCGGCGATCTACTTCCTTACCTGAAGCAACATCAACGACCCTCAATTCTAATAATTGTCCAACGTGTGGATTCATTTTGGTAAAATTAACAGTTATAGAATTGGACTCTCCAATGTCTTTGAAATTTGTATTATGTGAAAATATCAGTTGTTCATCCCCTGTGACAGCTGGGACTATTTCTCTCCAAGCATGGTCTGCCGGTGGAACATCATAGACACCGTTTTGATTAAAATCAGCATAAAAATCAATTAAATAGGTACGCCCTAATTCCAAATAGGGCAAACTAACGGTAAAGTCCGGAACCAAGATTGCCGGCAACCTAAAACGCCCGACTTCCCGTCCAGTCTGATTGACATCTCTTACTCTGATTTCCAATGCTTGTCCGACATGCGGGTTCATACCGGTAAAATCAAAGGTAAGCAACTGTTTCCATTGAATGTCAGTGAAATTAGTATTGTGCTTGAAAGAGAGGGTTTCATCTCCGTCTACGTTCATTAGCATTTCTCTCCAAGCATGATCAGTGGGTGGGGCATCATAGACTCCATTCTGATTAAAATCAGCATAAAAGTCCACCATATAACTATGCCCAATCTCCAAAAAGGGAAGGTCAATGGTGAAGCTAGCAGTTCGAATAGCGCTTATACGCACTCGCCCGACCTCTTTTCCCGCCCGGTTAATGTCTCTAACCGCGATTTCCAATTTTTGACCGACATGTGGATTCATACCAGTGAAATCAAAGCTAAGTAATTGTTTCCATTGAATGTCGGTGAAGTTAGTATTGTGCATGAAGCTATAAGTATTCATACCCATTGTCAGGTCGGAAGTCTCAATTCTCCAAGCATGGTCTGCCGGAGGGGCATCATAAACGCCGTTTTGATTGAAGTCAGCGTAGAAATCTATGTAGTAAGACTTTCCTATTTCGCCTTTGAGATTAAGAGTGAAGTCACCCATGGTAATGGCATCAATGGTAGCCCTGTCAACTTCTTTCTGGGTACTTTGGTCGATAAGGCGTGCTTCCAGCTTTTGCCCTACATGGGGTGTCATTCCTGTAAAACTTAAGACCACCGTTTGTGCGAATGCAAATGAATCTGTCAGTAGAAATAATAGTAATATAAAAAAATTAATTGGTAAAAGTGCTTTTCTCATTTTAGCAAGATAATTTTTGTGATGATAAAATAAACTCTTCACTTCCCTATACAATCAATTGGCCCCAAAGGCTGCGTTGACAAGGTTTAATTATTGTTTGCCCCTTCATCAATCCATGCTTTAATTTGATTAATTTTGCATTTGGGCAAAGAATCCTTATTAAGTGGCATTGGGACGTAACCAGGCAGCCGGGCAATCGAACCATAAAGTTTTTGATTGGCAACCTGTTGCTTGATGGCTTCATAGCTATCGAGTGGAATACCGCTGGAGGGATTATTACCACTATGACAGCCATAGCAATTGTCTTCCAATATAGGAACAATCACCTCCGAGAAACTCACATCGGTTATGATGCAATCGGGTGTTACAGGAGATTTTTTGTTACACGCCTCAAAGATGAGAATCCCCACCATGGCACTTAATAAAAGCAGTGTTGTTAATTTGTCTCTGTTCATAATTGAGGTTTATTTAATGATGAAAATCCGAATGGGAAGAGCAAATATCTTCCAGCCTCTCCCATGGAGAGCTTTACTAAAATGATTACTCTATCCGTAGAATAATTAGTATCAGTACATTTTGAAATTGAGTTTTAAGTTAGCACCAAAACTCCAAACCTTAACTTGCCCATGCCCAATTCCCGTGATGGGTATTTGCAAATATGGACCGAATTGTACGTCTAGTTTATTAGAAAGAAAATAGTAATAACCTGCCGAAATATGCCCCATTCCAAACCAATGCCGGTTCTCATTCTGTGTTCCCCATTCTCTTATGAGATCAGTATCTGGGAGGTTGTAGGAGTAATGATATCTTTCTTTGAGCATAAAAAAAGAGGTGAGTCCAATGTTGGTATAAAACCCCTTGTGGGCGTATCCATTTGGGAAGTAGCCAAAAGAAATAGGAATCTCTAATATCTCAGTCCTTGCACTCGTAGCCTGTGGCGCAATCATTCGTGTCCAAAATCCTAAAGGTGGGGTATAATCTCCTTCGCTTGCTTCGTAATGTTTTCGGATATAATACGCACCAATACCTGTACTCAGCCGGTGGCGAAAGCGGTATTCGATTTGTAGACCTACTTTCCAGTTGGGCATTGTGAGGTTTTGTGCCTTGACGGAGGAGAACTCTTCCGCCAACACTATTCCAAACAGTAGGGCATCCGCTACATAACCATCCAGATTCTTTTTAATGGGCGTTGACCCGAATGTTTTCGGTGCGATCAATGCCGGCATTGAGTTAGTCCAATCCAATTTCATCATAATATGTGGAAGGTAAGATATTGCTCGCTTATTGCTGATATTAACTTTCTCCTTTTTCTCAGTATTAGACAAAGGAAGACTCAAACTTTCCAACTTATTCTCAAAAGAAGCAATCGGCCTTTTATCCATACTACGTTGTTTGGCTTTTGATTGTTTGTTCTCTTTTGCCGACGGATTCTTTTTATTCTTTTGACTATCAAAATTAGCCCTTGGCTTTAGTGAATTTTTGGGATAGATAAGATCTTCTTCTTTCTTATTAATAGAAGTTTTTTCTTCTTCAACAAATCTTGAGTCACTTTGAGTATCGTAGTGGTCATCATTAATACGTATAAATAAATAACTGATAACAACAAGGGCAATAAACCCGCCAAGCCACCACCAGATCAAACGACGGCGACGATCGTCTTTCTCGAGAAGGGCCTCCATTTTACTCCAAGCCTCGGCATTGTACTCAAATTCCATTTGCTCAGAGCTCTCTTGAAATAATTTGTCCAGTTCTTCCGGTGACATATCAGGCATAAGGATTATCTAATTTTTTTGCTATTAATTCTCTCAAACTTGCACGCGCTCTGGTTAAATTTGATTTGGAAGTACTAACTGAAATTCCCAAATGATTAGCTATTTCTTCGTGTTTGAAACCATCAATTACATACATGTTGAAGACCGTCCGGTAAGCCGTGGACAATGACTGTACCATCGCCACCAAATCTTGATAATGGATACGGCTTAATATATCATCTTTATCCGGAATATTCTTTGCTTCTTCCATAGCAACCTCGATTTTTAATTTCTTCTTCTTTTTTAGGTGATTGATAGCTGTATTTACCACAATCTTACGAAACCAGGGCTTAAATGGCTGTTGGGGATCATACTTTCTAATATTTCTAAAAACCTTTAAAAAACCATCATTTAAAACAGAAATGGCTTCCGATTCTGATTTCAAATAACGAATACATACACTCATCCCATATGGGTAGAATAGACGGTACAGGCTATTTTGACTCCTGCGGTTCCTCGTCCGGCAGCCAATAATAATCTGTTGAAACTCAGTCTCGTTATTTCGACTCATAAAGTTATTGCGTCACTTGAAATAGTTGATTATTTTGTAACTATATACTAGCCTATACAATAGAATAATGCAAAAGGCTGCGTGAGGATAATAAAGAAACGAAAAGTAAAAGAATTAGAGCAAATTTATAGGGTTTTTTTTGTTCCTGTAGCACTAGTTCTTACCTCCAGTAACAACAAAACCCAATTCAAACAGCAATCCTACAGCTATCCGGAAGAAGGTAAGACCCTGTGAGTTGTCAACCATTTCATACCAAATATCACCAATGCTCTATGTGAATATCGGTATTATCAAAAAATGGTGTTTGTACAGTATGGGGTTTATATGTACTTTTGGGCGGTCTTATCACCAAAGGACATAAGTAATGAAAGTAACATTTTGTGGTGCGGCAAAGTTCGTCACCGGAAGTTCGCACCTCATCACCCTCGACGACGGATACAAGATTCTATTGGATTGCGGATTGTTTCAAGGCAAGGGGAAGAACATTTGGGAATGGAACAACGAATGGAAGTTTGATCCGGAGGAAATTGACTGTTTGGTCTTATCTCACGCTCATATCGACCATTCAGGAAGAATCCCCAAACTCGTCAAGGATGGTTTTAAGGGTCCAATTTATTCGACACATGCTACCCGGAGCCTCTGCAATATCATGTTACTGGACAGTGCTATGATTCAAGAAAGGGATGTCGAATGGTACAACAAGAAGAACAAAAAGGCCATACATAAAGGAAAGAAGATTTATCGAGTCGCCCTCTACACCCAAGAGGATTTGCCCGAGACTATGCGACGCTTTGTCACTGCAGGTTATGAACAATGGATTGATATTGGGCACGGGGTATCGATTCTTTTTAGAGATGCAGGGCACATTCTGGGGAGTGCCAGTGTCACCTTAAAGATACGCCAGGGGGACAAAGAGACCCTGGTCGGTTTTACCGGAGACATTGGACGTCCGGAAAGACCGATTCTCCGAGACCCGCACCCTATGCCGGAGGTGGATTATCTCATTGCCGAATCCACTTATGGTGACCGGCTCCATGAGGGACATCCGGATCAAAAATCGCATTTGCTTGAGGTCATCAAGAGCACTTGTATAGAGAAAAAGGGGAAGCTGATTATCCCCGCTTTCAGTGTCGGTCGAACCCAGGAAATCGTCTACATGATGGACCAAATGGCGCATGATGGCGAGCTACCAAGGGTCAAAGTCTACGTAGACAGCCCCTTAGCTGTCAATGCTACTGCCATTTACGGCAACCATCCCGAATGTTATGATGCCGATTTGGTCGAGTATCTCCTCACCGATGACGACCCGTTTGGGTTTAACTCCCTAAAATACATTCAGAAAGTAGATGACTCCAAAGCACTGAATGATAAAAAGGAGCCTTGTGTTATCATAAGTGCCTCCGGGATGGCCAATGCAGGACGTATCCGGCATCACCTATTCAACAATATTGAAGATTTTCGCAATACGGTCCTCATCGTAGGTTACTGTAGTCCGGGGACACCCGGAAGATGGCTTAGAGATGGGGCTCAAGTACTCAAGATGTTTGGCAAATGGAAAAAGGTAGCGGCACATGTTGAAGTAATGGATTCCTTTTCGGCGCATGGCGATTATCATGAGATGATCAACTTCCTGCGCAACCAAACCAGAAGCACAAAAGAAGTATTTTTGGTACATGGGGAACCCGACACACAGGAGATTTATCGTAAAAAACTGTTAAAGTTGGGCTTCAGGAAGGTAAATATACCGAATAAAGGACAAGTTTTTAACCTAAAATGACGTTTTTGAATAGATTTACGCTCCCTACTGCTTACTCAGCAAACCTTATTGGTTTACCTTAACAAACAGATAAGGAGTGAGGTCCAACTCTATCAGCCACTCCAGAACAATCAATAATATGACAACTTATTTTTCCTTATTCCGCTCTTCATTTTACCTTGTGTTTTTGCTTTTGGCATTTCTTGCTTCATGTCTTCCGGACATTCAGGATGTAAAAGTCGACAGAACGCATCTTAAAATTGCTGCACCGCTTATTAATTCTAAGACGACTGTAGACAACTTATTTGACAAAGTAGGTCGCTCTGATAATATCGTAATTTATCCGGACAACACCCTTGGGTTTGTCTATAAGGGAAATGTTGTCGAAGTCACCGGCAAGGAGCTTTTTAGGTCCTTTGGACGTTTGTTTTTCAAATTGGTAGACAAAAAATCTACCATCAATATCCCTATTCCGGATCAGGAGGTCAAAGAGGGCCACATTGGTGGAGATACCTTAATCTTTCTTTTTCAAGGCAATGGTAAAGATACTATTGACTACACTCTCACTATTCCTACCATGAAATCTCCGGATGGACAGCCGCTCTCCATTAAGACCCATTTTGATGGAGAGCCTATCCGCATCAAACGGTCAGTAAAAGACTTCAGCTTCGGATTTAACCCCGGGAATAGCTTTGATGTTTTGATAGATGCCAAAGATAAGGATGGTCAAGACCTTCCCGATATCGGCGCAGTATGGATGGCCTATGACACTTTATACTTCACCTATATCGAAGGGGTATTTGGGAAAGATTCTTTCTTACTGCCGAAAGATACCGTTATCATCGATGTATTTGACAAGCTCGAAGAAGGCGGAGCATTCTTCAAGGACCCACAGGTAACTGTCACAATAGAAAGCTCTTTCGGATTTCCTGTAAGCGCCCGTATCAAAGAACTCAGCGTGATCAACAAAAAGCAACTGAGAGTACCATTGCACAGCCCCTTAATCGATAAGGGAATTTTCCTTGAGTACCCCTCACTAGCTGAAGTTGGGGCTTCCAAATCAACCGTGTTTGCATTTGACAAGGACAATAGCAACATCTATACGGCATTCAATTCTAATCCGACAAAACTGATTTACGAGTTTACCGGTATAGGCAATCCGGACCCCTCCAACCCCACCTTGGGATTTGTGACGGACTCGAGCTTTTTGCGCATTAATGTAAAAGTTGAATTACCCATTAATGGATGGGTCGATCGATTTGCACTTTCAGAAAAAGTAGATTGGAATTGGGACCCGGGCAATCTGAGTTCCGTCGATTCTGTCACCATCAAAACGATTCTAAATAACGGTCTGCCCATTGATATGGAGGTACAAGTATACTTGCTTAAAGACGATGAAGTTTTGGACTCCATATTTGTACCGAAGCGTTGGCAAGTCAAGGGTGCCCCGATAGACGCAGTAGGATTTTCCACCGGGTTGACAGAAAACCGCAATTCCACGAAAGTTGGAAAATCGGTGATCGATCACATGCAAATGGCAAATAAAGCCCTTTACAAGCTTAAAGTCAGCACCACAAATGCTCCGGACAAAACATCCATCTTGCGAAAGACCGATGTCATCGATCTAAAGCTTGGGGTCCTTGTCCAAATCTAAATTCTATTTAGTGATACAATAATTTCTATTTGAATATGAAAAAACTAATCATTTTAATACTCCTCTGGTCAGGATTAACAACTATCGCAGGTGCACAAGACTTGAGTCTGTATTTCATGGACGGAATCTGGCAAAAGACGCTGGTAGCTCCCGGCCATGTGGTAAAAGATCACCGGTGGAGCCTGGGGCTAACAGGGATTGGGGGGCATTTCTTCTATAACGGCCCGGCATTAGCGGATTGGGGAAGCATCAACAATGGCATCTTGACTCTTTCGCCCGAAAAGGCATTGAATGCCATTCAGCCTGAAAATAACTTCAGCCTCGAGTACACTTATGAGACCTTTCATATTGCGCACCGCTTGAATGACCGTTGGTCGCTTAGTTTGCATCATTCCTCTCACACCCTTGCCGAGATGTCCTATCCCGGAGATCTGGCACGTCTCATGGCCTACGGCAATGGCTCTTTTCTCAATCAAGAAATGAACGTGGGTATCGGGATTAATTATACTTCCTATTCCGAACTGGCATTTGGCGCCATTTATTCCATTGGAACCTGGGACTTGGGAGGTAGAGTTGGGCTCTTATTTGGTGGACGCAACCTTCAAACAAAATCCCATGACCTATCCCTTTACACTTATGACGATTACTATCAAGTACGCTTGAAAGGAGATTACCAATTGACCTCTTCCGGAATTCCCTCCCTCACAAGACTAAGCAAAGGTGCCTTCGGGGGATTGTTTAAGACCTTCATTCCGGGCTCCTTTAGCAATCTGGGGCTCTCTCTATCCTTAGGGGCATCCTTTCATCCGACGGATGTGCTTACCATTAATTTTTCGATGAAAGATTTGGGATTCATCCATTGGTCCAAGTTGGCTCGCACTTATGATGTAAAAGGAGAATGGAATATCGAAGGGGTCGATGTATTTAACGCCGGAAGTTTTGATACTTCATCGCTAAAAAACATTGGTTTTAATGATGTCTCTAATTGGATAGATTCCATTAAGGGGCTTTTGAATCCAGATGGTCCCACTCTCGGCAGCTACAATACCTCCCTCCCGGCAAAATTTACATTGAGTGGGAGCTATCGTCTGACGGATAAGTTTACTGTAGGGGCTCTGTACCGATATGTCAATGGCATCCTGCTAACTGATAACCAGTTGGCCATTGACGCCACTTACAACCTGTTTAATATTTGGCAACTTGGCACCATGTACTCTGTATTCCAAGGGAAACAAAGCATAGGGCTCCATTCCAACTTAGATCTCGGCCCCATCCAAATCTACCTCGCTTCAGATAAGCTTATCTCCATCGGAGGAAAAGGAAAGAAGTATCTTCATATCCGGGGAGGAATCAATGTCGCTCTTTGAGAAGGAAGGTAATAACAATCCCTTCTCCCTATTCGTATAACAAACTGTACTTTTAGGGATAGTGTCATATATTTCATACCTTTGACTTTCAATTTCAATCTTATGAAGAAGCTACCATTTTCTCCGGTATATTTATTTGTCATAGTTCTATCCACCGGCATATTTACGGATTGCCATCGCAAAGTTTGCAAAGCGACGGATAAAGGCACTATTACAACTAAGATGGATTCGACCTTAGACACCATGGTGATAACGGGCAATAAGAAGCCCCTCCCGGTAGATTCGTTTGAGATGCTCCGGTATTCGAGAGGGGCATGTTTTGGGCATTGTCCGGTGTATTCTATCACCGTTTTCGGGGATGGAAAGTTGGAGTACAAGGCTTCTATGTTTACCAAACGCAAGGGCTTGTATATCGGACAATTGAGTGAAAGAGAGTTGGAGGATCTGAAGCAACAGATTGAAATCGTGCATTTTATATCCTTAAGTCCGATGTATCCCGTTGATCAGAGCCAGTACATTCCGGATCTCCCCAACAAGGAGATCACTATAAAATATTCTTCCTGGATGCATAAGGTGATCGACAATCACTCGGCTCCGGAAGCTTTAAAGGCTTTGGAGCAAACACTGGATAACCAATTGCGCTATCATGCCTCTTTGAAACCTGCGAAAGAAAAGAAGTAAAATGCCGTTTAAGAAGCCATCGGGTGTCATAGGTGGAGGGCGCTTTGGGGTAACCATCGCCAATTTGTTAGCCTCCAATACGGATGTCTTGCTGTACGTCCGGCGTCAGGAAGTGGCGGATGCCATTAATAAGGAACATCGGCTTTTTGGGTATGAAATGGCTGAACGTATTCACGCCACTACCCATTTGGCGGAGGTAGCGGAAGTCTGTAGTATTATTTTTCCTGTGGTACCCTCTAAAAATTTTAGAGAAATGATGCGCACTCTGGCTCCCCATTTACATCCCTATCATTTTTTGATACACGGTACGAAAGGGTTGGATATCGTGGGCATCGAGGAAGAGAATATCATGAAAATGAATATCTCTAAAGAGAATGTTTTTACCATGAGTAGCGTCATCCGGCAGGAATCTGTGGTACGTCGCATCGGATGTCTCGGCGGCCCCAATCTCTCAAAGGAAATAATGGAGGGCCAACCGGCCGCAACGGTTTTGGCAAGCGAGTTTGAAGAAGTGTTTCGTGCCGGGCAAGCCTTGCTGTCAAGTGAGCGTTTTTTTGTATTTCGCTCGGAAGATGTACTGGGGACAGAATTGGCCGGTGCATTAAAAAACCTCATCGCCATCGGTTCGGGTATCGCCATGGGAAAAGGGTACGGCAAAAATGTTCAGGCCCTGCTCATAGCCAGAGGACTCCGGGAGATGATCACCTTGGGTAAAGCCATCGGAGCCACCTCGAGAAGTTTTTTGGGTACCGCCGGTATCGGCGACCTCGTTGCGACCGCGATGAGTATGGACTCGCGCAACTTTAAGCTGGGATACCGGATTGCTCAGGGAGATACCCTCGAGCAAGTCCTCGCCTCATCTCAAGAAGTGGCAGAGGGGGTGCGCACACTTAAGATCGTCCAACAAATCGCCAAACACTATCAAATCCGGATCCCCATCATGCAAATGATATACAGTATCGTTTTCGAAGACCTGTCCATCGACAAGGCCATCTATTTTTTGATGAAGTATCCCTACTCCCAAGATGTCGATTTTTTATAGTAGTTCCATATACCCACACTGAAGAACCTTTCTCTCCTTGATTAGTAGTATTGAATATTTCTCAATAAAAGATATATAATGGGAGCAACAGAAAAACTAATAGCTCATATAGAAAAACATCATCTTTGGCACAACATAGAGGTGATACAGCGCAATGATTTTGTCTGTATAGCCGGCTCCACAACCCCCAATTTGTATTACATAGAGAAAGGCAGTCTTCGTTTGTTTGTCTCGGAGAATCAAGAACATACCATTCGCTTCGGGTACGAAGGGAACATAATAACAGCTTTGGATAGCTTTGTGACGGGCCGGCCTACGGTCTACTTTCTACAAGCATTAAAGTCCACCACCATCAAAGTCATTGCAAAACCGGTCCTATACCGTTCTATGGAAAAGAAAATTGATGTAGCAGCTCTTTGGACACGAATTTTAGAGGAACTGATCGTACAACAATTGGAAAGAGAACGGGACTTGATGATTACTTCTCCATTCGAACGTTACCAGCGTGTTTTGAAGAGAAGTCCGGAGCTATTCCAACACATTCCAAGCAAGTATATCGCCAATTACCTACGAATGACTCCGGAAACCTTATCTAGAATTATGAAGGAAGCAAAATGTCAGGGAGATTAGCCCTTTAGATTCCATTTTATATTCTCAAAGGTCTTTTTAACTATTTGAAGCGATCGAAAATTCTTAACCCAAATCAATATTCCTTCACTCAAGTATTTGGAACTTTACCCCAAAAAATGAAAATAAAATCCACCTTACTTCTCTATCAATTGGGACAACAGACACAAAACCACATCCAAAGGAGCAAAGAGTTCTTAGCACTACCAGATACCATTCTTAATTTGAAGGTCTCTGATAAGTCCTGGAGTATTTTGGAGTGTTTGGAACATCTTAATCTATACGCAGAATACTACCTGCCTGAGATTGAATATCGGATGATTGGGAACAATACCTCTACCCAAACGTATTTCAGGAGTGGAGTAATCGGGGATTATTTCGTCAAATCCATGCTCCCAAAAGGCCAACTCAAGCCCATGAAAACCGCTGCGGACAAGAATCCGGCCGGGAGTATATTAGATAGGGGCGTGGTGAAGCGGTTTATCCTGAAAGAAGAGCGCCTGTTGACATTATTAGATCGAGCATCCAAAGTTAGTTTAACCAAAACACGGACATCCATTAGCGTTTCAAGATTAATAAAACTCCGGTTAGGGGATACTTTGAGATTTGTAGTCGCACACAATGAACGTCATCTTCAACAGGCTGAGCGTCTTCTGTAGGTACGATAATAATTGCTAAGACCCGGTAGCCCTTGGTGTTATAACCTGTGTGGTATTGCAATGCGCTTTGAACGGGTTGAGAATTAGCTCTTTTGAATATCCAGCACCGATTTACCCCGTTGGATGTGTCACTCTTCGGGGCAAACGATTGGGGATTTGCGATTTGGCTTTGCGCTATGTGTAGCATAGGCGGACGATCGATTTATTACTTCTGAGATCGGGGTTTCCACCCTCACTGTACCAGGGGCACATCGCCGCTGCAGTATTAGGAGTGTCTTAGATTTCAACTTTTCCAATGATAAATCGTTTAGGTAGTGTCTGGCTCATATTTTCAACGATTTCATATGACAAAATCCATATCTCTGGTCTTAAGTGTATCCGTAGCTTTACTCACTTGGTATTCCTGCGCCAATGACCCCCATCAACAGGTGAGTGATAAGGGATTCGCCTTGCATCTACGGATGAAATCCGAGCCGGACAGGATACATCCTATGCTCTCACGAAGGGGGAATGCCACTCAGATAGAACACAAAATATTTCTTCCGCTCCTGCAGGTCGACCCCACCACATTGCAACTCTATCCTGTCTTAGCGGAAAGGATGCCATCCAAAACAATCGTGCCGGTAGGGCCGCTTAAAGGAGATATACGGTACCATATGACCCTACGACCGGAGGCCCGATGGAGCGATGGAACTCCGGTCACCTCCAGGGACTATCTCTTTACCGTCAAAGCCTCCCAAAATCCGGCACTCCGCGGCAACCAATGGCGAAGTCTGCTCCACACAATCGACAGCATCGCCCCGGATCCCGGGGACCCGAAAAGTTTTGAGGTCTTTGTCCAGCCCGGGTTGCTGTCTGACATCGTCGCCGGCAATTTCGAACTCTACCCCGCTCATCACTACGACCCCAATGGTATTCTGGAGCGGTACTCGCTGCATCAACTCAAGGGAGAGACATTGCTGCAAGACACCGCTCTGTTGGCTTTCTCCGAAGCATTTTCGAGTGCAGCGCTGAGCCGCTCAAAGGTGATGGGAAACGGACCCTATGCGGTTAAGCTTTGGGAACCCAACCAGCGTCTCATCCTGCAAAAGAAGGCAGAATGGTGGGGAAAAAAACATGCGAATTCCCCGGGTTTTATCGCACATCCGGATGCATTGCATTATCATTTTATACCGGATGAAACAGCAGCTATCGCCTTATTGAAGGGGGGCAAACTGGATCAGATACCGGACCTCACTCCGTCCAAATTTAATACTTTACGCCACAGCGCCGACACGTTAAAATTCGGGTTTTACACTCCTGTTGGGATGCGTTACTACTTTATCGCCCTGAACAATTTGCATCCCGCCCTCGCGGATGTCAGGGTTCGAAAGGCCCTTGCGCATTGTGTAGATACCAAGATGTTTATAGATAAAATGCTGTTGGGATTAGCCACTCCGGTAGCGGGACCGGTCCATCCCTCCAAGCCCTATGTAGCCAAGGACCTGAGACCGGTAGCATTGGATATAGATTTAGCTAAGGAGCTCTTACAATCCGGCGGATGGGTGGATAGCGATGGGGACGGTGTTTTGGACAAAGTGATCAATGGAAAGCGCGAGTCACTGTCTTTTGAGATCCTCGTCACCGGCAGTGAGTTGGGTAAGAATCTCGCTCTTCTTTTCAAACAAGATGCCGCCAGGGCTGGTATCCAAATCAATGTACGTCCACAACGCCTGTCCGCGATCATCCAACAGGTGCGGGAAGGCAAATACGATATGGCCGCATTGGCTGCGCGGCAGTCCCCGACATACGACGAGATGCGTCAATCCTGGCACAGCTCAGCTGTGGCCGGAAGGGGAAAGAATTACGCTTTCTACTCCAATCCGGAGGTAGACCGTTGGACGGATTCATTGAGCATCGTCAGTGACACTGCCCAAATTTTTGAGCTGTACGACAAAATACAGAGGCGCATTTATGACAACCAGCCCGTCATTTTTATTTGTGCCCCCCTCGAGCGCATCGTCGTTTCCCGGGCCTTTGAGCCTTTTATTGCCACCGTATCCCCCGGCTATGACGAATGCCTTTACCAAAGGAAGGAGTGAAAACAACAGCAGACGGAATGGATTTGACGGGTTACTTTCAGTTGAAAAATCGCACTTCTCAACATTTATCCGGCCTATATGACGCATAGGCGCACTACTATTGATAAACGGACTAGTGCGTCAGGAACAAAATAAATACAGTATAGAGTGTACAGACGCAATGCATTGCGTCTTCTATCTTCCTCTGACTTTTCGTTGCTATGTAGTGTCTGCCAGAAAACCTATAAAAAGTTATAAATCAGCAATATATAGCTACAAATTATTTTGAATCTAATAGAGATTTATTTGGTCAAAATAGATAAAGTGCTTACCTTTAAGGCGTTAAAGAG
>JALWRC010000054.1 GCA_027080725.1 Saprospiraceae bacterium
TCTTAGAAGTCTTAGGCTTAACAGAAAAAGTAGCTAAGAAAAAGTAACTCATAAAAAGTGCTGCCGCCCTTGCTGCATATAGGGCGAAAGAGATTTTCTTGAATTATTTGACAGGAAGTTCCGATAAAAATGCATCCAAACTCCAAAGTCTTGTCAATGAAATCATGGATCTCTCTAAATTGGAAGCCAACAAGCTCAATATGGACTTTCGACAGGTCCCATTCGACACGTTACTGCGAAGAATTTTCTTCTCCTTTGAGTCATTGGCTACCTTGAGAAATATTCACCTTGACTTCGTCAATACATTACAGGATTCCTACCTGATTCACACAGACGTAAAGCGATTTGAGAAGGTCATCAACAATCTTGTCTCCAATGCGATTAAGTTCTCCCATAATGATAGTACGGTTCGGATGAAAGTAGTGCAAACAGATACGGATGTTGTAATAGCTGTCTCAGATCAAGGAAAAGGAATACATGCCGATGATTTACCATATGTTTTTGATCGTTTTTTTCAGTCTTCACATAAAGGAATGCGATTGGAAGGAGGCACAGGAATCGGCCTGGCTTACGCTCACGAGATTATCACCAGATTAGGAGGGAAA
Source organism: Saprospiraceae bacterium (assembly GCA_027080725.1). Classification (GTDB taxonomy): domain Bacteria; phylum Bacteroidota; class Bacteroidia; order Chitinophagales; family Saprospiraceae; genus JALSTN01. The sequence continues at coordinate 606 of JALWRC010000054.1, forward strand.
ATCAAGGCTGAAAGTGTGTTGAACGAAGGCAGCACCTTCTCGATAATTCTCCCCATTACCCAATTTAGTCCACTCTCCGAAAAAGTTCCTTCCAAATACGAGCAACCGATGTCCCCTGTAGAGCCCCAGTCAATCCAAGGATATGAGCCTATTACTATAGGGGGCGAAAAACCACGAATTCTCATCGTTGAGGACAATAAAGACATGCAGCAATATCTCCTCTCACTCCTTGATACACTTTACCGCTGTGACTTTGCCAACGATGGGGTTGATGCCCTCGAAAAAATGAAGCATACCAAGTATGACCTCATTACATCTGATGTCATGATGCCACGCATGGATGGGTTTGAATTTAGGGAGCGAATCTGCCAAAACATGGAATGTAAAAACATACCGTTTATCATGCTCACTGCCCGGGCCATGGAGGAGGACAAACTGCATGGGCTTCGTCTTGGTGTAGATGACTATCTGACAAAACCCTTTTCATCTGCTGAATTGCTAGCGCGCATTCGCAACTTACTGGCAAACCAACTCGAGTGATATAGTTACTACAAAGACCATCCTGAAGAAGAGAATAAAGACCTGTCCGCGGAACAAAAAATACTCTACCAAGCGGAGTCTTTCATTCTTGAACATATCGACAATACTCAAATGAATGTCCCCCTCTTGGCCAAAGAAATCGGTTATAGCCAACGGCAGATAACACGGATTATAAAAAAGCTGACAGGTCTCACTTCCGTTAATTTTATTCTTGAAATGAGATTGCAGAAGGCAAGACAACTACTTGAATCCAAGTCTTATCTCTCCGTGGATGAGGTGAGGTATGAAATAGGAATCGAAAGCGCGAGTTACTTCTCACGGAAATTTAAAGATCGATTTGGCAAAAACCCAAGCAGCTATTTTTAACCTCAATTCCCTTGTTTTGGGTTTCAAAAACATTCTTACACACATAAGTCTATTCTTTGCTACTCCCAAGGCAGGTATTCAAAGGGTGTGTATTACAAAGTGCACATTTCTATCCTGAAAAGCAATAACAATCTCGTAGGGATATCATCTTTGTTGCCCTGTACGGGCGCTAGCGAAGTGCAGGGTAAATAAGAACACGCAAAGTCGTTTTGGCTGTATTTTTGCCCGGTCCGGATGGATTGAATTCCGGGTAATTGACGGCAAAAATAGTGACAAAACAATGCATTGGCTCACTTTTGCGCAGTTTGTAACACACACTTCAAAGGGGCTCACACAAATAGTAAAAAAACTTTCAAGGTATTTGAGAATCACTCATACCTTAGCCCCATTATTACTCCGCGCAGAAAATAACTACACGTATAAACTCGCTCTTTTCCTCCAACTCTTTGTTGCTCAAATCGTCATTATGCTACGGCATAACTCCCGTTTGAGCGCCTCGATTCAGAAAAAAATAGCTGCGTTTAATACTGGATGAACTTTGTTCCTGACGCACTAGTGTGAGTGATTACATCTCACTCACTTTTCCGATCCCATTAGCCGTAATTTCTTTGATTTCCGGATTTCCGGTGTAACTCACTTTACCTATTCCATCAGAATCGATATGAAGAAACTGAGTGGCATGAACGGAGACCTTTCCTACACCCGAATTCTCCAACACCAAACGCTTGCATACCAAATCCTCTGCACTTACCTTGCCCACTCCTTCGATATCCAAGGACGCATTTTCAGCCCGTCCGGATAAATCGACGGCACCGACAGCATTAATATTTGCGACCAGCTTATCGGTATTCAGCTCCAGTTTGGTTTTCCCAACGCCTGATATGTTAAGATTTAATTCATCTACATTAATTGCTCCCACTGTTTCTACTTTTCCGATGCCTTCAATATCCAGTTGTTTGAGATCTTTCAAGCTTACATCAATGCGCATCTTAGTAGACTTGGATATCGAAATATCCTTCCGCCAAGAGAGCAGTAATTGTCCGTCGACGGTTTTGACAACGATATAGGGTAGCAGATTTTTATCCGTTTCTATGACCGCTTTTTCCTGACCATCCTGGTGTAGAAATACATTGAATATGCCCTCTATTTTCATGCTATTAAATGGGGCCACCTCCCGTGTTTCTTTTACGACGTTGCCATCGCCCTTTACGCGTTGTCCGGTCAAGCTATTCATACAGGAGACAAGGAGAGTAGAGAGTAAGAAAACCGGTAAAACTTGTTTGATGTAAATCATGATGACACGTATTTATGACAGAACCTGTTCCGTGAAAAAGAGTCACTTACCATGCTTGATTAGCACATAAACTTAATACCGCAGGAGACGACCAATTTGTATGGAGTCGGTTCAAGATTAAAAAATGAAATTCGCTGACAAAACAGGAGAACCTTTTCCCCTTGTTATGCAGTTGCATTTGTGATACGGATTATGCTAATAAAAAGTTACAGTTCAGGGCATAATCTCAGCAAAACCATATTGCTTTATTTCAAAAATAGATGTTAAGCCTTTTCCTTCGCTTTGTTTTCCAAAAAGATGTTGTGAGCAGATAGCTTGTTAACACGCAAACGGAAAGTATTTCATACTAAGCATGCAAAACCAAAATTAGGCCTCAACTGTTACGCTCTGTAAAAACGCTCTATGCCGCCACTTTTGGATAAATCCTTTTATATCGGTGATGATGTAGTTGGTATCGCCCGGAGTTTACTCGGTTGTATCATCCAATCCAGGGTCAATGGCATCACCACAAGCGGCATTATCACTGAGACCGAAGCGTATCGCGGCCCCGAAGACAAAGCCTCCCATGCATACAACAATCGACGCACTCCTCGAACAAATACTATGTTTGAAGAAGGAGGGACCTCTTACATCTATTTGTGTTATGGCATTCACCATCTTTTTAACGTCGTCACCGGCCCTCGCGATATACCTCATGCAGTGCTCATACGTGCTATTAGGCCGTTGGAAAATATTCCTGCCATGTTAGAACGCAGAGGGTTTAATCGGGTCACCACTTCCCTCACCAACGGCCCCGGAAAATGGACCCAGGCCATGGGTATTACCACCCAGCTCGATAACATCCCACTCTATACTACGCATAGCCTCATCCAAATCTATGAAGGCATTAGTATCTCCAAAGATGAAATTATTGTCTCTCCCCGTGTTGGCATCGATTATGCGGAGGAATGGATAGGGAAACCTTGGCGCTTTATTGTAAAAAATAAAGTATAATGCGCGATATTAATCCATCTGGTGATGGCCTCGATGATATCCACACTGATAACCACAGAACTTATTCCAACCTACCTCCCGACTTCCCGCTAATAAGGTAGATTGCGATAATATCCCTATTTTTGCGATTATTCCGGCGTGCCGGGTCACATTAACAAAAGTCGTGTTAGAGTTTTTTCGTAAAAATTTCTGGTTCAATACACTGATGCTCTTACCTTATGCTGTCGTTTTTCGATTGCATGGACTAATGTACCCGACGAGTTATCCTTTGGGCGAAGGCTCTACCTTTTACCGATTTGCTTTTGGTTGGATCCACGGCAACCCGATGATCGAACAAGTCGTAGGTATCCTGATTGTCTTTTTTCAGGCGGTATGGATCAACCGGATTATGATTCAACACCGTCTGAGCCGCGAAAACACCCTTTTCGCTGGTGTGTTTTATATTATTTTGGTCTCTTTGACTCCAGCTCAATTAGGGCTCAACCCTTCATTAATAGGTGGATTTGCCTTTATTATTGTCCTGGATGATATACTAAGGATTTATTTGAAAAAAGAAGTCGCTTCAGAACTCTTTAATTATGGGTTTGGGCTTGGGCTTGCATGGTTAATTTACCCTCCATATTTCGTTCTTCTTCTCTCAATTTTTGCAGCAATCGCTATTATGAGAAGCTTAAATATCAGAGAAATATTACAATGGGCAGGTGGTGTTATTAGCATCCTTTTTCTGAGTCTTATGGCTTATTCCTACGTAGGAGATTGGTATGAAATGGTACATGATTTGGTACAATGGAACCCATCCAACCTTCTTTCCTGGCAAGTCAATGACTGGAGACATTGGGTATATTTAGCAATAGTTGTCCTGGCAGTAGTGATAATAGTGTTGAACTCTAATCTTCTAAACAGAGGAATAGCATATAAAGAAAGGAAAAAATGGAAAGTGATTTACTGGGTACTCTTATTGTCCTTTTTCTCGGTATTTTCTGGTTTGAAAGTGGAATGGGATAGGATGGATTTGATTGCCATCCCCCTGTCAATGCTATTGGGGGCAGTCGCCGCCAATTCCAAGAGGACTATAGTGGTGGAGTTCCTCCATATCCTCATCTTTATTACTGTCCTTTTTCTTCAGTTTAATTAACCACTCTCCTGACATGCAAAGAATGATATATATGTCGGCTATGTGATCATTTTAACATTTTGGTAACCGGTTAAGGCAAAACATTACAGGCGCGCCAATTGTTGGGATTGAATAGAATTAACACGGCTCCATTGAAGGGCTTTTCGGACTTGTGGGATGGACTTTGAGCCTATTGTGAATTTATCTTTTACAGCGACGTGCTTTTCATACTAAAACGACGTTGTTATTCGCTTTTTAATTGCTTCAAAACAAAATATTATCATAATGAAACAGTTTTTCGTATTGTCTTTGTCCTTTTGCCTATCCGTCCTCCTCTCAGCACAAGGAGGTATGCTCAAACCGGTCAAATGGACCGCATCCTATGAGCGTGTCCAAGGGGATCAATACAACTTGATTTTTGAGGCTAATATCGACGATGGCTGGGCTACCTATTCGAGGACCAGTGATCCGGAGGGCCCCCGGCCGACCGTGTTGGAACTCGATAAGGGAGATCATTATGAAATCGTCGGTGATGCGGTTGAAATAGGGGACAAGCATGAAGCGAGAGAACCTCTATTTGATAATGTGATGGTGGGTAAGTACAAACACCATCTGACCCTCAAGCAAAAGGTCAGGATCATAGACTACTCTAAGCCTATTACAGGGTATATTAATTTTATGTGCTGCAACGACAAAACCTGTCTTCCCCCTACGGACTTTGAGTTTACACTCACCATCAATAAACAAGCTGAAAATTCAAAAAAAACTCAAGGTAGTTCCACTCCTTCAAGTGATAAAAAAAGCACCTCAAAAACCGAGACCAAAATCAGCCAAAATACACCCGAGGCCATTCATAAATCCACTCCTGAAAAACTGCCCAACAATAATCAACAAGAGCTCTTGCAAAGTGCAATGGATAAAGGCAGAGGGGGGGCGGACCAAATGGCTGAAGATGATAAAAGCAAATTGGTAGACCCGGTCAAGTGGAATTTTGATTATAAAAAACTTGGTAAAGACACGTATCTGCTCCAATTTATTGCTGATGTCCAAGACAAATGGACTATATATTCACAACATATCGAAGGCGAAGGACCGGTACCTACCTCTTTTATGTTTGACGAAGGAACCCACTTCCAAAAGATAGGAGGGGTAGAAGAGCACAGCGACCATAAAGTAGAGGGTTTTGATCCCTATTTCGGTATTGACGTTACCAAATACAAGGATCGAGTCACCTTCACCCAAAAAGTACACGTTACCGATTCGTCCCAACCCATTAAAGGGGATCTCGAATACATGTCATGTGATGATAAAAAGTGCTTGCCACCACAACTGGTTCCATTCTCTTTTGCTTTTTCGGACCAAGCGCATGCTGTCCTGCAGTTGGATATTGCAAGAGCCAAGATGGATGGTGAAAAAATCGATCAAGGAAGGCCGAAGCTTCAGGCATCCTACAAAAACCCTGTTGGAGACTGTGGTGAAGAGCAAGTGGTTCGCAATAAAGGGACGCTCATGACCTTTTTATTTGGCTTTATAGGGGGTCTATTGGCATTGCTTACACCTTGTGTCTTCCCCATGATTCCTCTTACGGTCTCTTACTTCACTAAAGGGAGTAAAGATCGCAAATCCGGTATTCGCAATGGATTACTATACGGGTTATCCATCATTGCCATTTATATAACACTCGGGTTGCTCATCACAGGTATTTTCGGGGCCACAGCCCTCAATGACCTATCCACCAATTGGATTGCCAATGTTCTTTTCTTTGTTATTTTTATTTTCTTTGCCATTTCATTTTTTGGATACTACGAGATTACCTTACCGGCATCCTGGGCCAACAAAAGTGATGCCCTGGCAGACAAAGGAGGGTACATTGGGATTTTCTTTATGGCCTTCACCCTTGCTTTGGTTTCTTTCTCTTGTACCGGTCCGATTATCGGAGCGGCCCTTGTTCAGTCGGCTACTTCTACGACAGGCCCATTTGTCGTCATGCTGGGCTTTTCGATGGCTTTAGCCTTGCCATTTGGGCTTTTTGCGGCATTTCCCGCATGGCTCAATTCGCTTCCGCGTTCAGGAGGGTGGATGAATACCGTCAAGGTGGTATTGGGTTTTTTAGAGTTGGCACTTGCTTTCAAATTTCTCTCCGTGGCGGATATGACGATGCACTGGGGCATCTTGGGGTATGAGGCCTACATGATTATTTGGGTGGTCATCTTTGCTGCGATGACGGCGTATCTGTTTGGGTGGATTTATTTCCCACACGACTCTAAAGGCGTCAAGATTTTGACGACCCGAAAGGTATTGGGAGCAGCGACCCTTGCTTTTACCCTTTATCTGATGTCCGGATTTATGTACAATGACAAAACCAAGAGCTACTCTTCTCTCAAGGCGTTGAGTGGATTGGCTCCACCGACGTATTACAACTATTTCCTGGATAAGCAGCATGTAGATCCCGAGATTAAAGCAGCGTTTCCCTCCTACGACAAAGGAGCCAATAATCTCAATGTATTTCACGATTATTACGAAGGACTCGCTTACGCTAAGGAGATGGGTAAACCCGTCTTCCTGGATTTTACCGGGTATGGTTGCGTCAATTGCCGAAAGACAGAGGAACACATCTGGACCAATAATAAGATATGGGACAAACTCCAAAAAGACTTTGTGGTCGTGTCACTCTACGTAGATGACAAAGAAAAACTGGATAAACCACTTATCTCTGCTACTCGAAATATTAAGTTACGAAGAAAAGGGGACATTTGGTCGGATTTTCAAATTGCCAACTTCCGCCAAAATACTCAGCCTCTTTACGTCATGATTACTCCAGACGAACAAGTCCTGGCCAAACCCCGCGGATACCAATCCGGCGTGGAGAGCTATGATAAGTTTTTGCAATGTGGATTGGATGCCTTTAAGTCAGTGTATAAAAAGAAGAAATAGAATATAATCAAAAGCCAATGCAGTACGCATTGGCTTTTGATTTTGAAGTCCCACATTGACTCAATAGTTCCTTTATTTACTAAAAGCGGGTTTGATTTTGTGGACAAAAATCCATCTCAACAATAAGGCCCACGGTGCACCGTGCATGATAAAGTCAAACCAGTCCATCGCGCCCATACCATGTGCTCCGCCGAGTATCCATTTGATTTTTCCGTAGATATGTGGTTCCGGAAAGAAAGGAGCCAAGCCCAGTGTCAAACACATTACGATAATCATCCGGAGATCTATCTCATCCATCCTATTACTTTTTGACGCAAAGATACTTGCCTTTGTCAAGTACAAAGGTAATCTTGATCACGGATATAATTGAAAATGCCTAATTTTGGCACTTTATAAGCAGTTTACATAAGGGAAAGGAGGATACCCTTCCCGGAGTATCGTGATTATTAGATTTAACTACTCATCCCATGAAAAATGCGTTAGTCTTTCTCTTTTTACTACTATTATCGGTTGGCATGACCTCATGTAAACAATCGACAGCGGTCCATGCTCCTGACGTGTCCGGAGTCGATATAAACCCGGAGTTTTACCGGATAGACCAGCTTATCCAATCGATGAATAACGGGCATTTAGACGCAATCGATACCTTGTACAAAAAGCAGCCGGAACTATGGAATATTCTCATACATGAGATTTATGGAATACGGGCGCCTATTGATTCTAAAGACACCGCATTCATCCACCAATGGAATAGTATAAATCAGGATACCATTAACCGGATTATAACGCATAAGATCGATTCCGTTTACCGGGATATCACTCCTTATAAACAAGAACTCATCCAATCCTTAAAATATCTCCGGTATTACTTTCCCAATAAGCGAATTCCGGATATCTACTTTGTCAACTCCTACCTGTCGGTGGCGCATTTCCTCTTCGAAGATACCCGGCACAGAGAAGGACTCGGCATTGGTCTGGATTTTTATCTGGGTTCTTCGTTTCCCTATGCGTTACTCTCCCAGGCCAATCCCATCTTTTCTAAGTACATTTCACGCTATTTTCATCCGAGATACTTGGTCCGTGGTGCGATGTGGTCGATTGTCGAGGATCTGGCCGGCGAACCTACCGGGCACCGGATGCTGGATATAATGGTCCATAACGGCAAAAAACTGTTTGTCCTCCAAAAATTGATGCCCGGCACTCCTGACTCTATACTCATCAACTATACCCCGCAACAAATGCAATGGGTAAAGGATAATGTAAAGGAAATGTGGGCCCTCTTTCTCAACAAAAAGTTGCTTTACGAATCGACCGGAAGAAAAATAAAAACCTATATCGATCAGGCGCCTACATCCAGATACATGCCGAAGGCTTCTCCCGGAAGAACAGCCAACTGGGTAGGATGGCAGATCATCCGTAGGTACATGCGAAGACACCCGCAGACGACACTGCAGGAACTCTTATCCTTACAAGATGCTCAGCGCATTCTAACCGAATCTAAATTTAAACCCTAATGCTCATTCCTTGAGATGAACCATTCGATCCAATTCTTTTTTGGCCTCTTCGTATTGCGGGTCGATACTAACGGCTTCTTTCATGTCAAATAAGGCTTTTTGTGGCATGCCGAGTTGCTCGGCAGCCAATGCCCTGTAGAAATAGCCTTCGGCGACTTGGTCGTCCAACTCCAACAATTTCGAAAACTGTTCGTAGGCTTCCGGAATCTTCTCCTGAGTGTAATAAATTATCCCCAAATTGAGATAGGCATCCGGATATCCGGGGGTCACCCTTTCGATATCTTCATATAGCTTTATGGCCTCCTCCAGTTTGTTGTGATTTTGGTAGTAGTAAGCGATCGAATGCTTGGCTATCGGATTATCCTTATTGAAGGCCAAGGCATTTTGATAGTATTTGAGCGCCAGGGGGTCACCCTTCTTTGCATAAAGATCGCCGAGATTGATGTAGGCGTCCGAAAGTTCCGGATTGATATCTACCGCCCGTTGAAAGTTGATCACAGCCAAGGAGTCGTTGCCGGTCTCCTTAAATATCAGCCCACGGAGAAAAAAAGCTTCGGGATTTTGCGGATCCATCGCTAATAGTTCCGAACTCTTTTGAATCGCGGTTGAATATTGACGGGTTATGATCAAAAACTGCATTTGCTTAAGGCGAAGAAACGTATCCCGGGGTACTGCTTTCACCCCTTGTTCCAAAATGTCCAATGCCTGGCGCGACTTGTTCTGCTCCATGTACAAATCCGCCTTTGCCATAATGAAATCCGGTTCGTTGGGTTTGTGTCTCATGGCCATATCCAGGTAGTGCTCCGCCAAGCCGTATTGCTTGCTTTGGAAATACTTGGAGGCTTCCATGTATAATTGGTCCGGGTTGGTCGTATCCAATTTTGTGATGGGCTTTTGTTTAGCATTGCCTGAAGCCGGAGTAGTGACGGAAGTACCGGCAGTACCCAACCGGTCGGTATTGATATCGGATTTGCAGGATTGAAAGGCCAAAAAGAGACCCAAGAGAAATAGCACTGATGACTTCATAATTATCCGGTGTTTGATACGGTAAAGAGGCAATGGCACCGGTTTTGAAATCCGCCGGACTATTGCCTTGTATTAGCCGGCAAAGATAGCAGTAGTTGGCGATACTTTACAACTATAGAGGTATTTTGAAAATCAAACGGTTTCTAAACCTGCAATGGTAGGACAACGGAGCGTTTCGTCGCGATAAAACTTTTCAGAGCACACACATTATTGCTTTTTGCGCTGGGCATAAGCGTCCATACCCTTTGATTTGAGTGCACGAACCGTTTGATTGGCGGCGCTGAGACTGGCATATCTCCCTGCCAGGACAGTGTGGTATTCCGATAGGTCAAAATTGACGACTTCTGCACCATCGTACCCCATCCTCTCCAGCTTCTTTTTCATGTTTTGTGCATTGGCAGGTACGATAAAACTCCCGACGATCACCATATATTTGCCGGACGAACTAGCGTGGGAAGAACCCCTGGAAAGGTGCTCCTCACTGTGCGACGCTGGAGGTGTTTCTTCTATCATGATGTCATCCGACGCATCATCATTGTCTGTTTCTTCTGAGGCAACGGAAGGAGTTGCTTGTTCTTCTGTCGATACAGTATTCTCCCCCTCATTTTGTGCTGCCTGCTCTGCATCACTATCTTCCAATATATCATCCAATGAGATATCATCTTCTGACACATCGGACATATCGGTCATCGACGAGGATTCTTCCATTGTCGCTTCAGTAGAGGAGTTACCTCTGAAAGTGGACACCAACCACCAAACAATTAAAATCACCGCCAAAAAATAAATCAAATACTTTATTATGCTTTTCATAAGGCTTTTTATTTGTCATTGTCAACCATTTCATACCTGACACATCCTGTGCTTAAGTCATTGATGCAGATACAAAACTTTACCAGCCACAAATATACATATATTATATAGTTTTCATATATAAAATACTGAAATAAATAAATCTTTCCATGACTATATGCCAAAAACACGGGCAAACCGTGCTGAAAGTTCAGTAGCAATGGCCAAATCTGACCGGGCAGTTCTCAACTCAGCATTATTGCTTATTTTAGCGGACGGAAAAACCGTATGTATGCAATCTTCAAAATTACTCGACGACAAAGCTACTCCGCGAGGCAAGTACCCCCACATAAAACGGGTAGGGGATTTTCTCTTCGTTTCGGGAACAAGCGCCCGCAATCCGGACAACAGCATTGAGGGAGTGCAAGTGGATGCAATGGGGACGACCAACCTGGATATCCGTGCCCAAACGAAAGCCGTCATCCATAATATCAGGGACATTCTGCATGCCGAAGGGGCCGGACTCGAAGATATCGTAGATGTCACTACTTTTCTGGTCAACATGAACGACTTCGGGGGGTATAATGAGGTGTACGGTTCATTTTTCGGATATGACGGACCAACCCGGACAACGGTCGCTGTCCATCAATTGCCACATCCCCATCTGTTAATCGAAATTAAAGTGATCGCTTATAAACCCAAGACCAATGCCTAATAACCCAAAGGAAAAATACGCATCCATTCACTATTCGGATTACTTGCAACTCGACAAACTGCTGGATGCACAGCAGCCGAGAAGTGGCGAATACGGCGAAGAAGCCCACGACGAGATGCTCTTCATCATCATTCATCAGGTGTACGAATTGTGGTTCAAACAGATCAACCACGAACTCAAATCCCTGGCGGCCCTCTTCCGGGAAGATCATGTGCGTGAACGCAATCTCCTCGTCGTGGTACAGCGAATGGACCGTGTAATCGAAATTTTGAAATTGCTGGTTCAGCAGATACAAGTGCTGGAGACCTTGACCCCTTTGGATTTTTTGGAGTTCCGGCATTTGCTCTTTCCGGCCTCCGGATTTCAGAGTTTTCAGTTCCGGGAGTTCGAAAATCTACTGGGATTGCGCGAAAAAGACCGCTATATCTACAAACCCAATGAGCGGTATCTCAATGAGTTTACCAAAGAGAGGCAGCATGAACTGGAGACCATCGAAGAAAGTCATATCTCCGTGTTCGAAAGTATAGAGCGTTGGTTGGAGCGCACCCCTTTTCTGCATATGGAGGGATTTGACTTTATTGCGGAATACTCGAAGTCCGTCCACCAAATGCTCGATAAGGAGTACCGGGCGATAGAGAATACCGATTATTTGACCCACAAGCAAAAGGCCATGCGCCTCGAAATGTTGGGCAACACCAACACGTATTTTGCTAACGTTCTTGACCCCAAGAAACATCAAGCGCTCATTGAGGAGGGCAAAATGCGGCTCTCTTACAAGGCGACAGTGGCCGCTTTATTTATCCAGCTGTACAGAGATGAGCCCATTCTCCAATTGCCTTACCGCCTGCTCAATAAGCTCACAGATATCGATGAACTGGTGACTACCTGGCGCTATCGACACGCGCAGATGGTGCTTCGAATGCTGGGAAAGAAAATAGGAACGGGTGGGTCTTCCGGGTACGAGTATTTACGTGGAACTGCCGAGAAAAATCAGGTGTTTCGCGATTTTCACAATATCTCTACCTTGCTCATTCCCCGCTCTGCAGTGCCTCCTCTCCCCGATGATATCAAGCAAAATCTAAGTTTTTATTACTCTACGGTACATGGATAAAACACTGACGATAGATATACACACACATATCATGCCTGCCGTAATTCCCCGCTGGGCGGATAAGTTTGGATATGGTGGATTCATCCACCTCGAACATCACGATTGTTGCCATGCGCAAATGATGATTGACGACAAGTTCTTTAGGGATGTAGTGGACAATGTCTGGGATGCGGAAGCCAGATTGAAGGAATGCGATCATCATCATGTCGATGTACAGGTGCTTTCGACCATACCGGTGCTCTTTCATTATTGGGCACAACCCAAAGACGCATATGACACCGCACGGTATTTTAATGATCATATCGCCTCGGTAGTAGACCATTATCCGCATCGCTTTGTTGGCTTGGCCACCTTGCCGATGCAGGATGTGGACCTCGCCTGTAGAGAGATGGAAAGGGCCAAAAATGACTTACAACTTTCCGGAGTAGAGATTGGTACCCATATTAACAAGGTCAATCTGGATGATCCCAGATTTTATGATTTCTACGCCAAAGCAGAGGAATTGGATATGGCTGTTTTTGTGCATCCGTGGGACATGATGGGGATGGACCGCATGCCCAAGTACTGGCTGCCGTGGTTGGTCAGTATGCCCGCGGAGACTTCGTTGGCGATTTGTTCTATGATTTTTGGGGGTATTTTCGAGCGGTTCCCCAAGCTGAAAGTCGCGTTTGCACACGGAGGGGGGTCCTTCCCCATGACGGTCGGAAGAATTAATCACGGTTTTGAAGTTCGGCCGGATCTCTGTGCGGTGGACAACGACAAAAGCCCCTATGAATACCTCGGCAAATTCTGGGTGGACAGCCTCGTCCACAGCTACGATGTCCTCAAATACAATATGGGATTGCTCGGAGAAGACAAAATATGCCTGGGTACGGATTATCCCTTTCCCTTGGGCGAACTCGAACCCGGACAACTGATCAAAAACGCTCAGGGTATCTCCAATGAGGCAAAGAAGAAAATGTTGGGAGCCAATGCCTTGAAATGGTTAAATCTCAAGGTCGACCGGTTTATTCAGGTATGAAATGGTACCACATAGTGATAGCCCGGCCAATGCTTGCATCATATTACATAGCCGTGTTCCAATAGGGAAAAGAAAGGGAGAATGACAATATTTTAGTGTTTGAATAATACACAGGACCGATGATAAAATACGATAAAACACGGGACTTAGCTGAAAAAATGGACGCAGAGGATCCTTTGAAGTCCTTTCGCTCACAATTTTATATCCCAAAGACCAAAACCGGAGCCCCGTCCATATATTTCTGTGGCAACTCGCTCGGCCTAATGCCCAAATCGGCTAAAACGTATACCGATGAAATGTTTGAAGACTGGGCAAAACTCGGAGTGGAGGGGCATACACACGCCCGCCATCCCTGGCTGCCGTATCACGAATTTTTGACCCGGTCTATGGCAGATGTAGTGGGCGGCAAACCCTCTGAAGTCGTCGTAATGAACAGCCTAACGGTAAATTTGCATTTGTTGATGGCTTCTTTTTACAGGCCTACAGACGACAGAAATAAGATACTCGTCGAGTACAGTCCCTTTCCCTCTGACCGTTTTGCCGTTAGATCTCAAGCGCGCTGGCACGGGTACGATCCGGATGAGGTGATTATCGAACTCCGTCCGGATGAAGGAGAGCTGGTCTCCAGGGAGGCCATCCTCGATATTATCCGGCGAGAGGGAGACGGTATTGCATTGATATTAATCGGGGGAGTCAATTATTATACGGGGCAGGCGTTTGACTTGGCGGCTATTACTGCAGCAGGACACGCCAAAGGCTGTATGGTGGGTTTTGACCTCGCTCACGCAGCGGGCAATCTCCAACTGGATTTGCACGATGCGGGAGTGGACTTTGCTGCGTGGTGCAGCTATAAATACCTCAACAGCGGGCCGGGAGGACTCTCCGGTGTTTTTGTTCACGAGCGCCATCACGGGCGCAAAGATATCCCGAGACTGGAAGGATGGTGGGGACAGGACAAAGAGACCCGGTTTCTCATGGGGCCCGATTTTAACCCTATTCCCACAGCAGAAGCCTGGCAATTGAGCAATCCACCGATACTTCCGATGGCGACCTTGCGCGCCTCTTTGGATCTGTTTGATGCGGCGGGTATGCCGGCTTTACGGCGCAAATCAGAGCAATTGACCGGATACCTGTACTATTTGCTCCAATCCCTTCCCGGCGACAACATACGGGTCATCACTCCGGAAGACCCTTCCTGGCGAGGTTGTCAGCTCTCCCTTCAAGTAAAGAATCGAGATAAAGCCATCTACCGGTATCTGACGGACCATGGTGTCATTGCGGATTGGAGAGAGCCGGACGTAATCCGGATTGCTCCCGTTCCCCTCTACAATAATTATACGGAAGTATGGGATTTTGTACGGCTTTTGGAGGAAGCTGCAGGTGCAGCCCGTTAGATAAGACGTTAAGTCTCACTTGCGAAAGTTAATCGAATGATTGTTCAGGTGCCGGGCCAATAACTCTACCGCTTTTTTGCGGTGGCTGATGGCGTTTTTTTCGCGGGCATTCATCTGAGCAAACGTCTTGTCAAAGCCCTCCGGGATGAAGACCGGATCGTACCCAAATCCTTTATCCCCTTTGGACTGACGAGCGATCGTCCCGGGGCAAATCCCCTCAAAGAAGGTCATTTCACCTCCTTCCACAAGGGCAATGACCGTGCGGAACCGGGCTTTTCGATTGGGGCAGCCTTCCAATTCGTTCAATAGTTTTTTCATATTCTCCTCTGCGTTGCAATCCGGACCGGCAAAGCGGGCGGAATAGACCCCCGGAGCGCCATCAAGGGCTTCTACTTCTAGTCCCGTATCTTCTGCAAGGCAAGGTGTCCCGAGCTTTTCATAGAGATATTGGGCTTTTTGGGCTGCATTTTCGTGCAGGGTAACGCCTGTCTCGGGGATATCCGTTGGTATTCCCAGATCCTTCAAGCCGGCAATTTCATACTGCTGCCCCAATACTTGTCTCAACTCGGTCAATTTGTGCGCATTGCCGGTGGCAAACAGGAGTTTTTGTTTTTTGCTCATCTATCCGGTTTTTGAGATCCGTAAGGGAATCAAATTTCAAAAAGTTGTTTTAATCCATGCCAAAGGGCCACACGCTTTTTTTTCTCGCCTTTGGCTTTTTCGTCGAGCAATGCACCGAGGCTATCGGCAAATATCCAATCTCTTTGGTCAATAGAAATTTTGGTATAAAGACTGGTTTTAATATGTAGGCATAAATTTTCAGTCGATAGACCAAATACGAGTATTTTGGAAACATTTCCCCCCGAAATAGCATTATAGTAGTGTACTTTTGTATCGCGGGACACGGTGCAAAGGATGCAGTCGTTTTCTATATTTATTTTGACTGCAGCGAGGATTTGTTGGAGCATATTTTTAGCTTCCGGGAGATAATCCTCATGAGCGACAAAGACGGCTACATGAGCGTCCGGCTTCGCTTTGGTTACAGAAGCAAAGGTGTTTTCTGGTATGAAATATAGATTGGATTTAAACATTTACCGGTCTTATTGTGTCAATGGATGACAAAGGTACCGGTTTTTTGAGTAATGATTGGTTTTTGGCCTTTCAGAAATAGAATAGCAATCATTGCTACTTTGCAAAGCGAACATTGTTATTTGTTAACCTGTAAAACTACAAGATATGCAAGATCATTTGCCCATTAGCGTAACGCGAGTTGCCCATTCCAGAATTGGAGAGGTTGATTTTAATCATTTGCCTTTTGGGGTAGAGTTTACCGACCATATCTTTACCGCAGATTACAAAAACGGCTCGTGGCACGATTTTCGCATCGAGCCGCTCAAGCCTTTATCCGTGCATCCGGGCAACATGGCCTGGCATTACGGACAAGCCATATTCGAAGGAATGAAAGCGGTGCTCAACCCACAGGGCGAGCCGTTGCTTTTTCGCCCCGACAAACACATCGAACGCCTCAATAACTCCGCCCTCAGGATGAGCATGCCTCCCTTTCCAAAGGAATTTTTCATTCAGGGACTAAAGATGTTCGTCGAATTAGAAAAGCATTGGATACCCAAGGGAGAAGATAGCGCTTTGTATTTGCGTCCATTGATGATTGCGACGGATACCCACGTGGGCGTTCGTCCGAGCCAAACTTACAAACTCATCGTCATGGCCCTGCCGGTGGGGCCCTACTACAGCAAACCACTCAATGTACTCGTACAGACCAAATATATCCGGGCGGTTGAAGGAGGTGTAGGATATGCCAAGACAGCCGGCAATTACGGTGCCGCTATGTATCCCACCCGGTTGGCCAAGGAGAAAGGGTACGACCAAATCGTTTGGATGGAGCCCAAAGAGTTCCGCTATGTCCAGGAAGCCGGTACGATGAATATTTTCTTTCGCCTCAAAGATCGTATTGTAACCCCCATGCTGACAGGCGCTATTTTGCCGGGCATCACACGGGACTCCATCATCCATGTACTGCGGGATATGGGACATACGGTCATAGAGCAAAAAGTGGACATCAACGAGCTCCTTGCCGCGTATAAACGTGGAGAACTCATCGAGGCATTTGGTTCCGGAACCGCTGCTATGGTGGCCAATATCTACAATATGCGTTTCGAAGATTTCGATATGCGTTTTGATGAAAGTAATTGGGAATTGTCTCTTGAACTTAAACGAGCCATCACCAATATTCGCAATGGTAAGACGGAGGACAAATGGGGATGGACCATGTCCACGACGGGTGCCCTCGAAGCAGTGGTGGCCTCCAATATCCAATAAGATTTTTTGCGGGTCGCGCATCAATTTGGCCCCTCCAAACGTTGTTACGGCGTAATCCTATTGAAGAGTCGAAAAACAACTCGTTTAATGAAGACAAAGTTTCATGTTTTTTCTAGCATTTATCTGTGGATGAATTTGCTGCCGGCTTTCTTTTTCTGTTATGAAATGGTGGGCCAACCGGCTGCGCTAAAGATGGCGTTGCTCAAGTACCATGGCGGGGGAGACTGGTACGCCAATCCCACTTCTCTAACCAATCTCGGGCGTTTTTGCAATAAGGCTCTACACACGGACTTCAATCCGGATTACAGCACCGTGGAGGTGGGAAGTGCGGAGATTTACGACTACCCTTTCATTCACATGACAGGACACGGCAATGTGGTGTTTTCGGATGACGAAGCACAAAATCTGCGCAATTACCTGCTGGGAGGCGGATTTTTGCACATCGATGACAATTACGGTATGGACCCCTATGTCAGAGTTGCCATGAAAAAAGTATTTCCGGAGTTGGATTTCGTCGAACTCCCTTTCGATCACCCCATCTTTCACTCCAAATTTGATTTCCCCAAGGGATTGCCCAAGATTCACAAACATGACGGGAAGCCACCACAGGGATTTGGTCTGCTTTACAAGGGGCGATTGATCTGTTTTTATACCTATGAGTGCGATTTGGGTGATGGCTGGGAGGATCCGGATGTGCATCGCGACCCGGAGGAAAAGCGAACTGCTGCCCTCAAGATGGGCGCCAATATTGTCCAATTTGCCTTCGAGCAGTAAGGGGAGAAAATCCGGGACTCCTTGCACGACATGTTTCATGCAGGGAAGACAATTTTACTGAAGGTTGTCCCCCCTGATAACCTTTCCTCCTTCATTCTTATAGAACCCAAGGGTTAATTCTTGTCCGTCAAATCGCGCGAAAGAGCGGGCGTGCATCCACTCTCCAAGGTTGATGTATCGCGTACGATGATTGTCGAGGAGTAAATCCATGGGGATGTGACGATGACCGAAAATGAAGTAGTCGATGCGATCCTTTTCAGGGTGATTATTGGCAAATTGGTAGAGCCATTCGTTTTCTTTT
>JALWRC010000055.1 GCA_027080725.1 Saprospiraceae bacterium
CCTCCATTCCGTTCTTGCACGCCTTCAAAGATAGTAGATATTCACTATCTTTGTGTTTAAGAAAGCTTAGCTATACACACAAAAGGGGATACTACCGTTGGTGACAATGCAGTTGACCATTTTATTGTCCTGATTGCTACGGTCACAGTTGAATAGATAATCTGCACTATCGAAAACACAGTTCTTAAAAGTGTTGCTGTCACAAACCGACTCTAAACTGTAATAAAAGAAATCAATGGTACTTTCTGTCGTATTTCTGAATATACAATTCTCAAAGACATTGTGGCGTCCGGTATATTGTGCTCCTCCGTCTTCATCAGTATCACTAAACCGGACAGCACTTTCATTGTGAATGCCTTCGCAATTTTTAAAGGTGTTATGACTGGCGCCGTCGCGTATCAGGAATCCTCCCAGATCATAGGACTTGCAGTGATCAAAAGTATTGTATTTACACCCCCTGTGGCGAACGTAAAACCCTCCGCTGAGGTTTTTCGCTGTGCTGTTTTTTACGAGGTTGTGTTGACAGTCGCCCTTCAATCCTATTCCATGACCGTCGTGGTCCAGGAGGCCGACACGTTCGGCATGACAGCTGTCTACGGTATTATAATCACCGGCAATATGGATATAATAATCCATAGCGGCACTGCCAGTATTTTGGTCACAGTAAACGGTACAGTGATGGAGTAAGTTGGAATCTCCCACCACATTAAAACCTTCAGCCGCCGCATTTTCGACAAAACAATTGCGCAATATGTTTTTATTTCCACCATTCCCTCCACCATCCGGAGTGAGGGATATACCCTTTCCACTATAGCTCGAATCCACATTGCCAAATAAGGTGGCTGTAATATTGTCTAAGGTGATGTTGCTGGCATCATACCCGTCGATTCCCACTTCGTATTGAGTGACCTGAAAATTCTTTAGTATAATATGTTTTCTATGGTAGAAGGTAATGGCGACATCTCCCGAATCGCGATTGTTGGCGTCTAACAGAGGCATTACCGTTGAGTCCAAAGGGTCACCAAATGCATGGTGCAGGTCGGGGTTGTCTCCTGGAGTCGTGGTATATCCCATAAAAAGAATGGGGAGTGTGTCGGATCCGTTGGTTTGGAAGGCGACGTGCTCGGCTCCGTAATTTCCGGCTTTGACATAGACTACATCCCCGGCATTTACCGGGCTGGACGCGGAGGCTGCGTAGCTTATAGTTCTCCAGGCCTGGCTTTCACTAAGGCCATCATTGGCGTCATCACCCGTAGTAGATACATAATAGACCGTTCCCAAATCCGAGGCGGGTCGAATCAGGTAGGCTTTAGGGGTGATGGAGGGGATGTTTACCTCCAGGGTGAAGGTGTTTTCAGTAAAAAAGACGGGTCCATTGCCGTTTTCTGTTATCTCATTGACTGCCAAGGCTCCATCCATGCCGTATCGGCTTCCATCAAACGAAAAGGATACCGTCAAGCTATCGTCAATGACATTGGGTTCATCCGGAAGAGAGGCATTAATCAGAGACACCACCACGCTGTCGCCATGCTGCCAAACGGAATTCTGCACAGCAGGATAGTTCACATCGACATATCCTTGGTGTCCACCCCAGTCCCAAACATGATAGGTGAGGTCCGGGATTTTTCCACTGAGGGACAAAGGTTTCTTCATGGTCCCATACGACAAAAAATCCCGCAGTTTATAGCGCATTCTGCTCAGTCTTTTTACAAAATGTGACGCCATGGATTTGTTGGGATTTGCATCCGGATTGATGGCGAGCCAAATGTATTGTCTTCCGGTTTGTACCCCAAAAATGTATCCTTGTGCAAGTTTTGCATAAAACTGCTGGTTGCCGTATTGGCTTCCACCGGTTTTTGTCCCGAAAAGTTGCACTTTGCCCGAATATACCGCTTGCCAAGCCGGGACTTGATGGTCGGTGGTCCAACCTTGAACCATAAACGCATCCACCTCATCGGCGATATAATCACAACCCCCTTCCACCGTTAAAAATACGCTATCTGGAACCTTGTTATGGATATCCCCGAGCATCGTTTGGTATCCCTTTCTCCAGTAATCTCCTCCACCCAAAGGATGAATATGGGTCGTATCCATACACTCTACCGGGCTTGAAGCGGCCACCATATCCAGATAAAGCGCCTTGGCTCCAATTTGGGAAGGATTGGTAATGGTATCTTCGATATTTACCATACGATCACTCCAATCGGTTTGTTTGGGGCACATTACCGCAAAGACATTGCTCGAAAAGGTTTGTGTGTATTCGAGACTGTCTTCCTTTTTTGCTGCATCCGGATATCCGTCATTGTTATAAAAAGTGGCAGCTTCTGCGTCTCCGGGGTCGCTTCCTCCTTCTCCGGTATCCCATAACCGACCATTAGTATAGGGCATGATGACCGCATTGTTATTGGTTTGAATATTACTTACGAGGGTTGAAAACCCGGTTCTTTCGGGGAAGTAGTCCGGATAAAAATGATCGAATTCTTTGTAGTTCCATTCGTATGCGTGCACTCCCACAGGTACATCAAAGAAGTCGATGGCCGTCTGAATGTTATTCTCTTCTTCTGCCATGGTCGATGCTTCAGAAATGTAAGTCGTGAGCCATACACCGATATCACCAACCTGATGCTGTCTGGTATCTCGTTTGGAGGTGTTCTTCGGCCAATAATTGGCGTTGGATGAAGCCCAGGTTCTGTATAACTGTGCCGCCTCGTACCAATTGCCATCAAAGACATCCAACTCGAAAACTCCGGGAAGATCCCAGTCATTAGACCCCCGTGTTTTGTCGGGAGCGGGATACTTGCACTCGATTTTTATCCCGGAATCTGCGTTTTTTACCCTAAAGTGCTTGATAGAAGCATCGGGGTCATGATATCCTATGTACAATCCATAATTGTCGTTGTAATAGGACATAAATGGCATGGTCGTCCCCCATCCCCGGGGATACAATCCTACCGTGTTATCTCCATTGTCCCCAGGATCGTCAAAATAGTCTATACCCGAACCCGGATTTGGGGTAAGCCTACCCGAATAAAGAGGATATAAAAAGGTATCACTGCCGGTGGATTTGATGTTGAGTTTTGGGAAAATGGCATTCATGAGAGAAAAGTTGGTACCCAGGCCGGCGACAGACAGATCCCAATCCGACTGGTCATCATGCGTGTTTATGCTCACGACAGCACTTAATGAGGAAGGCAAATGGGTGTCTAAAGGAGTCCTAAATTGCAGGGTACAGCTCGAATCATTGTGCGTGATACTAACACTGTCCCATCCGGATAACGAACTAATAGTATATTCGTTGGCCGTCGTGGTATCTTGGATGAATAGTGTAAAATACTCTGAAGTGGTGGTGGTATTCAAGGTCTCCACTCCATCCTCTTTAATATGGAAAACCTTGGCTCCCCCGGAGACTTGTCCGACCGTGATACTCAGCCGGCCACTGGTAATTGTTATTTGACCATTAACATAAATTTCTGATAATGAGACGAGTAAAAGGAAAACTAAGAATTTCATTCCATTCCAGATTTTAACTTTACGTTGTAAATGTAATACTTCTTTATTAGCCCACCCAATTCCTACCGAAGGGAAAAAAGCATGCTTGAAATAAAGGGAACGCTAAAGGCCACAAACTGAACACTTTGCAATCGGTTCTTAAGTGGATAAACAACAATAGTCTGAAATGGAACAATATTTCAACTACCGGAAGGGGAACATTGTTTACAAATGTCATAAATTTTTCATTCCAAAGAGACATTTAAACTTGTACTGAGTTTGGTAAACTTTAGGGTGCCTCCTTTTCGAATGGGGACAAGGGAATTAGATCCCATATATCGGAAACCTTATTGGCCTCAGAAGGCTCTTCAAAAAACACCAGGTAATAGCCTCCTCCTCCGGCCCCACATAATTTGGTATAATGCGTTTTATTCTCCAATCCCGCTTTCCAAAAACGGGAGACCTCCTTTGTTATCATTGGCTTGAAATGGTCGAACTGCGTCCTGCTAATGGATTTTACGGCAGCGATCAAATGCTCATAACTCCCGTGTTTTAGCGCACTTATAGCGTTTTCATTCAAATCGACAAGAGACTTTCTTATGGCTTGATGGAACGTTGTATTGTCAAGGAGCTGCCGGAATATTTGGACCAAGGGCGCTGTCTTCCGGTGGAGGTGCGAATTGAGCAAAAAGAAATGATGCTCAACACGATGGAGAATCGGCGAAGAAAACGGTATTACCTTGCCTTCGCCGGTTACCAAAACGGGACGATTCAGATAACTGATTAGTGGATCCAATCCCGAACTGTTCCCATGAAAAAAGCCTTCTATCTCCCCTAAATGCGTGCGTAATATATCGTAAGAAACGGGGTCTTTTAGACGGTATTGCTCCCATACAGCAGCGACTAAGGCCCCTGAACTGCCCAACCCGTAGCCGATGGGTATCGTCGACTCAAATACCCGTCCCGCCTTAAATTCTCGCTGCATTTCCTCCATCTGCAACAAATGCCCCGGCCCTTTTTCCTTAATCCAAACGGATAAATCAATTAACCGTTGGTCCGGAAGGGATTGGTGTACCCATCGCCCATAAAATCTATCATAGGGTAAAGCCACGGCTGAAGCCCCAAAGAGGATGGTATATTCCCCAAATAAAAGTATTTTGGCAGGAAACGATCTATCCATAGGTGCGTAAAGGTAAAACACTATTCTCAAATCAGTGATGGTGCACGCTTCAAAAAGTATTATTACAACAAAAAGGGCACTTTTGTGAGAAGTCTCAACCATTTCATCTGTTTGCTTTTTATTGTTTGTTTAAGGTCAGATGGAACCTTTGATGATTAAAACAATCATTACTTTGTGTATTTAATAATTGTTTTAATCATGTCGGTTTCATCTGTTTGCTTTGTGTTGTTTTTTAAAGGCCAGATGGAACCTTTGATGATTAAAACAATCATTACCTCGTGTGTTTAATAATTGTTTTAATCATATCGGTTTCATACCAAAAAATAATAAAGTCCAATAAAAGCGCTACTTTTGGTAGAAGAAAAAGCTAATATGAAAAAGGATAGAAGGCATTTTGTCAAGCAAACAAGTATCGCATTGACCGGCTTAGGTACGGTAGGAGTTCTACCAAAATCAATTCTCCGGCGGCTCCAACAGCTCATCGACAGTAAAGATCACCTCACTCCACAAATACTTGCCTCCGATGAGGCTTTTTGGCGGGAAATCAAAGGAGCTTATACCGTTTCATCTTCTATTCTCAATTTGAATAATGGAGGAGTCAGTCCCCAACCACTCGTCGTACAAGATGCTGTCGAACGCTACAACCGGTTCTCCAACGAATTACCCTCTCACTATATGTGGCACATCTTGGATAAGGGGAAAGAGGAAATCCGCAGGAAACTGGCGAAATTGGCGGGGTGCAGTCCGGAGGAGATCGCCATCAACCGCAATACCACCGAGGCCTTGGATACGGTCATTTTCGGGCTCCAACTCCAAGAAGGTGATGAAGTGGTCTTGACAAAACAAGATTATCCCAGCATGAAATTTGCCTGGATTCAGCGTGCACAGCGGGAGGGGATTGTCTTGAAATGGTTGAATTTTGACTTTCCCATAGAAGATGAGGGCGCTATTGTCGATCAATTTGTCAGTGCATTTACGGACAAAACACGGGTCGTGCACCTCACGCATGTCATCAATTGGAATGGGCAGATCCTGCCGGTTCGAAAAATTGCTCAAGAAGCCCATCGGCGCGGCATCAAGGTTTTGGTCGATGGAGCGCATAGTTTTGCGCATCTGAATTTTAAGATTCCCGAGTTGGAGTGTGATTATTTCGGGACGAGCCTACATAAATGGCTTTGTGCGCCTTTTGGTACGGGATTGTTGTATATCCGAAAAGAGGAAATTGCTTCGATTTATCCATTGTTTGCGGCTGAAAACGCCCTTTCCGGAGATATTCGCAAGTTTGAGCATCTTGGGACCCGATCGATTGCTATCGAAGAAGCTATCGGCCAAGCAGTGGACTTTCATAATATGATCGGCTCGGAACGAAAAGCAGCGCGGCTCCGGTATTTGAAACAGTATTGGGCCTCCCGTGTCTCAAAGTATCCCAAAGTGCATTTGGGTACCTCCTTGGATGAAAGGTTTTCAGGTGCCTTGGCTATCTTCAGTATTGAGGGGATGACCCCAAATCAGATTTCGAGCGCCTTGTTGAGCAAATGGCAGATACATACCGTCGCTATAAATTATGAAAACATTTCCGGAGTGCGAATCACTCCCAATGTCTATACCCTGACGGAAGATTTGGACCGATTGATAGAAGCGATTTATGAAATGACAAAGGCGTGAAGGTCCAGTCTAAAGCTATGTCGTACTTTGTTTAAGTTGTTGAGTTCTTTACATAATTGCTTCATAATAATAAGATTTTCGACTTTTGTTAACAGAGTGTTTCTTTGCGGGATTTACCGCTTCCGGTGCATGCCATCACTTCCGCGTTTGATGAGATATACTCCGATTAAAATCAAACAGAGGGATACGACGTGCCAAATGGAGAAATGCTCGTTGTCCATCACACCCCAGAACAAAGCGACGACAGGGATGATATAACTCACGGAGGAGGCAAAAACCGCATCCGAAATCTCAAGCATTTTAAAAAAAAGTACCGAAGCCATAAAGGTTCCCACCAACGAAAGCACGAGGAGAGCGAGAGAAGAAATAAGGGCATCCGGATTGGTTTGGAGGACATGTACGACGTCTGTTTTCAATAGCAAGACGGCCACGGGCAAAAGCATAAAGGTAAAGGGTATTCCGGCGATGGAAAGGGCATCGTAGCGATTCTTCAAGTGGGTTTCTACAACATTGCCGGAAAGCCCATACAGCGCTGTTGCGAACACGATTAAAAGAGACCAGTAGGATAGTTTTATATCTGTTCCGGTGTGATAGAGAATAATCATGGCAGCTCCCAGGAATCCAGTTAAAACCCCTATTTTTTGCGTAAGGGGCACCTTTCGGTGCTTAAAAAACCAAATGCCAATCAGCAGGGTAAAAATGGGGGTTAGTGCATTTAATAGTCCGGCCACTCCGCTTTCTATTTTGGTTTCTGCCAATGCATACAGAAAGGCCGGAATGGCATTGCCGGCCAGCGCGATGATAACAAAGAACCAAAGGTCTTTCGTCTTCAGACGAGACAATTTCCGGAAGACCACCGGCAAAAAGGCGATAGAAGTGATAAACACCCTGCCAAGTGCTACTTGAACAGGGGAGAATGCGAGAAGGGACTTTTTGATGAGTATAAAAGAACTGCCCCAAACTATCCCAAGTAGGGCAAAAATAACCCAAGCAAGTATTTTATGATTATTCTTCATCCTTCAGTAGTCGATATCCTCTTTGTGTTTGCCAGTACTGTATAATTGGGCGTTTTATTTCCTTTTATACATTATTGTGAAACGTTATATTTTATTATTTAGTAATTTCAGTAGTTTTTTTGGGTCTTGACGATTATCCCAAAACGCTGTAACTATTATTTGTTTTTCTGTAACTTTATAGTAAATGCTGTAATTTCCCAAAGAAGTCACTCTAACATCTTTAAAGTCCGTTGATTTATAAATAAAAGGATTTGCTGAAATTTGTAAGGTTCTTTCTGTAACTAACCTCAATAGTTTTTTTGAAAAGCTGCCGGACTTGTTCCTTTTTACCCAATATTCCAATATTCCGACAAGCTGAAGGTCTGCTGTTTTAGTCCAAACTATATTGCGTTTAGCCATTCCTGATTTCGTTTATTCATAACGTCTTGTGAAATGAGATTTCCTGATTCTATATCTTCTTCACTCATTTCTAGCATTGTTTTCTGCTCTTGAGTTAATACTACAATTTTTGATTCTGATTGACTTGAAGTAATTAGTTTATCAAGAGCTTCTAAAAAATCTTTATTATTAATAGAAAGAATTTTGTCTATTAATCCCGTTCTTATTTTATTAATTGTTGCCATTTTATAATCCTTTTATATTACATTCATTAGAAATTTAGTTGTTTCATCCAATGTTAAACAACTTAAGTAATAGACGCACATGGGGTTACGAATGTTGCATTAATTGCTCGATTTCTTCTATTTCAATCGGAATATCCGCCATCAGATTGACGGGCTCTGCTTCTGTAATGAGGATATCGTTTTCCAGCCGGATTCCGAGATTTTCTTCCGGAATATAGATCGCGGGCTCGCAGGTCAACACCATGCCGGGTTGAAGAGGATCATGGCGATTATTGACATCGTGCACATCCAATCCCATATGGTGTGAAGTCCCATGCATATAGAACTTTTTGTAAGCAGGATTCTTTGGATCCTGGTTTTTTATTTCATCCTTGGTGAGCAACCCCAGAGACACCAACTGTTCTTCCATTATTTTGCCTACCTCCTTCTCGTACTCATCGAGTAAAACCCCGGGTTTGAGCAATTTGGTAGCCTCTTTTAAGACGTGCAGCACAGCGCTGTATACGGCCTTTTGGCGGTCGGTAAAACGACCGTTGACCGGGAAGCACCGGGTGGAGTCTGCCGCATAATTGGCATATTCTGCTCCAAAGTCCATGAGCACCATATCCCCGGATTTGCACTGCGCATTATTGGCGACGTAATGCAGGACATTGGCATTTGCCCCGGAGGCAACAATGGGATAGTACGCATATCCATTGGCTCTTCTGGACAGAAAGCCATGCAGCAGTTTGGCCTCTATTTCATACTCCCAAACGCCCGGTTGTACAAAGGAGAGGACATCGTAAAAAGTATCTCTCGTTATTTCACAGGCTTTTTGAATAAGAGCTATTTCCTCCGGTAGTTTTACCGAACGCATGGTTCGCGTGATGGGTTGGGCCTTCTTTTGTGTGTGTAGAGGGTATTCTTTAGATATAAAATCGGAGAATCGCAGATCTCTCGACCTCACAGGGGTGCTAAATTTAGGTTGCTCATTGCTATTGAGGTATACCGTGTCGGTGTTCATCATAATCTGCCGGAGGGTTGCATCAAATGCTTCCACCCATTGGATATTGGATATTCCCGATATTTCCCGGGCTTCTTCCTTGGTGTATTTGTGTCCTTCCCAAATGGCGATGTGCTCGTTGGTTTTCTTGAGGAAGGCCATCTCTTTCCATTCATCTTTAGGAGCATCGGGAAACAAGAGGAGAATGGTCTCTTCTTGATCCAAACCTGAAAGTAGAAACGTATCGGAGTTTTGCCGGAAGGGGAAGCACTGGTCTCCATTGCGTGGCATTTCGTCATTGGAGTGAAAAACTGCGATGGCCCCGGGCTCCATCCGTTGGATAAATTGTGCCCTTCTCTTGGTGAAAAGGGAGTTGGGTATTGTACTGTACTTCATTTGCTTGCTTTTTGGTGGTTGGATCGTCTGCTTATTCACAGACGAGGAATCTTTGACGACAGTTAGGATCGCCGCTGCAAAGATATCTGAAGAGGGGAATAATCTTACAATAATGTGGAATTATCTCATTTTGGATTCTATTCTATACGCTAAATCAATAAAGGTGAAATCAAGGTGCTTTTTGGTAAAAATAAACATTTTTGGTTGTTGATAACAATTTTTCTTATTTTGGCCCAACCCATACGTTTTGGTAGACGTATGCTTATTATCCAGTGCTCTGTGCAAAAAATAAAATACAGAGTACTAGTTGTATTTGAACGAAATTCCGATGATTTTATTTAGCCCCAATTCCGGTGTTATTGTTTTCAACAGTTCAGAAAAAAGTCAACCCGAATTGAAGTTGCTTTGTATCGTGAATATTATGATAGTGGCCATTTGTAGAAAAGGGTTCAGTCGTTGTTCTAAAGTGATTTAATTTGATTGTAGCATTTTATGTTTTGAGTTTGTTTTATAAAAGTAAATGTGAAACACAGGGGCTAAGTCCCAATAATATTTGGTATTAGTGGAGAGTAAGGCGTTCAATTGATATTATTGATTTGCCTTCACCCATCCATTTACTTGTATATAAAACCGAAACGATTATAAGAATTATTCATTCCCGTAAAGACAGGATAGATTTTTGGGAGGAATGATTGATTATATCGTATAAGGTTCCATCTGACCTTAAAAACCAACAAATAACAAACGGATGAATCCAAAGCGTAGAATAATTTTCATCGTAGTTGCCATAATGATGGAGTGCTGTAAGGCGCTCTATGGGCAGTTAGATCACATTCATTTTTTACCCCCATTGCATTCGAGGAATGAACCGGGTGAGCAATACTTATACCTGTCCACTCCTTCTAAGGTGCCTATAACCATTAATATTTCTAATGGATCTAACGGAATTATCCGGGATTGTTCCGGAGCGGATATTTCAAGCGTTGTAATAAGTAATTCGTCACCTAAGGTACTATGCCTGGGGAGGGATTACGGAGCCCCTTTGTTGGCTTCAATCCGGGAGTTAAACCGGCCATTGAGGCGATTTGGATTAGTGATGCGATCCACTGGCCGATTTTATGCTAATTTAAGGATATTTTCAAACAATATGGCACAAGCCGGTTCTTTAACATGCAAGGGAAAATGGGCCCGTGGAAGGCGATTTCGAATCGGACATGTATTTTCTAACAATGACCCCAAAGGACATAAATGTCATTTTGTTGGTATCATGGCAGAGAAAGATGGCACTACAATTACCATTCGAGACATTCCGCTTAATCTCCGTTTCAGTGGAGTTAAACCTCGCAGGCAATTTATACTGAACAGGGGAGAGAGCTATGTTTTTTCCGTGTATTTGGATGCCAAAATGCCCCAAAATGACAATGGTCTGATGGGGGCGTTACTGGAATCGGACAAGCCTATCTATGTCAACTGCGGGTCTTGGACGGGCTCGCCCAATGGGTTCCAAAGAGACATGGGGATTGACCAAATAACCCCGGTTAAAGTGCTGGGGCGCAGATATATTGTTGTTAAGGGGTTGGGTCCGGCTTCGCTGGAAACCCCTATTGTAATAGCCGATCAAGACAATACACGGGTCTTTCTCAACGGAGCGAACACCCCTTACAAGATTTTGCAAGCCGGGCAGTGGGTGGTTATTCCAACAACCAAGTATTTTAGACAGCAAAACATGTTTATTCGTTCGAATAATAAGATTGCTGTTTATCAGATGTTGGGAGTAAATGATGACCCCAAAACCGTAGGGCTCAACTTTATTCCCCCTTTGTCTTGTGTTGGAGATAGTATCGTGGATAATATTGTAGATATCCACCACATTGGGCCGAGGCAGTATGAGAGTGGTCTATTCGTATTGAAAGAGAGAAGTGCTTCTCTTTGGATCAACGGAAAACGTTATAATACCGCTCCGAATCAGGTACTTGGAAATCCGGATTTTGTCACTTACAGGATTGTTGCAGGTCTTCCCAAAAACGTTAGTATTCGTTCAGACGGTATTATACAGGTGGGAATATACGGTTCCTCTCCGCCTTCGGGTTTTGCCGGTTATTTTGCCGGGTTTCGCTCCTTTAGCGTAGAGGTAAAAACGAGTTCAGGGCCGTGTTCCGACACGATATTTAGTGAACTGAATAATGTCGATTATTACGAATGGTATTTCAATGATTCTCTGTTGAGTTCAGAGCAGGACACCTTCTTACGTATTCGTAAGAAAGGGAGATATAAGCTAATCGGGTATCAATGCAATGGCCAAAAGGATTCTTCAGAAGAAATATTGCTCGGCACCCCGGATTCTGTATATCTGGATTCGATGGTGTGTGGCGCTAGACAGGATGAGGTGTTGACAGAACGATTTACCAATATGTACGGATGTGACAGTGTAGTATTCACGGTATTACACGCTTTACCGGAAGATTCTGTTTGGATAGAAAGCGATACTTGTGATAAGGCTGCAAGCGGGGTTTTTACTGAGGTTTTAAGCAATAAATACGGATGTGACAGTATCGTGCACAAGCAAATAAAGTGGATTCCATCGGATAGGATAGAAATAGAACAAGTCGTTTGCAACCCGAAAGATACAGGGGTATATGAGATAAAAACGAAGAACAAAAATGGCTGTGACAGTATAACGAGATTAATTTTATATCTTGGAAGGAGGGACACAACTGAGTTTTCGCGATATGTATGCGATCCTGATAGTGTCGGTGTTGTAGAGCAAGTATGGATGAATTCGGACGGCTGCGACTCATTGGTCAGGTATGATTACAAACAGGCAGAATCATTCTATTTTTATGAGAAGGTCGAGAAATGCCGTGGAGAAGAGGTTGTGGTCGGTGGGGTGCAAGTAACAAAGGACACGGCTTTCTCGATTTATTTACATACCAGGTATGGTTGTGATAGTGTCTTTAATTATACCGTGGTTTTTCATCCCGGGTATGAAATGGTTGAATGGGATACTATTTGTGAAGGGGAAGTGCGCCTTTTTCAAGGACTAGAATTGACAGAAAGCGGGCGTTACTTTAAGGAATACACCAGCACTTATGGTTGCGATAGTACACATATCCTCCATCTTACGGTAAATCCCCGTCCGCAGCCCGAATTTGAACCGGTGAAACCATATTGTCATGGAGATACCATCGATGTTCGCCTAAGAGCATCATACGAAAAGTATTTGTGGTCCGATGGAAGCGATACATGTTGTTTGAGAAGAGATAAAGGGGGGAATATTGAGGTGTTGGTTTGGGATACAAATGGATGTACAAGCTCAATTGATCAGACGATTCCTGACCCGATAGAAATAGAAGCTCATATAACCGTTCACGATGTCTTGTGTTACGGGCAACAAAACGGGAGCCTCGAGTTAAACCAGGTTTCCGGAGGAATTGCACCTTACTCTTATCTTATTAATGACCTCCCTTTTGCCCCCCCGGTGGTGGATCGGTTGGACGAAGGGGAATATCGTATTCAGGTGCGAGACAGCAATGGATGTCTTTGGGCGGACACCGTTTTGATAGACGCCCCTTCAGCACCCTTTGAAGTCCGGTTGATGGCGAATACCACACGGGTACGATGGGGAAACTCTGCAGAGGTCACAGCGACCATTCGTGGAGGTAATTTGGCTGAATTAGTATGGAGGATCAATGATCAAAAAATAGATAAAAAAGAAACCTCTATTCTGCTGTATCCTCGAGAAAAATCGGATATATGGGTCATGGCCACAGATCATAATGGATGTGAGGCATGGGCGCAAATCACTATAGATATCTTCTACGACCCCAAAATTTATGTTCCCAATGTTTTTACTCCTAATGCAGACGCGGTCAATGATTGGTTTGAGGTATTTCCCAACGACCATATTGCTAAAATTAACGTTTTGCGGATTTACTCCAGATGGGGAGAACTGCTTTATGAAGTGAACAATGTACCCCCCAAGAGTCCTTTGCTCCGGTGGGATGGCCGGTTCCACGGTCAGCTACTCAATAACTCAGTTGTGGTCTATATGATAAAAGCTGAAAGTATCAACCACAAAGTCATCTCAATGGCAGGAGATGTAACAATCGCCCGATAAACACCTAATTAGTCTTACTTATCCTTATTTGTTGTTGTTAAACGTCATATTTAGTAAGGAAAAGAAAGAAGATGCCCGCTTTGTAGGTTTTCTGCGCATGGGGAGATATTAGAGTTTCAAATATGCTTATTAGGTTGGGTTACAATTGCGTATGTTCCAAGCAACTAAAAACGAATTAACAATTATTGTAATATAATGAAAATCAATAAGTAATGAGTCGTTTTTATTAAAAAAAAGAGCAAATATTTTTTGTAGTATCAACACTTGTAGTACTTTTGCGGCTGATTTAGTATAAGCTTTTATAAGTGTTCTCTAAAAAGGGAAATTATTATGAAAGCATATGTTTTTGAATAGTAAGTATTTCTCTAGTAGAAGCTTATATTTTGTTTATTTGGGACGAATAAATTAAAGTAAACGTAAGATTTAAAACAGTGATAGGTTTCAATGAATTCATTTCATTGGTCAACAAAACGTCGTATAGGCAAAGTTGTTGTATCTATTTACCTCTTCAAGTTAAAACATGTGTTATGAAAAAATTTTATTTAAATTCCCTCATACTGGTTATGAGCCTTGGAATGCTATTGCTTTCTCCGACGAATGAGCTTCATGCAAAGGAAGTTAATATAGGTCTAAAGGAGAAACGCCAAAGTGATTCAGGGGTGTTTTATACATGGTTAACCCGGACTAACAGCGGGAATCTAATACAAGTAGCATTGCCACTCGGCATATTATCCGATATTGATGAAACGCATCAAGGGGGCGATCTGCCTGTGAATACGGATGACAATTCTGGCTCGGACAATGAATCTGCCGAAGTATTCACCCAATGCACGGTTTGGGCTACCACCTCCAACTGTTCAGCTGTTATCCATTGGTCAAATTATTTTATTGGCGACTGTTGCAATCATATTGATGTAACAGGACCAAACGGATACAACAATGTCATTACGGTTACCGGATGTTACCACTGTAATGAAAGTGGTAGTTCTGATTTAGGAACTTTGGATCCGGGTTCCTATCATTTCGAAGCCTATAGTTGGGGTGATCTTTGCTCATCCGGTGATTTTTCCATTTCCTGTAATACTCATCCTGATTGTGACAATCTATATACTGTTTCTGATAGTGAAGACAAATTAATGTTCATACCCAAAGACGGTAGTGCGGGTGCTACTGAAATCGGAACTACGGGAGTCGGTCAGATAGAGGCAATAGTTATGTCTTTAGACGGACAAACACTATATGCTGCTGACGCCGGAACATTTGGTACTTTGAATTGGAATACGGGAGCGTTTTCGGAAATTGGTGATTTTGGTACGGGCAATGGCTCTGAAGGATCACAGAACTTCAATGATGTAGATGGATTGAGTTTTGATCCTTCAACGGGAATATTATATGGTTCCAACAGGAGAAATGGAAAGGATGATTTATTGTTTCAGATAAATCTCAATACTGGAACTTATGTGCCGGGTGTTTTTAATGGCGATGATTATGTTGTAATTGCAACGTCACCTGCTGTTGGTTTGACAGATGTGGATGATTTAGCAATAGATCCATCAAATGGACAATTGTATGGTTCTGCAAATAATAATGGGAATGATGAACGATTAATTAAAATCAATAAAAACACAGGTTCGGTAACGGATATTGGAAGGTTGCATTATTCAGGAGGAGATTTAGATGATTTAGAAGGATTTTCTTTCCATAATGATGGCCAGTTTTATGGATGTACCGGAAATAACGGACCTGGGGCAACTAATAACACTGCTTGGATTGTTAATGTGAATACTGCTTATGCTACCAAGCTTCACACTATGGATATTTACGCAGATTATGAAGCGATAGTAGGTTGTGTTGATGCAGGACCAGTTTTACCTACTTCTTCCTCTTGTGACAGTAGTTCATTTCACTGGGATAATAACATTCAGATTAACGATTGTACGATTACTTCGAATTCCGGAGTTCTGCAAGGGAATGACACTTATACCATTCCGGGACCATACCCTTCAGCGTTTTCAGGCTCTGTAGTTATAACTATTTCAGAAGCGATTTCGTGGGATGGCTATTGTGGGAGATCAAATACAGGTAATCAAGATTATGAACAATGGAGAGTTATTTTTAAGAAGAACGGTTCAATTGTACATACCTCTTCTTATACAGGGTATGGAGTGGGCAATGATGGAATAGACACGGGAGTAGAATCTGATGACTGGGTAGGTACTTTGGACGGTCAGTTTCATTTACCCAATGGTACAGACGAAATTATCATACAACACCATCCAAATGATGGTTCGGTGTATCCATCGAGCATATGTTTGGAATATTCTTCCGGATGCAATGCGTTACCTGCTCCTGAGGATTGGGACTTTACTTGTGATGATAACAAAAGAGTAGATGTATATGCTGACGGTACAAATTATTGTGACGATGACCCGGACAGTAAGGTGGATATTCCTAACCCGGGCAATGTTTACCAAACGGTAGTTGAAGTGGTTTACAAGAATGCTGAACCGGAATGTGTTCAGGTTTTTGATCAAAATGATAATTCTTACGATCTCGGAGAGACATACACCTCTACAGTAGGCTCTTATGTCTATAGTGGAATTTTACCTTCCGGCAATTATACTTCTATCTACACGAATGCACAAACAAATGGAAATGATTGCGGCTCAAATTGGGGCTTACAATCCTTAACTGTTTATGCGTATAGAAATGTCACGGAAAACGTATCTTCAACCGGTATTTTTACTGATGAAAGTGGATACAATAACATCGTAACATTTGGTATTCCTCTTCATACTGATAACGGCACCCGGGATATTGATGTCGTTCTTCCTATTTCAGAATTATCAACAGATGGTAGATATTTGACTGTGACAGCAAGCGCTGGAGGAGCCTCTGCAAGTAAAACCATCTTTGGACCGGATCAAAATCTACATGGCTGTTGTATTAATTTGGTAAATCTTACGGTACCAAGTGTACCCGGAGGTGTAGACACTATGCTAATAAAAGTAGATACGAGAAATGGACAATATCCAGGTGATAACAGTCTTGACGGACAATCTTGGGTTATGGCCGGATCGGCAAGTGTTGAAATAGAATGTAGTGAGGCCTGTGCGGGGGCTTGTGGAACAGACCATACCCCTCCAACGATGGATGATTATAATCTACAGGCGGTCATCAATCATGGAGATCCTTTACCTACTGTTACGTTTTCAGATGACTGTTCGTCGGCAACGGTTGATGATTACATTGAGCACAATGTTACAAAGGTCTGTGAAATTGATTATAGTTTGGTACCGGCCTATTCAGAGACAAACATATGGTTTCATGCCTTTGTCCCACAGTACACCAAATGGCACCATTGGGAAAACGGTTATATGATTATGATGGCGGATAGTACTGTGAAATTTACCGGAAGAGTGGTAAACAACGATGACCCACATTCTGGATTTATAATAACGATCTATTCTAAAAAGCTGGAAGACTATAACACTTTTGTGGGCAATGGTGGCAACCCGGGGAATGACCCCTTAGTGCAAACCCGATTATTTGCTAATATTGATTTTACCAAACCCAATAGTATAGAGGGATTTGGAGCCTTTTCGGATTCAGATGTTCATCTCCTCAATAATTCGGGGTACCATCATATCGACCTGGGGAATAGAGATGTCTATGGAGGTGGATATGGTATTGGTTTTTGGATTGAGTATGGTGGATGGATTAAAATTAACGATGTTCAGGAACCGGTTGGAGGGGACAGGGAGCCAAATTTAAACAACCACATTGACATGTATGCAGCGCTCAATAATTGTTCGGAATCCAATGGAGATTGCGAAATAGCACGAGAGTGGCATGTCAGTGATGAATGTGGCAATACACAAGTATTTGTGCAAAATGTCATTTACTCTACGGGATGTATTACCGATTGTGGCGATGTAATCGTGGAGTACAACGGTATTTGTGAAGACGGTCCGGATTCATTTAAGCCAAGCAGTGAGGCAGAATGTCTAAAGAATGTTTCTGATTTTGCACCGGACAATAGTAGTCACGCCTCTTGTATGGATGATGTTATTTGTATGGATGCGAATTACAGGTATTGGCAGTTTAGTTTTCAAGCCAATAATTCGATGGAAGTTAGTGGATTGAAAGCGACATTTATTTACCCTATTGAAATGTCTACACCGGGCAATACAAATGATGATGGATGCCCTCATAATTTCAAATATCGTGTAGAATTTTTCAAAAATGGAGCATTTGTAGATTCTGTCACCGGACATGTCCCAAGTGACACAATAATCGTAGAATATGCCTTTTTGGCCTCTACCCTTGCATTGAATCCAAACGATGAACTCAAAGTTAGGATTTATGGAGACCCTGTAAGCGGGAACTGTGGTATTTTTGAAACAAAAGGAGTTGAGGTTATAGGGTGTTGTGGCGCACCGAATATTGATTATGGAGATGCCCCAGCTTCGTATGGGGAGATATGCGTAGATATCAACTGCGGGACACCGGCATACCTCGGAACCATTGCGGATAATGATGCCGGAATGCAGTATTCCAATAACGCCGACGGCGATGATACGAACGGTGTTGACGATGAAGATGGAGTAATTTTTGTCGGCGGTATTGATTTAACTCCGGGTCAAGCCAAAATGATCACCATTTCATGGCAAACAGATGACAACGATAGTTATATTTCCGGATGGATTGATTTGAATAATGACGGAGATTTTGACCCGGGTGATAAGATTATCGATGATTACAAGGTCGGTTCCTTTAACGGGACTTCCTCCGGAACACATAATTTTGTAATAGATATTCCTTCAACAGCGGTTTGTGGTACTAGTTATGCACGATTTTTGATTGTCAGTGATCCCAATGGAGGTCCAACAGGAATGCTTTGTAATGACCCTACATGTAATGATGGGGAAGTGGAAGACTATAAGGTAAATATTTTAAGTGGTGTACATGCAAATGCCGGGGATGACGAAGAAATATGCTTAGGAAGTTCTACTACGCTTTGTGCATCCGGTGGAGGGGCTGGTGGCTCCTATTCCTGGAGTAATGGCATGAATGCCCAATGTATAACGGTTTCTCCTTCTTCTACAAAAACCTATACAGTTACCGTGACAGATTCTAATGATTGTACGGACACGGATGAAGTAACGGTAATGGTCAATCCGAAACCGAGTGTAACGGTAACAGGGGACAACGCGACTTGCGGGGAAAATAACGGAAGTGCGACGGCGACTCCAACGGGAGGAAGTCCGGCCTACACATATAAATGGAGCAATAATGCGACTACACAGACGATCAATAACCTGTCCTCCGGCACCTATAG
>JALWRC010000056.1 GCA_027080725.1 Saprospiraceae bacterium
CGTGGCTATGGTTGTACCTCCCTTTTTAAGCACTACTGATACTCCCGAAATACCCGGCTCTCCCGGGTCCTGAACTCCATCTCCATCTGTGTCTTCCCACACCAGGTTACCAATCTCTATGGGTGGAATTTCCCCCATTATTTCAATATCCCCCAATCCTGCTGCTTTTCCAAAATAACCTGAGGCTGGTGCAGAAGCACCGGTATAAAGATTATAGCCATTATTTTTCCCACCGAGGCTATTGTCTAAAGAGTATGCCCCTCCAGACCATGCTGCATCATCGACTGGGTCCATTCCAATTACCATAACTTCTCCGGAAGTAGGATTCATCGCCAAACCTCCAACAATCCCTTCATTATGATGGGGTAAAGGATAATTATGTCCAAAAAGATTTGCTGCGTCTCCATAATAAAATTCCTTACCTGCACCATATTGGTCATTACCCACCAAAGCACCACTATTTCCTACTTGATAATATCCGGTAAATGCTGCCCCTGTTCCATTGGGGGTAGAAGGTCCTGTGGCACTCCATTGACCAGCATTTAAAATTGGAGCATTTGAATTCGAAACATAAGGTCCCGCTTTACCGTTAGCTTCTAACTCATAAACACATGTATTAGGATTCTTATAAGTTCGTAATACATCACCTCCAACAATATAAACCCAAGCACCAGTACCATCAGGGGCATTATTATACAATCCCACTTGATGACCGCCTCTATCCAAAAAACTTAAAATAAATGAGCCGTCAGGGTCTATCTCAATGTCACCCAATATAGGTTGTGGATGTGAAACAGCATCTGTAGCATCAACATATAATGGCGATGTGACATCTGCCCAATCATCTGTCCATACATACCATCCATGAGGAATAGCATGATCCCCATTGGCAGCTGTTTCTTTGTCATAATTTAGTGGAAATTCAATTGCCACAGATGCTGAGCTTCCATCCCCAACCGGATCCATTTCATAAACATAAGCCCTTAAATCATCTGCGAATCTCCGTAAACCTCCCGGATAGGCAGCGTTTTCTCCTGTACAAACAACCCCCACATAAATCTTACCCCGGTAGTACTTTAACCCAAATGGCCTGGCCAATCCATTAGAGCAAACTGTAGAAAGCCAAGGTGCCATATCATAAGCATGAACCTGAGCAGAAGTTGGGGCAACAGGATTTGCTGCATCCTGCAAGTCTATTTGATATACTTTGCGATCGTAAAGATTGGTTACATACAAATAACGCCCATCATCACTCAAATCTATATCTCCCAAAGACACCTTTCCGACCTGACCAAGAGCTGATGCATCTGCACTAGGCAGAGCTTTGTTACTGGGTAAGCCTCTCTCTGCATTAGTACCTATCACATCGCTAAATCCAGGATGAGTAGGAACATAAGCACCTGAACCCGAAGTCGCTATACCTAAAGCATCCAAATTAATAAAACTTGGAACTGTCCCATCTGCAGGTGGGTTTGCCGGATCTATCATGTAAATTGCTCCTGAACCATCCGGTCCCATTCCAACATGGCGTTTTAAAAATGCAGCAGCAAACACTCGGTGAGCTTGCTTAGAATAAGCCGTACCCCATACACTGCCAATTTGGTGTGTTTTTGCTATAACTGTTGGGTCAGGAGCAGCACCACCTTGTGATACGGGCACACCGGAGCTATTATAGAGGAATGTAACCAAAGCCTCCGCATCTGAGGAGGTCCCTTGTGCACCTGACCCGTTTATATAAACCGGGACAAACATTTCCGGATTATTATTTCTCACATAAAAATCATTACTCAATATCCCAAAATCATTGCCCGTACTACCATCAGTAGTGAATTGTACTGAGGTTTTGGAGTTGGTACCACTTGCTGTCGAAAAGTCAAGTGTGTTATCCAATCCACACGACGAAGGAGCCGGAATGATAAATTCCAATCGAATTGCCCCTCCGCAACCATTAATTGTATAGTTTGGTGAGGAATTCGTAATAGACACTGTTGTTCCACAAAGCGAACCTGAAGCATCATAGGCATTGATTGTTACACCACCAACCGATGGTTCCGATGCCTGATGGACCCCATCTCCATTACCATCTTTAAACACCGTCCCACTCACCTGAGCGTTGGATATCTTAACTGCAATTATAAAAACTACTATAACCGCCAGTATAGAATATAATCTTTTCATAATATAATGATTCGTTATTTTGAAATTTCAATGATTCTAATAATTATCCTCGCTTTATTGAATAATAAGTATTATGATGACCGGACTACAGGTCCCATTATATACCTAAGTCAATGATCAATACTTGCAAAAATAAAATTATACCGCTTTGGGAAAGCTTATTCAGGGGCAAATATATTACATTTTTTTATAATATGTACTGTTTCTGCAAAAAAACCATATTTATCTTTCAAAAAACAACTACTATCACCAAAAAGAGAATAGGGAAAGCAAATAGTATAAGGAATTATAAGCTTTTTGTGCATTTCTGATGCGTCAGAGGACTATCATTAGCA
Source organism: Saprospiraceae bacterium (assembly GCA_027080725.1). GTDB lineage: Bacteria > Bacteroidota > Bacteroidia > Chitinophagales > Saprospiraceae > JALSTN01. The sequence continues at coordinate 2,514 of JALWRC010000056.1, forward strand.
TACCGTGAATCACACTTCTCGCACAGAAGTCCACCATTTCATACCTCAACCCCCTATCACTGTCACCCATATCCTCCTTTCGCGAGGAATATCGCGAAACTCGCAAAGCCAGATGCCTTGCCACCGGCCCAATCCCAGTTGATGATCAATGACAGGGATGCTCACCGATGTCCCTACCAAAGCGGTCTTAACATGAGAAGGCATATCATCGGGGCCTTCAATCGTATGGGTCAAAAAATCCACATCGCGGGGAACGATGCGATTCAAATAAATGTCAAAATCGTGCATCACCGCCGGGTCATAGCTTTCATTAATCGTTAGACCTGCTGACGTGTGCTGTAAGTATAGATGGACCAAGCCTTTCATTGGCAAGTCCGGCAAACTTCCCAGTACCATCTTCGTAATATCAAAACAACCCGTACGTTTCGCGGGAATCCTAATTTCAGTCTGTTGAATCATTTCTACGCTTTACTTAAACACTCCACAAATACCCATTTCGGGCACCAAAGATAATACGCTCTTCCACCAAACTGAAACGATTTGACAAAGATATTTTCAACCATTTCATACTAAAATCATACTGTCACCGTTTATTGATTGATGCTTAGTAACATACCGGATTTTAAAATAACTTAATCTGCCATGAAATTTTACCACATATTCTTAGGAGCACTTTTTTTACTGTCCTCTGCTACCCTTTTCGGACAATCATCACCGGTCGGCACGTGGAAAACGATAGACGACAAAACGGGGGAACCCAAGTCACACGTCCAAATCTATGAGAAAGACGGTAAGTTATATGGCAAAATCGTCAAGCTCCTTCCGGCTGCTACCACTGACATCTGCAATGATTGTCCGGGGGACAAAAAAGATAAACCGCTCATCGGCTTGGACATTCTTTGGGACCTCAAGCCATATAAGGACTACTGGAGCTACGGTCACATCGTTGACCCGGCCAACGGCAAAGTATATAAGGCCAGCATCTGGCTCGAAGGAGCCAATGAACTAAAAGTTCGCGGATATATCGGATTTAGCATCATAGGACGTACCCAGACCTGGTACAAAGTAAATTAACAACCATCCACTCAAAGCAATAATAATTCCATCGTTCATTAAAACTTCTATATGAAACAAATTTCTACTCTAAACAAAATTTTGCTCTTCCTCTACGACGAACTTCCTTATCCGGATCGCGTCGAGATGGCCACCATCCTGTCCATCGATCGCGAAATCAAAGAGGAATTTGATGCAATATCCCAAGGGCTCAAGGAACTGCCGAAAGTCACCTTCCTTCCTTCTGAAAAGACCATCGCCAACGTATTACAGATAAGCGCACAAGGATAAGGTTGCGCGGTGCGCCGAGTTCTTTTTCGGGCAATGTTTTTATCGACCTTTCTTAGTGCTTAGTGCTCCTAGCCAACATGTTTTTTTTTGCGTCTATGCGTCTTTGTGCGCAATGCGACTGCATGTGATTTCGTCATAAAAAAACAGCGTCAAGAGCCCACCTACATTGGTGGAAACCAAAGCATTCTATATTATTTCGATTCGTAATACATGTATCGGAGAATTTCATATATACATTATAATAATATGTATATCTTTGCAGGGTAATAATGCATCTCAGGTATGATCCCGTATCTATTCTTATTCTTTGTGTTTTTTGCCGGAGTGCTCCATTCCTGTCAAGAGGCAAAGGGGAGAAGTTCTGTAATCCACGAAAAAAACTTCGCCTTGACGGCAGAAGATACAATTCCCTTTATTTTGTATATTGATAGCCAATATGTCTATCTCGATAATGGACAAAAAGTTCATATCGCAGGCCTCAGCGACCCGCGGCAGCAAGTATTGTTTGTCATCCGTCATGCCGAAGAGGATAGCATTGGCCTCGATCCCGGACTCAGTGACAAGGGTAATGCCCGAGCTGCAAGGCTGGTCACCCTCCTGCGAAATGCATCTATAAAAAACCTTTACAGCATCTTATTCCGGCGCACGGCCCTGACCGTCCGGCCACTCGTCAAAGCCTACGACTTGTCCATCTCCCATTACGACCCGGATCAGGTAGAATACCTCACCGACTACCGGATACCGGAAAATCCGGAAAATACCCTCATCGTCGGCACCACCAGATCGGTCGCCATCCTTCTCAATCTTCTCACACAATCGGATGACTACTCCCCTCTTCCCAAAACCATCTATGACCGGATGTATATCGTCCTTCCCGCAGAACATGAAAACGACACCGTCCGGGTATTCTCTTACCGTTACTGAGAAGGGTCGGGAGTGTGTGTATTACAAAATGCACTTTTTTACAACCTCACCCCCATCCCTACCGCCACAGCGGCACAGGCTCTACTCCTTCATATTCAAACTGTACATCGTATGAATATTTATGATGAAGGAGAGGGGGGCTTATGTTTTTCTAGCTGTTGGGAATTTCATTAGGGTAATATTCAGCTAGATTAAGAGTGTATTCCTACCGCCACGGCGGCACAAGCTATTCTCCTTTGGCTATGTATTTACTATATTACTTGATATATTTCAAAGGAGAAG
>JALWRC010000057.1 GCA_027080725.1 Saprospiraceae bacterium
AGCAACCGAAGCTATTTTTCTCTGAATCGAGGCGCTCAAACGGGAGTTATGCCATAGCATAATGACTGTTTGAGCAACGAAGAGTCAGGGGAAAAGAGCGAGTTTATATGTGTAGTTATTTTCTGCGTGGAGCACTAGATGTAAGGTGGTAACGCCTTTGGCGTCACAGGCCGTGAGAGGGCTGAGGTAACCTCTAAAGGAGGTTGCCTCACTCTACTCGATTGTGGTCGTATTTTTTATATTTCGATTGAGATTTGCACTTTTCCGCCTAGTCCTTTTTCTACTATATCAAACAGAGTTTTTAGCGTAATATTACTTCCGTCATTTTCAACTCTTGAAATATAAGTTCTTTTTTTATTTACTATTTGACCTAATTGTTCTTGTGTCAAGTTCCTTTTTTCTCTTGCATCGCGTAATAACATACCAATCTTAAAGGTTTCAAAATCACGTTCCAATTCGTCACGTCTTTTTGTGCCTTTATTTCCATAGACGTTATCTTTAATTTCTTTCCAAGTTTTAATATTATTACTCATAATTCCCTTTTTTTTCGTTAAAATATTCTTGCATCAATTTTTCCGCTTTTTTAATTTCTTTTTTTGGTGTTTTTTGGGTTTTCTTTTGAAATCCGGTTAATAATATTACTAATCGACCTTTATCAAAGAAACAAAAAACTCGCCAAATACTTTTTCCTATTCTGATTCGAGCTTCATATAATCCTTTTGCTCCCTTAATTTGCTTTAAATATGTTTCAGGAACGCGTTCTAAAGTTTCAATTATTTCAATCAATTTATAAATCTTATTTTGAACCTTTTCGGGTTGATTCTTAAGAAATTTTATAAAGTAATCCTTATAAGCAACAACTTCCCTTACTTTTTGCATAACGCAAAGGTAACTTATAAGTTACAAATCTCAAAATATTTATTGATTTTTATATTTTAAGATTTAATGAGTATAAAATTACTATTCAGGGTTAAGTATCAATCTTATGTTTTATGAGTCACAACTCTAAGGAATGTATGCGTCACTAATTCCCGGACGGCCTATAAATACTATAGGCGTGGCTTGTGATGCACACATTGCAGTTGAACAATGGTGGGCGGTAAGGGAAACGCTGCGATTTTACCTGAACCCCATTGTTGTATTTTGGTATAAATATACGGCGATTTGGGTGATTTTGGAGGGCTTGTAGGGGGGAAATTGCCTTCTGCCTCTTCTGTGGTCTACGTGGGTCGGTGTTTTGTGTCGTTTTTGGGGTTTTTTACGACGTTTGCAATGGGTTGCCCTGCAGTCGGAGGGATCGAGCTGTCCGGAGAGTTTTCATGCTATTCGTGTTTTGGTTAATGGAGGAGGTGGGACGAGGTGTGCATTACAAACGGTACAAAAATGAGCCAATGCATTGTTTTGTCAATATTTTTGTAGTTCAATTACCTGGAATCCATCCATCCGGGCCGGGCAAAAATACCGCCAAAACGGCTTTGGAGAAATTATGTACCCTGCACTTCGGTATCGCTCGTACAGGGCTACAAAGATGACATCCCTACGGGATTGTTTCAGATATTCAAATAGAAAAGTGTAAATTGTCATACACCCAAGTGTTGTAGGAATACGCACATGATTAAATATTCATTACCTTCGTAGCTGTATTAAAATTATAAACAGGATGAAGTGGATACATGCATGGTCGTTTGTTGTTGTACTTGGACTTGCCGGAATTCGCGGGAGTGCGCAAAAGACCTTCCCTGTAGATGGGATACGGGACAACCGGACGGGATATACTGCCTTCCAACACGCTACCGTTGTGCCGGCTCCGGGTATCGAAATCAAAGACGGCACCTTGATTATTAAGAAGGGTAAAATCGAATACGCCGGCACGGCGCACAATACCCCTGCCGGAGCAGTGGAAGTCAATTGCAGAGGAAGGTACATTTATCCGTCATTTATCGATTTGGATAGTGATTACGGACTAAAAAAGGCCGTTTTTGATCCTAAGAAACCCACTTCAGGACCAAAGGGATGGAATCAGGCCATTAAGTGTGATTTTGACGCATTCGACCATTTCATACAAGATACCGCAGAGATGAAAAAATATCTGAAGGCGGGATTTGGTACTGTATTAACCCATCGGCATGACGGTATTTCGAGAGGCTCGGGAGCGCTTGTAATGGTCGGCGATATGCCCAATAGCGAGGCTTTTATCAAAGAGCGGGCGAGCCATTACCTCTCCTTCAAAAAGGGTCGGAGCAAGCAGAAGTATCCGGGGAGTTTGATGGGCGTCATCGCCCTTTTGAGGCAGACCTATTATGATGCGGATTGGTATCGACGCTACGGATATAAAGAGGAGACCAACAGCAGTCTCGAAGCGTGGAATGCCCTTCAGCCCTTGCCTCAGATTTTGGAGACGGATCACTTTCTCGACATTTTCCGGGGTGATCAAATCGCCGGGGAATTTGACAGAAAGTATATCTATCGCGGCTCGGGGGAAGAATACCGGAGGCCCAAAGCCATTGCTAAAGTGGCCGGCCGGATCATCTTGCCGCTCCAATATCCAAATCCCATGAACCTCCGGAATCCGTTGACCGCTCCCTACGCCGGACTGGCTGAAATGAAACATTGGGAGTGGGCGCCCTTTAATGCCGGGGTGTTGAGCCGGGCCGGGGTGCAGCTCGCGTTGACTATGAGAGGGATGAAACACCCGGCGGAATTCCATAAAGCCGTCACCAAGACCATCCGGCATCGCTGGTCTGAAGAAGAAGCCCTAAGGGCACTTACCATTACCCCCGCGCGTTGGTTGGGGGTCGTAGATAAAACGGGAAGCCTGGAGGCGGGGAAACTGGCCAACTTTCTCATCACCGACGGTCCACTATTTCATACCGGAACCAAAATACTGCAAAACTGGGTGAAGGGGCATCCTCACATTTTAATTCGCTTCCCCTTGCTGGACATTGAGGGGGAATATGCGGCGGAGATGGATGGCCAAGAGATGCGTATCGTAGTCGATCACAGGAAGGGCGTGAAGGGCTTTGTCCATCCCTCCGATACCGCCGGAGTCCCGATAAAAATCGGGCGTTCGGGCAAATTGCTCACCCTGTCTTACAAGCAAAAATCCGGGGGTATCGTCCGTCTGGAGGGGCGCCGTGAAGGCATGAATTGGCAGGGGACGGGAGTGCGGCCGGATGGGACCACTTTCGATTGGAGTGCCCGGTGGAGGGGACCCGTCAAGAGGCCGGCAGAAAAGAAAAAAACGGAACCGGAACTGCCCAAACTCCGCTTCCCCTTCGTCGCTTTCGGGTGGGATGACCTGCCTCAAGAGCAAGATTTTCTTGTAAAAAATACGACCGTCTGGACCAACACAAAGGACGGTATTCGGACCGGTGTGGACGTGTTGGTACTAAATGGTAAAATCAGTCGGGTCGCCAAAAATATCCCTCAACCCAAGGGCGAGGTTATCGTTATTGATGGCACAGGGATGCATCTGACCAATGGGATTATTGACGAGCACTCCCATATCGCTATCAAGCGTGGGGTCAATGAGTGTACGCAGGCGGTCACAGCGGAGGTGCGCATCGGGGATGTAATCAATTCGGAGGATGTCAACATCTATAGGCAACTCGCAGGTGGAGTGACGACCTCCCAACTCCTCCACGGCTCCTGTAACCCCATCGGTGGCCAGTCTGCGATTATCAAGTTGCGCTGGGGACGTTTGCCGGAGGAATTAAAGCTCCGTGGGGCAGATCCGTTTATAAAGTTTGCGTTGGGGGAAAATGTCAAGCGAAGCAGGATTGCCAACAACAAGCGATACCCCAATACCCGGATGGGCGTGGCGCAAATATATGACGATGCATTTACCATGGCCAAACAGTACGAGTTGGAGCGCATGAAAAATCCCGCCGGAACCCGCGTGGACCTCGAGATGCAGACCATCGCCGAAATCATCAATAAAAAGCGCTTTGTGACTTGTCACTCTTACGTGCAGTCCGAGATCAATATGTTGATGCATATGGCTGTCAAGCACGGATTTCGCATCAATACCTTTACCCATGGATTGGAAGCCTACAAGGTGGCGGACAAAATTAGGGCGCACGGAGCAGGCGCTTCGGTTTTTTCCGATTGGTGGGCCTACAAATACGAGGTCAAAGACGCCATCCCTTACAACGCGACCCTCCTGACCAAAATGGGTGTCGTGACGGCGGTCAATTCGGATGATGCAGAGATGGGACGGCGACTCAATCAGGAGGCCGCAAAGTCGGTAAAATACGGGGGGCTGACGGAAGAGGAGGCATGGAAACTCGTCACCCTGAACCCTGCAAAACTGCTGCATCTCGATGACAGATTGGGCACGTTAGAACCGGGAAAAGATGCCGATCTGGTCCTTTGGAATGCCAATCCTCTGTCCGTCTACGCTTTGCCTCAGATGACTTGGGTCGATGGCGTCCGCTACTACGACCGGAATACAGAAGAACAGATGAACCGGCAGATGGAGGCCGAGCGCAACCGCCTGACCCAATTGATGCTGCAAGAAGCCCAAAAGACGGGTAAAACACAAGCGGTCAAGGCCTCCGAGCCCCACCATTATCATTGTGACGATGCGAGAGATGAGGGCAATGGAGAGGGGTGGTGAGACGCAGAAGATGGAGAGGAAAAGCGTAGAGGAGTGCTGTCTTGTTTTGTGGTGGCAAACCCCTGCCGGTCGATATAGGTCCCGGGATGAAAGCCTCTATCGGAGTGGATGTATTATCGAGCCGCAGGTTGACTTATTCCTCGATTAAACGGTTATTCTCGTCCGTATGGATGACTTTTGGCTTGAAGTGCTCCATTTCTTTTTCGTCAATATCTCCAAAAGCGAGGATATGTATGACGTCTCCCTTGTTGCATTTCAAGGCGGCAGCGCCGTTCATAAGGATCTCGCCACTACCTGCTTTACCGGCGATAACATACGTGATAATGCGGTTGCCATTGGTGGCGTTATTTACGTGGACCACCTCGTATTCCCTGATACCGGAAGCATCCAGGAGATCTTGGTCTATGGTGATGCTCCCCCTATAGTTGATATTGGCTTCCGTTACTTTGACCGTGTGGATTTTAGCTCTTAAAACATTGAGTACCATTTTAAAACTGTTTTGTTTGTAGATTAATATTTGTCTTTCTCGATGGGCTCGTGGGGATAGGGTTCTCCCTGCAAAGCCTGAACGTTATCTTTTTGCCATTTTGCAAGATGGTGGTGACCAATCTGTTGCACTCGTAATCAAACCTGTACGGCCGGGCTAAGTCAAAGGGATACCTCTGGGTCTTGGAAATGATGGAATAATTCAATTTGCGATGCTCCGTAAACGACTCGATTACATATTCATTTTCCCCGCAGTGTACATTCTTATAAATATGCATCCAAGCGCTCTCACCGAGACAAGAGAGCAACTGCGCCTTGCCCGGAATGGTAACTTTTGTGTGGTGGTTGTCTGGTATGAAATGGTTGATTCCGGGTTCTAAATGCCGGTTTTTCCAAAGGCTTAACAGGATGTTTTGCAGCATCTCTCTCAATACTTTTTTGCGGCTCATCTGCAAGGGTGTAAACACTCCTTCGGACATCTCCCAAATCCGGCCGTTTTCAGAGGCGTTGACCACATTTCCCAATGGGGTAGGGGCAAGTGTCTGGGGGAAGCGCAATCGCATTCTGGTCTTTCGGTCACCCGAGGCTTTGATCACCGTGCGGGATACAAAACTCGAACAATTCATCCCTCCTTTGCCGTAGGTTACATACTTTATTGACCCACCGTCGATGAGCCGGTTGATGTATTGTTTTCCCGTGTAGAAATCGATGTTTTTACAAACGGAGAAATAGGTTTTTCCATGACCATGTGTATCATCGCGAATGGACTCCAGAAAGGACATGATCTCGAAGAGGTTGGCGATATCCCCCCTTTCGTCAATCCGGGCTTTAATGGGGACTAACAGCTTGGGGTCGGTGTTTTTACTGCGAACTCTTCCACTTCCCTTTGGTGCGATATAGCGCCCGTAATCGAAATATTCGATATCGCCGTTTTGCTTGTTGATTAATAACAGGGCAGCATGTCCGACTTTGTAATATTGTGTGTATGTGATGTTGAGAGCGCGCAATAATCTGTCGCGCCACTTCTCTCCCTTTGCCCAATTGTCGGGAAAAGCGATGACGATGGCGATATCATTGTATTTGGCAGGCGTACGCACTCAAATAATATTCTCGTAAATACCATTGGATTGCACCTTGGCATTCTTTCCGGAGCCGGATAGATAGCGGGATCCGTGATCTGAAAAAATGAGAACCACAAGGGCATCTTTGTCCAATCTGTCCTTTATCTCAAACAAACCTTGCAGGACGGCACCACTTGAGTGTCCCGCCCAAATACCATCACTGCGCATTAATTCCTTCGCGTAAGCGATACTCGATTCTCTGTCCACGTAAACAAACTCATCAATAACATCCAGGTCGAGATTGCCTGTGATGATGTTTTTTCCGACACCGACGACATCGGCTTTGTACTTCTTGTTTTTCTCCAAGTACCCGTGTTCGTGGTAGAATTTGAGTAGAGAACTTCTGGTATCCACTCCGATGATTCTTACATCCGGATTTTGCTCCTTGAGATATTTGCCTGTCCCGGAAATGGTGCCTCCTGTACTACAAGCGGATATCAGGTGGGTGATCTTCCCCGCCGTCTGTTGCCAAATCTCTTTGCCCGTCGTCTCGTAATGCGCCTGGGTATTGAGTGGATTAAAATTTTGGTTGACATAAAAAGCTCCGGGCATTTGGCCGGCGATTTCTTTGGCTTTGGAGTAGTAAGAGCGTGGGTCGTCCGGAGGGACATCTGAAGGGCATAAGACCAATTCCGCCCCCATAGATTTTAGGAGCGAATGTTTGGCTTCCGTGATGGTGTCTTTTACACATAAGATACATTTGTATCCCCTCAATCCGGCAATTACAGCGATCGAAATGCCGGTATTCCCCGAAGTGGCTTCAACCAAAGTGCCGCCTTTGCCAATCAGCCCCTTGGATTCAGCATCTTCTACGATTCTCCACACAATCCGGTCTTTGGTGGATAGTCCGGGATTAAAAAACTCTAGCTTTGCATAGACTTGTGCACCGGTAAATGATGCCGTCTTATTCAATTTAACTAATGGCGTGTTGCCGATTAGGTCTAATATGTTAGATTTCACGTTATTGAGTTATTATTCAAGCAAACGTTGCGAATACGTTGTAATTAATACGTTTGTTTGAGGTCTTATTTCAATAAGATTATTAAAAGTAGATGCAAAGGTAAAATTATTCAAATGATTGCTCCCGGGTTCAAATATATTATTCATCCAAACAAGGAAAACACAGGAGTTCTCTTTCAGCAAATGAACAAACAGCATTGGATAAAATGAATATCCGACAAGGATTAACCCCGATGAACATGTTCTACGGGGTGAACGAACGCCGATTTTAGAAGTAAAAGTGTATCGTCCTGAATTTTGTTGACTTTTCAAGTCAACCTATTTATGAGGGCACAACATTCTGAAATCGTTAATCGGTGTTCCTTGTTCGATATTCTACCCATTCCTTGTTCTTCAATCAAAAAGGACTATGAAAGCCGAAAAGATAATAGTAGATATAAAGCCATACTCCCTTTGGTTGTACCGGCTCATATCAAGACCGGTCAAGGCCTCCGAGCCCCACCAATATCATTGTGACGATGCGAGAGATGAGGGCAATGGAAAGGGGTGGGATGGTGTTATTTTGATGACAGAAAGAAGGGCCGTCATTAATTTTTTCACCAAAAAGCAACTTTTTTGCTTTTGGGATTGTTGGAGAGAAAGTGAAACACTTTTTAACGTTTAAAACAAGAATGAAAATGGTAGAATTTACAGATACTAACTTCCAGGATGAAGTAGAAGCTGCAGACGGCGTTTCCGTAGTGGATTTTTGGGCTGAATGGTGTGGCCCGTGTCGATTGATTGGGCCGGTGTTGGAACAACTCAATGAGGAGTATGACGGCAAGGTCAAAATTGGTAAGCTCAACGTGGATAAGCATCCGGAAGTGTCGATGAAATACGGCATCCGGTCGATTCCGACAATTCTGTTTTTTAAGAATGGAGAATTGGTCGATAAACACGTAGGGACAGGAGCTAAGCAGCTCTTTAAAAGTAAAATAGACGCACTGCTCAACTAATCAGGCTGTGTCGTCCAAGATACATAGTGTGTCAGTCTGGGTTAAATGCGGACTTCCCGTCCGTGTTTAACCCTTTTTTATCCTCTGCCAATGCACTATTTGAGTGATGCCTTCGTTTGGTTGGTGCTGTAAGTTGGTTCTTATTTTTTGGTATGAAATGGTAGGCATCTAACAAGAAAAAAAACAATATGGAGTTCTTCGAATCCTTTGACCTCAGACAATTAACCAACCTCGACCTCTTCGCGCGGCAGGTGGTAGAGGGTTTTATCATCGGTCTGCACAAGAGCCCGTTTCACGGGTTCTCCGTCGAATTTGCAGAACACCGCCTCTACAACCCTGGAGAAAGCACGAAGAACATGGATTGGAAGGTGTATGCCCGCACGGATAAACTCTTCGTCAAAAAGTACGAAGAAGAGACCAATCTTAGATGCCAGATTATCATTGATGCGTCCTCTTCGATGTATTTCCCCAATCACAAGGAGGTCGCACCGGGAAAGCCCAATAAACTCCAATTTGCTTCTCTCGCCGCGGCATCCTTAATGCATTTACTCAAGAAGCAACGGGACGCCTTTGGTTTGAGTGTTTTTCATAATGAATTGGCACATCACACCCGTGCGCGTCTGACGACCAAGCATTACAATCTTTTGATCGGATTTTTAGATGAATTCATTCGCCGTCCTGCACTTCATATTCAGACGGATATCGCTACCCACTTGCATCAAATAGCAGAGACCATGCACAGGCGTTCTCTGGCGGTTATATTTTCAGATATGATTGATGAAGAGCACACGCAAGAGGAGGTTTTTTCCGCTTTGCAGCACTTAAAGTACAACAAGCATGAGGTGGTACTATTTCATACCATTGACAAAAAACACGAATTGGAGTTTGAGTACGAAGACCGGCCGATGAAGTTTATCGATATGGAGACCGGAGAAGAAGTGAAGCTGCAGAGTCATCAGATCAAAGAGCATTACACCACCAAAGTCACGGAAGATGTCCAACGGCTGAAGAACAAATGCCTCCAATACGGTATCGATTATGTGGAGGCGGATATCGACCGCGGATTTTATCCCATTCTCTACAATTACCTCGTAAAGCGCAGCAAGATGATGTAGGATTGAGGGGCGAAAGGGCGTTGAACGGGGAACACCGAACCTGTCTGCGTCCAACGGACAGGCAGGCAAGGAATGCCGAGTGCCGATGGCAGAAGTGTACAATTATGCGTGCGCCTATGCTATATATAGCGCTGAGCAATATCATAAACGTTCATTATTTGGTAAACAATAACTTTGATTTAGAACCACAAAGGCACAATTTGTGACGCTGCAGCCTTATTAGGGCACATTAGTTTTTTTTTCTTTCACATGACCACTCTACTCTACATCATCACAAAGCGTAGGCTCTGTGTCAAAATGGCAATGCCATTGATGAAGAGGGAAACACAGAGATCACAGAGAGGCCACAGAGAACACAGAGGTGGGGAAACGGCAACGCGTAAATAATCTATGATTCTTTTACTGTCAGAATACCGACAAACGACGATCTTAGAAGTGATCAATCGAGCGAGCGCCGATAACGCTCAGCAACTCCATCTGTAACAAGATAACACATACGTTGTTGTAGTGCCTTTTGTAATACAAACCCTACATACTCCTCGATTTGGCTAGTTGTAAAATTTTTATATCTTTGAGAGTGTAAATAGTTGTTATTGTTAAATATATTACAAATTGTAAAATCATGAAAAAGGCATTAGGGGTGTTGGTGCCCGCACTTATTTTTTTTATTTGGCAGTTTTTATCCTGGGCGGCATTGGGAGTGCATGAGGGCAACCTTAAGCATACGCCCCAACAGATGGAGATTTTGGCGTCGCTCGAAGGCAAGTTGGATGACGGTACGTATTTTTTACCCAAGGTGGCTCCCGGTTCCTCAAGGGAGCAAGAGGAAGCTTTTATGAAAGAGCACGATGGAGAGGCTTGGGCGGTTATTTCATACCATAAAAGCTTTGATAGCAGTATGGGAATGAATATGCTGCGCGGGTTTGCCACGGATTTGGTTATCGGATTCTTGCTGTTTTGGTTGTTGAGTCAGATGTTGGGGATGAGTGTAACCAAGGGGGCTACGGTGGCCGTCGTTATTGGCATATTGGGATATTTGTCCATCAGGTACATGAACAGTATTTGGTTTGAGACCAATACCATACCGGATTTGATCGATGCGATTGTCCCTTGGGCATTGTCCGGAGTATGGCTTGGGTGGTGGCTGCCTAAGGGTAAGTAGATTAGCGAGATTTCGGGGCAAGTGCTTTATGTTTGCCATGATGTAGTTGTTCCAAGGGATAGGATTTGGATACGTGCATCCCGGAGTTGCCGTATGGCTTCGACCGGTTCGTGATAGTGCGAAAAAGTTCCGAAATGGACGGGGATGACTTGCTTTGGCCGGAGTTGCCCGATGAGTTTTTGGAGCATGCCGGCATCGAGCGTCAGTGTCATTATCCAGGTGCCTTTCATGGCAGCCCCCATATTGGCTACCATTAAGTCGATGGGGTGATGCGCAAGGGACGAAAAAAGTTTCTTTTTGTAGATAGTATCCCCGGTAACGTACAGGGTAAAAGATTGGTTTGCCCGGGAGCAGGTCACCAGATAGCCGTTGCCCTTTCCGGCCAGTCGAGCGCTCAGAGGATTCAACCCGTGGACGGTCGATGTAGCACGAATGGTTAGGGCCCATCCTTTGATAGAAAGGCGTGTTTCTCTTCCCCATGTCAAAACCTCAATGGGGTAGTTATTTTTGAAATGAGGACGAAGGATTTGGCTACTGCTTTTGTCACATATGAAGTGAGGGCGACTTTTTTTAACTTGTTCCATCCCCCACATATCGATATGATCTTTATGCGCATGTGTATAGAGGCAAAGGTCGATGTCTTCAAAATCTTTAGCCTCAAAATGGGGTTCCTCCAAACGAGTGGACTTAAACCAAAAATAATCGTGCACTGTCCCTTTAGGACAAAGCATGGGGTCAACGACCATCTTAACATCTCCCACCCAAATAATAAAGGTGGCACCTCCTACCCACTTAAATGATATATGCATACGGTTTGGTTCGACTCTTGATATATTTAGAAGGGGTGATTCGATGGTTGCCAAAGTAAGGACAAAGTGCCAATAACACCGGATATATTCTATTAGCTGTTAGTGGTGAGCCTATATGAATTATAGGATGGAATATTTTATAGAAAAGGAAGCTCTCTGTCTCACCCAATACCGAACATGGAACTCTACCCCTTCTATTTTGACGATTATTTTACCTTTTGATAAGTTTCTTTGAATGGAGACGGAACGTTGTCCTTCTGCTGATATCCACCATTTCATACCCTATCGCTCCCCCATCAATTACTTTGTGCGAATCCACTTGATGAGATCCTTATAGGACGCCTTCTTGCCGTACATCAAGATGCCGATGCGATAGATCCGTCCGGAAAGCCAGACCAATCCGACAACGGTAATTGCCAGGATGGCCATGGATAGCAACAGCTGCCACCACGGGGTGTCATAAACAGCCCGGACCGGCATAATAATCGGGGAAGTGAGCGGGAAAAGGGAGCTCCAAAATGCCAATGGACTGTGGGGCTCTTTGATGACTGAAAACATAATGTAAGTCGATATAATAATCGGGAGCATCACCGGAAATGTCAGCGACTGAGCATCGTTCATATCTTCGCCAATAGCAGAACCCAACGCCGCAAAGAGAGCAGCATACATCAAATAGCCGGCAATGAAAAAGAAAATAAATACCGGCAGGATAATCCACCAATTCATATGACCCAGTTCCGTCATCACTTGTGTGGCCTTCTCCATGAGGGATGAAGTCACCTCTGCCGGAATCTTTCCCTTCACTCCCACCGTAGGATGGGTATCAACCCCCAAGAAACGATTGGCTCCAAACATCACCAACGGTACGGTTACCAACCAAATAGCGAGTTGCGTAAAGCCTACACCTCCCACTCCAATAATCTTTCCGAGCATCAGGTAGAAAGGTTTGACAGAAGATATGATAATCTCGACGATCCGGTTAATCTTCTCTTCGGACACACTGCGCATTATCATCGTGCCGTACATGATGATAATGATGAACATAAAATAGCCCATCACTCCACCTACCGCGGAGGCCACAACACCGGCCATCGAACTCTTATCTTCCACCCCTTCACTCAGTGGCTCCGGATCGATGCTTACATGTGTTTTCAAAAGGCGTAATTGCTCCGCCCGGAGGCCCATTTTACGCATCTTGAATTCCTTGATTTTAGAGCGAATGGTGGACGAAAGGGAGTAAGTGGACTCGAGATCCAGCGTCTTATCCGCATAATACCACGCCTTGTAATTGGATACGCCAATGCTGTCCAGCTTTGGCAAATACAACAGTCCCTGATACGCTTCATCTTTCACTTTTCCCTTTAGCGTTTCTAGGTTAGCATCCTCAAATTTGAGCACAAACTTTTTATTGGTTACCGGAGTGGCCTCCAAAATGCCTGCTTCATCCTTGACCAAAATATTGACGGTCTTGTCGCTCTTGTAGGACATAATCCACCCCAAAATGAGGATGAATGCGAGGATGCCTACCGGCGTCAAGAAGGTGGTCAAGAGAAAGGTCTTAGATTTAACTCTTGTCAAGTATTCTCTTTTTATAATGAGCCAAAGTTTATGCATGATGATCGTTTGTTACAAGTTGGATAAATATTTCATTCAGGGTAGGAAGCACTTCCTTGAAGGAACTGACTTCCACCGGGCTATCGGCAAGAGCACGCAACAAGGCGCCGGTTTGTCCATCCGGAAGACGCACGGTGAGCGTTCCCGGAGTATCTTCTACCATCTCAAATTGGGATTTGAAAGTCTCCGGCAATTCCCCCTTGTACTTCACCATGTACAATTGTTTTTTGAATCGGTCTTTTATCTCTGTGACCTCTCCGTCCAGTATCTTTTCTCCCGCGTTGATCAAGACGATATTCTCACAAATTTCCTCTACTTGCTCCATGCGATGAGTCGAAAAAATAATGCTCACTCCTTCGTCCCTCAAGCGGCGAATCTCATCCTTGATAAGGTTGGTGTTAACGGGGTCCAGCCCGGTAAACGGTTCATCCAGGATGAGGAGTTGGGGCTCAGGGGCGACCGTGGCAATAAACTGCACCTTTTGCTGCATCCCTTTGGAGAGTTCTTCGATCTTCTTATTCCACCAGGAGAGGATATCAAACTTCTTCATCCAGGCGACCACCCGGCTCTTAGCGACATCATGTGGCACCCCTTTGAGCTCTGTCAAATAGACGAGTTGGGGCCCCACTTTCATCTTCTTATAAAGTCCACGCTCTTCCGGAAGATATCCCAATCCGGAGTAGCGCAATCCGGTATAGGTCTGGCCGTCCATCAGCACTTGCCCTTCATCCGGCATGAAGATCCCTGTAATAATCCGTATCAAAGTCGTCTTGCCGGCTCCGTTGGGCCCCAAAAGGCCAAAAATGATACCCTTGGGCACTTCAAAACTTACACCCTTCAACGCTTGGTGGTTGTGAAATGCCTTTTTGACATGGTCTATTTGAAGCATATTTTTCGATTTGTTGTACTTTCTATCTGATATTATTCATTCGAGCATATTTCTTATGGTATGAAATGGTTGACTATTTCCATCGAATTCCACTACGACCGAATTGTTGAGGGTAAAGATACATCATGATTTTGAGCAAACAATATTCTATCGACAGAATGAGTTGATATTTCGACGAAGATGTTGTATGTTTGCCCATATGTGTGGTGGATAAAGAGGATATTCTCCATGAAATGAACACTCATTTTGGATATTTCTTCCAACCATTTTAAAATTAATCAAAACCAGATTACTATGAAACGTTATTCTCTTTACTTAGCCATCTTATTACTGGCCTTCATCCAAATGCCCAATGCAAAAGCTCAGATTACCCCTAACAAACGCATGATGAGTTTCGGCCCTCAACCCGCACTCGAAGTGACCCTGCCCGAGGCGAGTGAAGACCTCATCATCGATGTATGGAAACACAAGATGAAGACCTTCGGAAAAGTCAAACGCAACAAAAAGGCGCATGAGTACTACATCGAAAATGAAAAAGTACCCCCCATCAATGGAGACAAAGAGATAAGTGTATATATGATCCCGGAAGACGGCAAAGCGGTCGTATTTATTGATTTGAAAGGCAACTTTCTCAGCCAGGAAAGCCCTCAGTATGACGATGCTGTCACCTTTCTAAAGGACTTTGCCGTCGATGTGGAGAAAGAACGCATCGAGCAACTCATCGAAGCACAAAAAAAGACCTTAAAGTCCCTAAACAAAAAGTATAAAAAGCTCACGCGCCGGGAAAAAAAGCTGAAGGGACGCATTGAGGATGCCAAGAAAACTATCCGGGAGTCCGAAGAAGAACTCCAACAGAATGCAGCAAAACAAAAAGAACAGTTGGAAGAAATTGACCAGCAAGAAAAACATCTAAAGGAACTGGAAGACATGCTCAAAAAGGCCGGATAAATACTTGTTAATACTAATGATATAAAAGTCAGGTCATATTATTCTTTTATCTTTGCGTCTTCAACGAATTCGCCGTACTCCATTACGGTGTACACATAGTAATTCTCTTTCTTTAATCAATTTACGGTTAGATTATTGAAAATACCAGGAAACACTCCCCCGATATTTCCCCTTATTTGGGGTGATAATGGAACATTCTGGAGTGCCGGTCTCGAAAATAACTTTATATGAATCGTTCTTTAATCATCGCATTTTTAAGCGTCGGAAGCCTGTTTTTTTTAAGCTGCGCCAAGGATAAAACCTCCTTGTCCCCTCTGGAATGCAGCCATACATATACGTATAGTAGTTCCGATAGTTTTTCAATCCGGCCCATCATCCAGTTGGCTTGCTCGTACCAAGGTTGTCATGAACGGGGGAGCTCGATTGGAAATTTTACCGATTATCAGTCGATTAAAAACTACGTCGACAATGGCAAATTTTTTAAACGGGTGATTGACAATAAGGATATGCCTCCAAGATACAGCACTTTAGGCCCCAAGACACTCACTACGGAGGAGATCGCCCAATTGGCATGTTGGCTGGAACAAGGCGCCCCGGAATGAAAGTAAGTTGTAATAGCATAGCAAATCACAAACCAATAATATGAGATATTTTTATACCATTGTTTTTGTTTATTGTGCTTTGAGCCTTTCGGCACAGGGATACGTGTACCAGACGTTCAAACACGGAAAAATCATCAACAGCCAATCTGTTGAGACCCTGAAAACCTGGGATTTGGATTTTGTGGTCGCCCACCGTTTTGGGGATGCATTTGGGACCAACGGAGGGTGGAATACCTTTTATGGATTTGAGAATGCATCGGATATCCTCATTGGGTTTAATTACGGACTCAATGACAACTTCCAAGTGGGCATCAGCCGGACCAAAGGGGGAAGCCCGTTGGGCCTCGACAAAAACGTCAATTTGTCCTTCAAGTATCGCATCTTGCGCCAAAAAGAAAAGGGAATGCCGATATCGCTGGCTCTCTATACCTTGAGTTCTATATCGACCTCTCCCAAATCCTACAACAAGGCTTCCTTGAAGTACTTCGACAAATTTATCCACCGGATCGTGTACCATTCGCAGATTATGATTGCGCGGAAGTTTGGTCCGGGCTTCTCCTTGCAGATTGGCGGCGGATACACCCATCGCAACAAGGCGTATGCAGGCGAATCCAACGGTATTTTAAATGCTTCCCTCGGTACCCGCATCCAGTTTACCAAGACCTGGGGACTGCTACTCGACGCAGTCGTCCCCTTCGCCCCGCACATCGAATTGTTTAAAACGCATCAACCGAGTTTGGGCCTGGGATTTGAAGTGGAGACAGGGGGAGGGCATGTATTCAAATTTGGCCTCACCAACTCCCGTGGATTGATGGCTACCGATTTTATTCCTTACACGGTGGAGCGATTTGAAAAGGGGGAGTTTAGACTTGGATTTACCATATCGAGATTATTCAGAATATAGCACGGGTTCTTCCGGTATGAAATGGTGGACAATAGTCTGCGATTTCATACCACCCCAATACCATTAACAATTATTTAATCTTGCCATCCATGAGAATCATTATCGTCTCTGTTCTTATTTTGACCGGGCTCTTTGCCTTTCAAAATCGAATGCGCACTCCGGAAGAAGTATTGCCCCAGGATAATCGCAACGTCTATGACGTCCTCCAATCCCTGGGGGACTCCGCTGCCAATCACACCTTTCGCCCTGAGGTAAAATACGCTTCTGCGGTCAAAGGGGAAGAGATTTTTTTTACGGGAAATACGACAGGCCCTAATGGGACGAAGACGAAAATTCAGTCCAAGCTTTTCAAATGCTGGGCCTGTCACAATACGGTTATTGAGGAACCTGACCTTACAAAATACGATCCGGAAGCCCGGCTGCGCTACGCCAAAGAAAAGCATTTGCCTTTCCTGCAAGGTACTACCGTTTACGGCATCGTCAATCGCAAGACCTTCTACAACAACGATTATTATAAGAAATACGGTCACGAACTGGCAGACAAAGCCCACAGAAACCTCCGGGAGGCCATCCAACTGTGCGCCATCGGATGTTCGCAAGGACGCCCTTTGGAGGATTGGGAAATTGAGTCCGTTTTGGCTTATTTTTGGACCTTGCAATACAAAATGTCCGACCTCTCCCTAACACCTAAAGAAAAGGAAATGGTCGATGAAGCACTCCGCACCGGTGTGGATAAGCAGAAGGCTATCGATTTACTCCACAGCAAATATGCGGATCACTCTCCGGCGCATTTTCTTCTACCTCCTGCTGACAGGAAAGCCGGATTTGGTCTTCAAGGAAGGCCGGAAGTGGGCAAAGATGTGTACGAGCTGAGTTGCCTGCACTGCCACAAAAACGGACGCTTTGCCTATTATTATCTCGACACTGACGGCTATAGTTTGAGGCATTTGAGGTATCACTTTCCTCGGTTTACCCCTTATTCCTCCTACCAGGTCATCTGTTGGGGCACGGCTCCTCTGCCGGGCAAAAAATTCTATATGCCGCAATATACCACGGAGCGAATGAATCCCCAGCTGATCGAAGACCTTCGCGCTTATGTCGAGTCACCAAAGATGGCAAAGTAGCGTCCTCTTCATAGCACCCCCAAAGCTTATCACCAGTAAAGATTAAAACAGATGGCATCAAATAAACTCAAAGAGCTTGAGAAAAAAGTAAAAGAATTGGAACATTTAGCTGCTCAAAAACAAATTAAAATTGACTTTTTGGAAAAAATGATAGACATCGCAGAAGAGGAGTTGAAGATCGATATCAAGAAGAAGGCCAAGAAGTGAAAACCGGGTTAAATGGAAGAGTCTGTGCGGCTATATCGGTAGGGTGCCTCTCCCTCATAACCTGTGACGCCTCGGCGTTAATCAATGCCGACATCGAATAAATATAAATGATGAGAGAGAGGAGCTTCTTGTAGATGAGATTGTTTTGAATTTCGAATTTCGAATTTCGATTGGAGATTTACGATTTGGCTCCGCACTATGTGTAGTATAGGCGCACGTAGAATTATCTACTTCTTTAATTGACGCTTGGAATGGTGTTTAATTCAGTACAGGACATAAGCCTTATAACGCTGTAGCGTCACAAGTTGTGCCTTTGTGGTTCAAATAAAAGTTGTTGATTACCACGACCTGTGACGCCCCGGCGTTATAAGGAGTTAGGTAAGGAAATAAATTCAATCCGTACGGTAAACAATTAACAATTAACAATTAACCATTGCAATATGCCCTTCTGAATCGGCGTTCGTTTACCCCGTCGAATGTGTATTCTACGCGGTGAATCCTTGTTCGGAGTTCCTAACGCACTAACGTCACATCGCCGCTGCGCTTATGGACCTTGCCCGCTGCGTCGCGGAACTCCACCACATAGACATAGACGGCGGCGGGGGCGTCTTTGCCGCGGAAGCGGCCGTCCCAACGCGGGATACCCTCGCCC
>JALWRC010000058.1 GCA_027080725.1 Saprospiraceae bacterium
GATTTGTACAAGGAATGGGGAGATGATGTCAGTTTGGATAGCTTGTGGTATGCACTTAGAGGGGTGGACCCGGCGGATGCGGATATCCGATGGTACGATGAGCAGGGCAACGAGGTGTCTCCGTTGCGTGAAGACCTCAAACGAAGCAAGTACACCTTCAAGGTGGTCGTGCGGGATTCCAATAATTGCGAAGCGGAAGATTTTATCAACATCTTTGTCAAGGTGGTCCGTAAAGTGTATATCCCCAACGTAATCATGCCGAAGGGCGAGAATGCCTTGGAGGACAATAAGAAATTATATGTCTTCGGTCGTCCCGGATTGATAGACAAGGTGACCACTTTCCGCTTGTATGACAGATGGGGAGAGATGATATGGGAGAGTAAGGAAGATATCTACTTCAATGACCAAGGTCGGTCGTTGGACGGGTGGGATGGTACTTTTAAATCCCGTGATGTCAAGCCCGGAGTATATGTCTATTATGTAGAGGTGGCATTTAAAGACCTCGGAGATGGGGTGGTAACCAAAAAGCTATCCGGTGACGTGACCGTGGTAAGATAACCCAACAATACGAAACTCGCAAAGATTATTCGTAAAGTTGGCATTTAGGAGCTGTAATGTAGATTACAGCTCCTTTTTTGTAAGCTTATAGGAGAGAGTGGTTGGGCTGGTCAGGAGGAATGATACTACATTGCTTGTAGGGGAAGGCGAGGTCAATGAAAGGAACGTCATTGGGGAGTATCTTCTTCCAATAACTCATTTACATCTGTTTCTATTTTCCGGAGATATTCCCGGCACTCTTTAATGAGGCTTTGAGCTGTTTCAACTTCTTTGTGCAGTTTTTCTATAGGGATTTTACCCTCTTCGAGAGAGGCAATAATGCCGTTGAGTTGCTCTAACGCTTTAGTGTAATTGAATTTCTTTTTAGCCATTAGTCTTCATGATTTTACTGGTGATAATGCCATCTTTGAGGACCGTTTGCATGGCGGATCCGGCTCTGGCATATTTAATGGATGTGAGCTTTTTGCCATCTATGTAGGAAAGAGTGTAGCCTCGCTCCAGCACTTGCCTGGGGTCCAAAGCGGTTAGTTTGCTTTGTATCTGAGCTATAGCCGTATGGGCATCATTGAGGTATTGCTTTGTAGTATGTGAGATTTTATGCCAGAGTATATCGAGTGCGGATAATTGAGCAAGGATGTTTTGTTGTAGGCTGTATTTTAGTTGATAAGTGACTTGCGCCAAGTGTGCATGTTCACGTTGAATAGTCATCGTCGCAAACCGGGATATGGCATTAGCTAATTCTATAATTTTAGATTCAAATTCTGCATTGTGATCAATAATAAAATTTGCCAGAGCTGTAGGTGTCTTTAGGTTGGTGTTGGCCATCAAGTCTGTTACTGAGATATCTTTTTCATGCCCTATACCTGTGAGCACCGGGAGGGAAGAGTAGGCTATTTTGACTGCGATATCATAACTGTCAAATGCGCTTAGGTCCATTCTGGAGCCTCCTCCTCGAAGGATGACTATGATATCAAACCGGTCAGCTGGTATCGCTTCCAACTGTGCACAGACCTCCGCTTCGGTATTTTGTCCTTGCATGCTCGCCTCAAATAATCGGGTATGAAATGTGTAGCCGTAAGGGTTGTCTCTTAAGTGAATTTTAAAGTCCTCATATCCGGCAGCGGTAGGAGAGGAAATAATCGCGATTCGCTTGATTATTTCAGGGATGAAAAGTTCTCTATTGAAGTCAAAGAGGCCTTCATCCATGAGCTGTTGAATAATCGCTTGGCGCTGCAATTCAATCTCCCCAATGGTGTAGCTTGGGTCAATGTCTATGAGTTTGAGTTGTAGGCCGTATCGCGTATGAAAATTGACATGGGCAAGTGCACTAATTTTGACGCCATCCTTAAGCAAATCCCGGAGGATGGGGCCATGTTTCTCAAAGATCCGCAGATAATCGGATTGCCAAATAACTGCTCGCATTTGAGCGATGACCTGATTGTCCGTAACCCCCGTTTCGACACAATCCAGGTACCAATGTCCTCTGGAAGAACTAACTTGTGATAATTCAAAATGCACCCAAATGAGCTCAGTAAAATTAAGGGCAACTACACGCTGGATGTATTCGGTGAGTTCATATAGAGAGATGCTTTCCAAAAGATGATGCTATTTTATAAAGCCGGGTGATGAGTCGTGTGCCATAATGCATCTATAGCAAATGGAGAATACGACCAACTCCCAGACCAAAAACCAAATTCTTTGCAAATATAAGGGAATAATATATTTTCACGACGAGATATTTGTAAGGGGGAGATGACAATTTGCACATTTCTGATTTGAGAAACTGTAATAAGCCTATAGGGATGCTCTTTTGGTAGGCATGTCGGGCGACAGCGAAGTACAGAACTCGTAATAACACCTAAAGCCATTTTGGCGATACTTTGTCTGGACCAATAGGTAGGTTAAGTATTTGAGAAGTGCTGCATGCAAAAATAGTGACAAAACAATGTGTTTGTCCACTTATGTGCACTTTGCACTGTACCCATGTATCGCTACAGTATGGCTGGAGGGTCAAATTGATGGAGCAGAAGTGATTAACTCTGTTCTTTGAGTACTTTGGCTACAAGCTCCGCTGCCTCTTTGAGTTCTATGGCAAATAGTACATCCAGTCCACTTTCTTCTATCAGCACCTTTGCTTCTTTGGCGTTGGTGCCCTGAAGACGGACGACTAAAGGAACAGGAATCTTCCCCATGTTTTTGTAGGCGTCTATAATCCCTTGTGCCACCCGGTCACACCGGACAATGCCTCCAAAGATATTGACCAAGATGAGCTTTACATCCGGATCCCGAAGGATGATTTCGAAGGCCTTTTGTACGCGCTCAGCGTCGGCTGTTCCTCCTACGTCAAGAAAATTTGCTGGAGAACCACCGTAAAGTTTGATCAAGTCCATAGTAGCCATGGCAAGTCCCGCACCATTGACCATACATCCTACGTTGCCTTCGAGTTTGACATAATTCAAACCATGTTTGCGCGCTTCCACTTCGGTGGGATCCTCCTCCATTTCATCCCGCTGGGCTGCTAAATCCGGATGACGGTATAATGCATTGTCATCGATACGCATCTTACAATCGACAGCGATTGCCCGGTTATTGCCATTGACCAAAGTGGGATTGATTTCGATGAGAGACGCATCTGACTTGACATATGCAGTGTAAAGTCGTGATATGAACCGAACCATTTCCTTGTATGCGGCACCAGACAATCCAAGATTAAACGCTATTTGACGAGCTTGATAGGGTTGAAGTCCAAGGGTAGGGTGAATGTGTTCTTTGAAAACCTTTTCGGGCGTCTTTTCTGCTACTTCTTCGATATCCATACCTCCTTCTGTGGAGTAGATGATGACATTTTGTTGTCTATCTCTATCCATTAGGATAGAGACATAAAACTCCTTGCAGTCTTCAAAATTGGGGACATAGGCATCTTCTGCGATTAAAACTTTGCTGACGAGCTTTCCCTTTCCTGAGAGGCCCCCCGGAGTTTGTGGCGTCTTTAGCCACATGCCTAAAATCTCATCTGCAGTGGACTTCAACTCCTCCTTATTCTTTACGAGTTTAATCCCACCACCTTTTCCTCTGCCACCGGCATGAATTTGAGCTTTGACCAAGGCAAAAGAAGCGCCCGTCTTGCTCGTGATTTCGTCGTATGCCTTTTCGGCTTCTGTAAGGTTAGTCGCCAAGATGCCTTCTTGTACGGCTACACCAAAAGATTTTAGTACTTCCTTGGCTTGATATTCGTGTAAATTCATGATGGTTAGTTTGTTGTGGGTTTTATGAAATGTCTGCAAAGTAAGCAATCCCCGAATCTAAGACGGCTTAATCAATGCTCTTTTGTAGAACTGCTTCAAATCGAGCCCAAATGTACGCCAAATTCACATAATCAAGTTTGCTTTTGAATAATAATTGTTTGTAATTTGATGGATACCTGTGTTCAGATATATCACCTGTTTTGTAATCTTGATTTCGCTTCTTTTGTGTAAAGGAGTTTTACTTTGTCGCTTGTAGATGAATGCCCTATTTTTTATCTTAGGATTGTCTATATTTGCAGTATAGAGAAGGTTTTTTTATTTACATTTGTGATTTAGATTTTTATAGCCAACTTGAAGCAATGACACAGACAAAACGAACCTGTCCCATTTCATTAATAGACCATAGCATAAGATTGATGACTATTGTATGGAGTGTATTCTTTCTGTTCTCATGTTCCTCTAATGAAGGCGGTAAATCTTCCCCGGAGTTGGGAGATACGAAAACCATGGAGAAAATGCCACATTCTTTGACCGGAATTGATTTTCGAAATGATATCCAAGAAACTTGGGAGCTCAATGATCTGGCCTTTAATTATATGTACAATGGTGCCGGAACAGCTATCGGGGACATTGATCATGATGGATGGTCGGATGTGTATTTCGTAGGCAATATGAATCCCAATAAGCTGTATAAAAACAAGGGGGGATTTGTCTTTGAGGACATCACGCAAAAAGCAGGTGTCGCCGGCGACAATGAGTGGAGTACCGGATGTGTGATGGCAGACATCAACGGGGATGGGTGGTTGGATATTTATGTTACGAGAGGAGGTTGGGGACAACCTGAATCCGCTCGTCGAAACCTCCTTTACATCAATCAAAAGAATGGAACATTCAAGGAAGCCAGCGCTACATGGGGAATCGATGATCCCGGATTTTCCATTGCTTCTGTATTTTTTGATATGGACAATGATGGTGACCTGGATCTGTATATCACCAATCGTCCCAAGGAGTTTCATCATTCCGTGGCGGAAGATTTGGAAGGCCGGAAGAAGGCCTCTGTTTTTGAACGCGATCATTTATACCGAAATGAAGGAGACGGTCATTTTGCCGATATATCAGAAGC
>JALWRC010000059.1 GCA_027080725.1 Saprospiraceae bacterium
GTATCGCGTACGATGATTGTCGAGGAGTAAATCCATGGGGATGTGACGATGACCGAAAATGAAGTAGTCGATGCGATCCTTTTCAGGGTGATTATTGGCAAATTGGTAGAGCCATTCGTTTTCTTTGCCGGAGAAGGCCTGATCCTGTCCGGGTTTTTTACGACTCGTTTTCGACCATAAACGCGCCAAACGGACACCCAAATCCGGATGTATCCATCTAAAAATCCATCGTGCGATCGAGTTGCCGAAAAGTTTTTTGATGCGTTTGTACCCATAATCACCGGGCCCCAATCCGTCTCCGTGCCCCAGAAAAAAGGTTTTGCCCATCAGTTCAAAAATCTCCGGCTGGTGATGCACCTGCATCCCTATCTCCTCCCGGAGATATCCGAAGGTCCACTGGTCATGGTTGCCCGGAAAAAAGTGAATATCCAGCCCTTCATCCGCCATCCGGGCCAAACGCCCAAGTAAACGGACGTGCCCTTTGGGCACCACCTGCCGGTATTCAAACCAAAAGTCAAATACGTCTCCCATTAAGAATAACCGGGTCGCATCTCGGGAGATTTCATCAAGCCACGATAAGATATGCGCCTCCTCTTCCTTGCTGTGCGGAATATCCGGAGAGAGATGAAAATCAGATGCGAAGTAGATCATATAATACGGTCGGTTTGGCCGGCAAGATATGAAATTCGCCCCGATACGAAAGCTCATAGGTGCTTAAAAGTGCAAATCTCCAATCGAAACCAGGTATTCGATTAGACCTAAACCATGGTTATCAAATCGTGAGGGTTTTTGTGAACACCGAACCCCCATTAACGAACACCGATTTCAGAAGTGATAGAATGTGCGTGCGGCTATACTACACATAGCGTGGAGTAAAATCGCAAATCTCCAATCGTTGATCGGTGTTCGGTGTTCTATATTAAAAACCATCTCTTTCAAAAGGAATCTCACTCGACCTTTTCTCCTTCTGTTTCGGACTCTTTCACTTCTTCGGTAGGTGCTTCGTCCGAGATGCTGGACCCTTTAGGTACCGGTGGGTCGATAAACTTGGGGACAATCGGGATATGCTCGTCTTTATACGGACGTTCCCCTATCAATCGCTCCAAATCCGATTTGAGAAGTACCTCCTTTTCGAGCAGTTGCCCGGCGAGTATTTCGAGCTCCTTTTGATGGTGCGCCAAAAGCTCCTTCGCCCTTTCGAATTGCTCTTGAATAATCTTGCGTACCTCCTTGTCGATCAATTCGGCGGTCTCTTCGGAATAGGGCTTTTGGAAGGAATCCTGATTGAGTGCATAGAAGGAGACATTGCCGACTTCATCGTTCATCCCATAGATGGTAATCATCGAGTAGGCTGTCTTTGTCACCTGGTCCAAATCGTTTTGGGCCCCGGTGGATATTTTTCCAAAGATATTTTGCTCGGCAGCTCTTCCTCCAAGGGTCATGCACATTTGGTCGAGCATTTGCTCCTTGCGGACGATGTATTCATCCTTGGGAAGGTATTGGGCATACCCCAATGTACCGATACCACGCGGGACGATCGTTACTTTCACCAAAGGCGATGCGTGTTCGAGGTACCAGCCACAGATGGCATGACCGGCTTCGTGGTAGGCGATGATTTCTTTTTCTTTTGGGGAGATGACTTTATTCTTCTTTTCCAGTCCACCGATGACCCGGTCCAATGCGTCGTGAAAGTCTTCCATCTCGACGTATTTCTTATCTCTTCTCGCGGCGATTAAGGCCGCTTCGTTGCATACATTGGCGATATCGGCCCCAGCAAATCCCGGAGTCATCTCGGCCAAAACCTTCGGGTCTATTTTCGGTGAAATTTTGATATCCTTTAGGTGTACTTTAAAGATATCTTCTCTTCCTTTGATATCGGGCTTATCGATGCCGATTTGTCTGTCAAAACGCCCGGGGCGCATCAATGCCGGGTCGAGGATATCAGGGCGGTTGGTCGCGGCCATAAGTATTACTCCTTTATCCGTACTAAATCCATCCATCTCCACAAGTAGCTGGTTGAGCGTGTTCTCCCTTTCGTCGTTTCCGCCTTGCATGGCAGATCGACCTCGCGCGCGCCCTATGGCGTCTATCTCATCAATAAAGACAATACAGGGGGCTTTCTCCCGGGCTTGACGGAACAGGTCCCGCACCCTCGAAGCTCCTACTCCGACAAACATCTCCACAAAATCCGATCCCGAAATCGAGAAAAACGGAACGTCTGCCTCCCCGGCTACCGCCTTGGCCAACAAAGTCTTCCCTGTACCTGGAGGGCCGATTAAGAGTACTCCCTTGGGAATTTTACCACCGAGAGAGGTGTATTTGGCGGGGTTCTTGAGGAAATCCACTATCTCCATCACTTCCACTTTGGCCTCCTGCAATCCGGCGACATCTTTAAACGTCACATTGACCTTGTCGCTCTTGTCAAACAAAGTCGCTTTGGACTTGCCGATACTGAATATCTGACCGCCGGGAGCTCCACCCCCTCCGGCCATCCGGCGCATGATAAACATCCAAATTCCAACAATAATAAGCAGTGGGAATATCCAACTCAACAGCGGCCCCAACCAATTTTCATGCTCTACCCAAATGGGTTCTATTCGCTTGTCCGCCGGAAGGGTTGCATTGATTTCGTCCATCTTCTTTTGAAAGGACTCCGGGGGGCCAATATTAAAATAATACTGCGGATTGGCACCCAAAAAACCCTTCTTGGTCGCTTCCTTATATGCCTCTTTTTGTAAGGCCTCCTTCTTGAGATATATTTGCGCGTATTTTTCGTTGACAATCTCGAGCTTGGCTACATCGCCCTGTTTAACCATCTCTTTGAACTTGGACATGGAAATGGGCTCATTTTTATAAGAAGTCAATGAGAAGAGATTGATTCCGATGAGTGCTAAAATAATCAGCCCATATATCCAATAGGCATTAAACTTGCCCTGTGGAACCGGTCTTTTATTATTGTTCCTGTTCCTGTTCTTTTTTTTATTATCCATCTGTTGTAAATTATTCCGCGTAATCTTGTGGAGACAGCAATAAAGTAGGTCTATAAATCAACTCCCAATCCCTTTCTCATGCTCATGTCCCACCCATTACAAAATCTTAAATAGTGCTTGCCAAAAGATACATTTCTAATTTTGAAGCGTTTTCTTGTAGGCACTAAGTAGAACATTGCAAGGTGCATAAGGTTCAGTACCTTTGAAGATAGGGTATGAAATGGTAGAAGGATGCGGGATGTTCATATTTCAGCCAACAATCCACCATTTCATACCAATAATACCAACAACCTATTACTTATGGGGCATGAAATGGTAAAGGGGTGGGAGAAAGCTAGACTTTACCCTGCAATCTGCCATTTCATACCAGTATATCCAACCTAAGCCACATCTTCATATTCTTCGATGTGGGCATCACTCCATAACGACTCCAGATTGTAGTGCAATCGTGTCTCGGGATAGAAGACATGTACTACCGTGTCAAAATAGTCCAGAAGGGACCATGTACCGGACGAAATACCTTCGATATGCAATGGTGTCGTCAGGCTCCGGTCCTTGACATTGCGGTATATGTGGTGAATGATGGCATGAATCTGGGTCGGAGAGTCCGCCTCACAAATAATAAAGTAATCCGCCGGACGCTCCTGTAAATGCCGGAGGTCTAATTTAAGGATTTTCTTCCCCTTTTTGTCCTGAATGCTATCGATGATTAGGGCATTGAGTTGCTGGGTGTCAAAAATGGGTTTTTGAAGGTTTGATTGTACTGCCAATAGTTATATTTTATATTTTAATGAATGAATGTTGCTTACTTTTTCTTAGGCAACAGTAATTTTCTTTAGACAAAAGTACTACACTGTACCGAATTCTACCGACTTTTGAGCCAATAATGTCCTTCATCTGTTATCAAAAGGACGATGATGCTAAAAGCGCTCCAATTTTTATCTCAAAATAGAGGGATGAAGCCCTATTAGTGTTTCATTCTATCATTTGTCCAACATCTATCCAATGAACGTGGGAATCGAACGAAAAGTTGTAGTCTTGTCCTCCATAGATTCGACCAATGTCTATGCGCTGGAGCATGCACAGGTGGAAAACTGGCCAGAAGGGAGCATCGTTATGGCGGATTTTCAAACAGCAGGTCGCGGACAAAGAGGCAATTCCTGGTACAGCAGCCCGGAAAAGAATTTGCTCCTTTCTATGGTGTATTATCCGGATTTTTTGCCTTTTGAGAAGCAGCATTTCTTACATTACTGTACCTCCATTGCCCTCCAAAAAACCCTGGATTCCCTGTCTATCCCTGCCACTATCAAATGGCCCAATGACCTGTTGGTGGATGACAAAAAGATCGCAGGGATACTCATTCAAAACATCATCCGCGGTCAATCCTTTGGCTTGTCCGTCATCGGTATCGGTCTCAACGTAAACGAAACGGATTTCCCTTCCCATTTGCCACATGCCACCTCAGTAAAGCGCCTCACCGGAAAATCCATCACCCCCGGAAGGTTGTTGTCCGTATTGCTAAGTTTTTTTGACCCGGCATACGATCTATTGAGGAAAGGGGATTACGATAACCTGCTCCGGCAATACCTCGAACACTTCTATGGCATGGAAGAGAAACGCAGCTTTTCCATTCCAGGGGGAAAATCGTTTGAAGGAGTCATCCGGGGGGTGGACGCACAGGGGCGCCTGGTGGTAAATATCAACGGAGAAGTTAAGGCTTTCGGGCTAAAAGAAATCGAATGGAAGTGGTAGGTATGAATGCAGTGACAAAATGCCAAGACTGGCTTACCCTTCATTTACATAATCATAAAGCGTTGTCGCTACCGATGTTTTTCGCACTTTCAACTGCTATACCGCCAAAAGATTCTAATGGTGGATGGTGAGCTGCCCGTCAATGGTAAGGGTGGAATTGTTCTCGCATTTGAGATGGAAGCATTTGGCTTGAATACTGTCTTGTATCACCGGAAAGTTTCCAAACTGTGGTACAGTCGGTATGATCACCTTGTAGGCTTCATCCGGTACAATCTGTTTGGACCAGTTAACGGGATCGTCCCAATGGGTGTTGGTGCCATTCCACAGGGATTCCCCCGGTTCAAGGGCACCGCGGTAGTAGATATTACTCGTGCCCGGCCAATTTAAACCCGCATAAGAAACGCCGGAAGTATATGCAGTAGGATTGCGCGGACGATAACGCTCCCAAATCAGGAGGGAGTCGTATCCCTCGTGCAGAATCGCCGTCGTATCCAATTTTGGATTGATCTCCAATCCTTCTTGTTCCCAGTCCGTACCGGAATTATTTTGGAACTCGACGAGCGAGTCATAATTTCCACCATTGCCAAAATCATAGAAAAAGGGATAGGTAGTCGGCGCAAGACGGTACATGATATTACCGTCATAATGCGCTCCGTCCACCTCATTATCCCCGCGAAAAATGATTCTGTCATCTAAAATTAAAAAGATATTATTGTACACATATTTTTCCGGATCACCCAAAATTCCATTTAAACCCGCTGCAGTCCAATGATATCCACTTTTGCGTGTGACGATAGTATTGTTGTATACTTTCCAGTAGGCGGCCATATCCGCTCCGTGCGACCCAAACGGATCAATCACGGTCCATACGGGCCAGTTGGCCGCCCGGTAATTGCCTTCTCTCCCCCCATGTTGATACACCGAATTATCTATGACATTGTGGTGGATATACACTTGTCCCGGGTCGTTGGTGGTCGTCTCGGTCATTGAAATACCGCTCCCCACGCTCCAAAACATATTGTAGGCCATCTCTATTTCGGAGATGCCGGCTCTGAGATCCAGGGCATCATCCCTAAACCGTATAAAATGATTGTGCATTATGGAGGTATTTGTGGAACTATCTTTGACGCCGATGGCATCAAAGCCATCCTGAAAAACACAGTGCTCAATCGTAAAATGATCCAGAATACCGGATATGGCCTTTGACTGAAATTCGGGATAGGGTTCGTGTACTTCTTGCGCCCTGTTCTTGACATCGGTCCAGTAAACGTATTGGGGAAGACCGTTGTCAAAATGGCAATGCAGGATATCAAAATGAGCTCCTTCTCTTACCACTATCCCGGTATTTCCATAGCGAAAACGACAATCATCCAACTCGATACTATCGCTTCCGGACCTGACGTCAAAAATATACTTGGCATAATACAAATGAAGGTGGCGAAATTTGAGATGCTTCGCTCCTTCCACATAGAAAAGAGTCTTTTTGGTAAAAACCAATATGTTGTTGTGGTTGGGATTGGTATCCATCGGTATCCTTTGGATGGTATTGCTGTCTATATCGTAGAGATCATTGGGATTTTGAGTCAAACGGATGTACATGTGTCCATCATCGAGCAATAGTATCCCGGGTCCCTGATATAGCGGACTAAAGCCATCCACCGGTCCATAATTATCCGATTGGAGATTAGAGGTATCATCGTATTCTATTATGTGCAGATTATCATCCGGCAACCATGCATTGACAAAACTCCCTGTAATGGCGGTTTTGCTTCGATATAGAGAGATACTCGAATCTACCGAGGTCCATTTGGAGTTAGGAGCATTCAAAAAATCGACCATGCCCCCATTTATCGTGACGTTTTCATTTTGATAGGCCTGGATGACTATGGGCATCGAAGCTGTACCTTGAAGACTAATCGTAATGGTTTCTTCATAATAGTCCCCCGCACGGATATTCAAAGTGTCACCTGCTCCCAATTGGGTGAAGGCATATTTGATGGTCGCCCAGGGATGGTCTATTGTGCCGGGGTTAGCATCATCTCCATTGGTCGCTACAAAATACACCGTTGAAAAACCGGTTTGCCATCCTATAAATAAGATTAAAATCAACCATTTCATACCCCCAAAGAAAAAGCCATTTTTGCTGCCAAATATACGCATTTCTTTGTGTTTGAATTTTTGATTCTGATTTTATGAGACTTGGCGGTAAATCATCAAATCAATTGCCGACTTGAAAGGAGATACCCGGGTCTATTTCTATCTTACTATCGCCATAAAGGTAAATGGCGTGTACCTGTGCTGCTGCCATCACGCGGGGATAGTAGATATAAAACTCCGGTGGAGGAATCGTAACGCTCTCCGTCGATAGAGGGACGGTCCCCTTGGACCAATTGGCGGCCGTATGCCAATCGTGACTCACCTTGCCTATCCAATAATTGCCATACTCGTAGGCGCCTTTGTCCACAAATCTCAGTTGAGGCCGTGGAATACTATCCCGGTCTACCGTTATGAAAGAATAATTGGTCCCGGCCTCTATCGCCGGGGATCCCGACAAAAGGTGGAGATCCGGCGGAAAAACGGAGGTATCGACGAATAAGGGATTGGCAAATATCGTATTGCTGTCCTGCTGTGTACCGTTTTTCCAAGCGGTGAATCCCGTATAGGAGGTCCCCTGCCATTCAAACTCTGCATTGGCTGCCCCTGCGGTGAGGTAATACAAATTGCTATCGAGCATCACATCCACAGGAGGGGTATTGGAGCTTTGAAGGATAATCAATTGGTCACTGTTTTTCGAAAAGACGACATTGTTTTTAATCTGACAATTCTCTGCATAGGTCAAATTAATCTCCGCTTCGTAATCATTGAGCGTATCGTTGTCAAAGAGGGTATTGTTGTACACCTGGCAGTCTTTGACTTTTCCTGAGCCCGATGGATAATCGTATCCCCCGAGTGCAATTCCCGCCTTGGCATTGCGATAGAGGACATTGTTGTGGACTTTGACCCGGCGGGTAGAGCGGCCGGTGTTCTCACACCCCACCTCGATACCCCAAATATTGCGATAGCAGGTATTGCGCAGAATGTCGATATCCCTCCCGCCATCCACGTAAATACCAGCATTGGCGGCGTAAGCAGACTGGCAGTCATGGACCGTATTTTCATAACATTTTCCATGACGCGCCTTGTCGACAGAAGCGGAAGGGGCGGTCCCCTCGTATCCGATCATGTCGATACCGATATTGGGGACATCCCGGATAATATTGCGCATGATTTCAAAGGTATCCACATTGCCATTGACGGCGAGGGCTTCGCTGTATCCCACCCGGCAATCATAAATCAGGTTGTCCGAGAGGATTAGATGAGAAACCGCTGACATGGAGTCTCCATACACGATGATGGGCTGTGCGTTGGTGGTAGCATTGACGGGGTCGGTAGAATCCGATGAAAAATGGATGTCGTGAATAACAAAATTCCTGATAGTGATGTCCCGGCATTTGCCATGGATAAGCACGCCTTGGGCATCGAGATATTCTGCATTTGCAAGCTCGAATCCGTCAAAGGTAACTCCTTTGCGGTTGTGTATTTCGATCATGGGTCCGCCGGTCTCATCACTGCCGTCGATGAGGACGGGACGCTCTAGAAAGTTGTGTACATAGATACTATCAACCCCTACGGTGACTTGTTCTTTAAATTGTCCTTCCAACACGTGAATAGTGCTCCCGGGTGTGGCGTGATGGCAGGCATAGACGATATCCCTCCAGGGGCGTTGAAGGGTTCCGGGGTTGGTATTGTCGCCATTGGTCGATACAAAATACTCCTTATGAAGCGGATTGTATTGGGTCGTGACAAAACGTGATAAGAGCTTGATATAAGCACTCTGGTAGCGGTCTTGATTTTCGGTTATCTCCCAGGAATCGTCATCGACGTTGTTCCAGTTTTTGTACGACTTTTGCCAGGGTTGAAATTCCGGAGGGGCGATGGTGTCAGGCCCGGGGGAGACGTAGGTTTCGTTGGGGCCTCCTACGAGGTATCCGGGAGCGGGCCCGTAGAGGCAGCTATCGACATTATCATAGCCGGTACTATCGGCAAACCAGCCGTGGTAAAACTCCGGAACGGAGTGTTCGGCCCCGATCGAACGGAGATTGGTTAAATAGAATTGCTGCAAGCGATTGGTGCCGTGCAAGAAGTGAAGGTATCCTCTCGCTGCATCCAGATGACTGCTGTCATTGATGGTGTCGAGGCCATAGCGTACGATATTGGTAAATGCCGTTCCGCCGTAGGCGCGATAGGCATTGCTGCCCCAGCCGCAATTGTAAAGGTAGGCGCGGTAAGCATCCGTACTGTCGTTGTATTTGTTGATGATATCAAAGTTGCTAAACGAATTGGTTGCCGCTTCCATGTATTTATCCCGTATGGCAGTAACTACCGCAGGCGAACTGTAGGGGGAGATGGAATAGTACAACAGAGCCGAATTAATCTGGGGGTCCTTGAAATAAATAGCGATGGATGTCCATTGAAACAGGTGCGTATCGGTATAATGACCATCGAAATAAGTCCGGTATTTGGTCGTATCTCCGGTCAATACCAGAAGGTAGGCAGATGCGGCTGTAATGTTGGCATATTGGGTGTACGAATCGTCTTCTGCCACGGCGTTGACAAATCCGGCATTGTCATAATTGGATGGGATGTCCCCCGGGTGGGTATCGATCCAGTTCCATGCATCTTCTGCCGCCTGTCTCAAGGTATCGGCATAGGCTTGCATCCTTTTGTCAGGCAAGTTGCCAAATACAATCGCCGCATGGGCAAATACCCCGCAAGCATTGATGGTGGCGGAAGCTGTAGCCGGTGCATAACGGCGAACCAGCTTCTCCGAACTCGGGGGACAGGTGCTTCCTCCCCATTGTGTCACTGATACTTTATGCAACTCCGATCCGTCTGATTTTTGCATTTTGAGCATCCAGTCGAGTTCCCATTTGGTCTCATCCAGGATATCCGGTATCCCGTTGCCCGATTCCGGAATATCGTAATCATCGCCCCAGACAGCGGGATGCTCTTCGTAGGCGGACAAAAGGTCGTGAACGGCGACATCGGTAAAGTTGATATACTTGTTGTGGTCCCCGGCATCGTGCCATCCCCCGGATAAATCCCGGGAAGTAGCGGCAGAAGTGTCCGATACCAGGCGGCAATCCTTATCCTGCAATGCATCCACGTGACAGGCCACATCGGTCCATCTGTAATCGGCCCAGGGAAGGGATTTGGGTGTGCCGCAACGCTGATAATAAAAGGTGCGCACCGCTTCTTTCAATACCCGGTCATACACACTGTCCCGGATACTAAATGCATACGAACCCGTGTC
Organism: Saprospiraceae bacterium; assembly: GCA_027080725.1. Lineage (GTDB taxonomy): Bacteria > Bacteroidota > Bacteroidia > Chitinophagales > Saprospiraceae > JALSTN01. The sequence goes on from JALWRC010000059.1 coordinate 10,096, forward strand.
CTTTCCGGCCTCTGTTATGAAATAGTCGCCCGCAGTGCTCAGACTACTAAAGTCCAGCCACCAACACTTATCTCCGGATTGGTCGTGCTGCATGCCCCCTTTCCATAAAACCGGTGAAAAACTGCTGACCACTGTACTATCCGATTGTTTTTTTATTTCATACATGGAAGCTGCCGTATAGCTGTCCGAAGAGTCATATCCCACCATGGGGTCCCGCAATACGGCAATTTTCTTGTCGCCGGGTCGATACCCCAAATGATCCACACAAATAAACGAACTCGCCGTCACATGTGGTGTCTTGGGGACTACAAACGTCGCTCCGAGCTCCTCTTGCCCGGTATTGAAATTGGCGTCATAGCTGCTCAACGACCAAACCTCACCGGATGCCATATCCCCGACATACAAATCGTATCCGCCCTTGGTGCCAGGCCGGGTGCTTGAAAACAACAATAAATCGTCCTTGGCGTACATGGGCTGCGAATAATCAAAAGTGTCCACAAACGAAATTTTTTGGGTGATCCCGCCTTCTTCGATATACAATTGGTCGATATGCCGGGTAGCGCTTACCCACCGGGTGTAAACGTGTTTGTCCGGGGTAATTGTCGCCGGATAATACTCCTGGTTCATGCTCAAGTCATGGAGCGCCTGGTCTCCTGAGCCGTCCGTCTTTATCCGGAAAACATCCGCTTTTTCAACCGTATCCTTGGTATAGTATATTTCGTCTCCTTTGGGGGAATAAACGGGGTTTTCGACGATTTTATCCCCGGGAGGAGTAATGGTGTTAAGGATGTTGCCATCCAGGTCCATCTCTTGAAAACGAAACTTGAATCCCCCGTCATAATAACGCTCTTTGTAGATGATTTTTCTTCCGTCGGGAGAGAAGTGAGGAAACTCCTCCCGAGTATTTCTCGCATCGGTCAGGTTGACGGGGTTGGAGGTCGAATCGACATCCCAGATAAAGATATCCCAATCGTCTGTACCTGTATCAAACCCCATGAAGGTGAGGTGTTTGCCATCCGGCGAAAAATGCGGATAAATGGTATTTTCGACATTGGTCCAAGGGGCACTGATATGCCGCAAGGTATCCTTATCAAAATCATAGAGATACAATTCCCCGTCTTGTGCCCCCCACGAAGTGTATCGAAAGAAGGCCATCTTCCCGGCAATAACCGGCGGAGGCGGTGGTGTGGTATTGTGCATGACCGTGTAGGTAAACCACACATAGCCATCGACATTCATCTTTTGTTTCCACGCTCCGGTATCATCATCCCACCCGTTTTGTCCATGGAGCCAGGTGAGGTAGGGGCGCTCTTCGGAGTGGGACTTAAGCCAGGGGCCCATAAAATTGTCTTCCCCCGAAAAGATGGGCATGATATGAATAAAATTCGTAGAGTCAGTCAGGGGCTTTAACCGGTATTTTTTGTAGTTGTAGATAGAGTTTCCGTTGTTGTACACATCCGATTTGCGATAGTAATGTACCAGCACCCGGTCCACACAAGAGGCCACCTGGGCACACTGTTTTTCGGTGGGATTGCCGATGTACATCTCCGAGTGCAGCCAGTCGTACTCGTCACAAAGGGAGTCCAGCTTGCACAGCTCCGGATAAATGAAGGAAAAAGCGCCCGCCGTATCACAGGGAAGTCCCCGGGGTTGGAGATATGTCGTGCAGTAATACCCTCCCGGTCCCGTAGAATTGGAGTTCCAAAATTCAAATTCCATGTTGTACACATCAAAGCGTTGATTGGGCGTATTGATATGGTCCAAATTGTAATCGTGAATGGCATCAAAGGAGGAATATTTTTCACCGATAGCCCCCACCTGCTTTATGCCATAACTATTTTTTGCCTTTGATATGAAATCGCTGAGTGGTTTGGCCGTAGTGGGATCTGTGATGTCAAAGATATGTTTGTGGATATAGTTGATATTATAGCATATCAGATAGTCATACCCGCTGTCCTTTGCATATTGGAGCAATTCGTTTTCCTTATAGTAATCCCCGATGATATATTTGAGGCCATCTACATACATCGCTTTCGTTTGTGCGGTGAGGCCGGACCAATACATCATAAAAAAGATAATAGAACTATACTTGAGATACTTCATACTACTTCTAAAGCTTACACTTAACGACATATAAAATGGGGGAAACGGAGCAAAACCCGGGTTTTGCTCCATTACTAAAGACAAAGCTAAGCAATATTCTCTTTGAAAGGGTAAGGAGCGCGTTGTAGAATGCACAAAATCTTCCGGAAAACGGTTTTACCACGATTTTTGTACGGTACAAAGATGATCGATGTTGTTAGAGGTAGCTTTAACCGAATGATCAGAGGGAGCAACACTATACACCAAAATATCGGCAGCTTTACATACCATTTCATAATTTGGCGTAAATTTGTAATCAGCAATTCAGATATTACGCCAAAATCCGAATTGAGAACGTCGAATTTAAGCATTATTAGGAAGAATAGGTTTTTAAAAGACATGAATCTAAGAGGGTGCGTTCATGTTTACACTGCACTTCGCTATCGCTCGTACTGGGCTACAAAGTTGACATCCCTACGGGATTGTTATTGCTTTTCTTGATAGAAGTGTGCAGTTTGTAAGACAACCTCTCTTTTTACCATGCGTCGTGGTCTTAAGAATTTTTTATATCTTTGGTGCGGACAAAAATATATGTAGCTGTACAGTTACACACAGTATTACTTCTTAACTAAACTAAAGACATATGAAAAGACAATTACTCTCGTTTGTCGTATTCTCTCTGCTTTCCGGATGGGCTTTTGCCGGAGGAATCGTAACAAACACCAATCAAAGTGCCACTTTTATCCGGATGTTGGCACGGGATGCTTCTACCGGTGTAGACGCCGTTTTTTTTAATCCTGCCGGATTGACGCAATTGGAAGACGGATTTTATATCCAAGTCAACTCGCAAACCATTAGTCAGAGTCGCACCATTAACAATAGTGCGCTCAATAAAGACTATATTGGCAAAACCTTTGTGCCTGTACTTCCTACCGCTTACCTCGTGTACAAAACGGGCAAACTGGCGATTTCAGGAGGTTTTGAAGTCATCGGAGGTGGGGGCAGTGCCAACTTCCCTGACGGTCTTCCGGATTTTGAATTGCAACTCGCCAATGCTGCCAAAACAGACCTTGCTAAATTTGGTGTAACTACTTATAGTGCTGATATGAGCTTGACCGGTTCTTCTGTGTACTACGGCATTCAAGCCGGTGTATCTTATCAGGTCAATGAGATGATCTCTTTTGGATTGGGTGCGCGTTATGTCATTGCCAACAACACCACCACCGGTTATTTGCGAGACATTAAGTTCAACTTCGGCGGCGGAGATTTGGTAAAAGCCACTGACTTCTTTACCGGACAAGCCAATGCCTTGCAACCTGCAGTCGATGCCACCGGAAAAATTGTGGCAGGCGGAGGAGGAAAGTTTACCCTTATGCAGCTTCAAGGAGCCGGTATCATCACTGCTGATGAAAAAGCACAATTGGTCGGAGCTCTTAAGGCTTTAGGATTTACTGACGACCAGATCAATGCGATGAATGCAGAAATGATTAACGGCACCTTCAAAGGCGCACAAGATAAGCTTAAAGGCGCTGCTGCAGGATTCGCTGATAAAGAAGCCGACGTAAAGCAAACCGGAAGTGGCATTACCCCGATTGTGAGCATGGACGTTAACCTGGGCAATCTGGGATTTTCCCTGAAGTATGAGCACAAGACCGCCATGAAGGTGACTACCAAAGTGACCAAAGATGACTTTGGTCTCTTTAAGGATGGAGAAGAAGTGCCCAACGAACTTCCCGCTATGATTGCTGCCGGGATGAGGTACCATGTTTCGGATAAACTCGATATGCAACTAGGCCTCCATTATTACTTGGATAAAGGCGCAAAATACGGTAAGAGGAATGATGCAAAAGAATTTGTTACCAATGGTGAAACGACGACCATCAATGGAAATGAAACCTCTTTCCTATCCGGCAACACCGTCGAAATCGGTGGCGGTTTGGAATACCATTTGACAGAGTTGCTCGGACTGAGTTTTGGGGCACTCTACGTGAAGACCAATCCCAATCCGGAATATCAATCCTCTCTGAGTTATACCTTGAGCACGACCACTTTGGGTGGAGGTGTTTCGTATATCGTATCGGACAATCTCGGAGTGGAAGCAGGCGTGTCATACACAATTTACCAACCATATACCAAAGATTATACAGGCTATAAAGAGACTTATGATAAGTCCGCACTGGTGTTTGCTCTTGGAGTGAATTACCGTATGTAGTAATCTCTTATTTCATAGTATAATGAAAAGCAGGGCTCAAAAATGAGTCCTGCTTTTGTGTTTTTACCATCAATAATGTAAACTACTCCTCCTCTTCCGGATGGAAGTAGCGGAATACCTTGCCGGCTTTGTCTTTGCCAATCTCTGCTTCCAAGCTGGACAAATCCAATGCTTGAATACGGGAGACCGATCCGAATTTCTGCAACAGCTTTGCCGATATTTTGTCCCCTATCCCCGGGATATCCGTAAGTTGGGTCTGCAAAAAGAATTTAGACCTCGTATCCCGGTGAAAGCTGATAGCAAACCGGTGGGCTTCATTGCGGACATGCTGCAATAATTTCAAAGACTCGGACTTTTTGTCGATATAAACAGGGATGCTATCTCCGGGAAAGAAGATTTCTTCCAGCCTTTTGGCGATTCCGATAACTACGACCTGGTCTTCGATACCGAGTTTTCGAAGACTTTTCATGGCAGAACTCAGTTGCCCCTTGCCCCCATCGATAACGATGAGCTGAGGTAAGCCGGATGATTCCTTGAGCAGCCGTTTATAACGCCGGTAGACGATTTCCTCCATCGATGCAAAATCATTGGGTCCCTCGACAGTTTTGATATGAAAATGCCGGTAATCCTTCTTGGATGGTTTGGCCGCCCGGAAAACAACACAAGAAGCTACCGGATGGGCTCCCTGGATATTGGAGTTGTCAAAACACTCGATATGCATGGGCATTTTATCCATACGCAAGTCCGATTGTAGGGTCTTAAGGATGCGTTCTACTGAGTTCTTCTTCTGCGTGGCGTTGGCTTTTTGTTTTTTGCTTTGTAGCAGGAAGTATTTGACATTCTTTTGGGAGAGCTCGAGCAGTTTGAGTTTATCCCCGCGCTTGGGCAAGGTTTGGGTGAGGCCGGTATCGATTAGAGGAACGGGGAAAGGGACGATGATTTCGGTATTAATGCTGTGGTATTTCTCACGGATTTCATGGAGTGCAAAAGCGAGGATGTCTTCCGGTTCGCGGTTGAGGTTCATTTCGATTTCTGCGGTGTAGCTGTTAATGATGGCGCCGTCTTTGACCATGAGGTAGTTGACATAGGCGATATCTCCATCGGATTCGAGAGAGAACACATCTACATCCCCGACCTGAGTTGAGACCACCGTGGACTTGCTCTGATAATCTTTAAAGACCTCCAGTCGCTCTTTCCATTGGGCCGCCTCTTCAAATGCCAGCGCTTCTGCTGCAGTATTCATTTGCTTCTTTACAAATTCCTTGACGGAGCGAAATTTACCGCTGAGGATATTTTTTACCTGGCGTATTTTTTCATTGTAGTCCTCTTCTTTTTCATAACCTACACAGGGGCCCAGGCAGTTTTTGATATGGTATTCGAGGCAGAGTTTGATTTTGCCTTTGCGGATATTTTCCTCAGAGAGGTTGTAGGTACAAGTCCGTAGCGGAAACAGGGTTTTAATCAGTTCCAAGAGCATATTGGCCCGGTGTTTGGACGTGTATGGGCCGTAATAATTGGAGCCGTCCTTGACGACTTTTCGCGTGAAGATGACCTGTGGAAAGCGCTCGTTTGTAATCTGGATATACACGTAGGTTTTGCCATCTTTAAGCATGACGTTGTAGCGGGGTTGGAAGCGCTTAATCATGGTGTTTTCGAGGAGCAATGCATCCTGTTCGGTATCGACGATGGTGTACTCTATTTTGGATGCATGTCGGCGCAGCGACCGGACTTTAAACGGGGTTTTGGCCGATTCGCTGAAGTAAGAAGCCAGCCGGTTTCTGAGACTTTTGGCCTTTCCCACATAGAGTACTTCCCCATTTTTTGATATGAAATGGTACACTCCCGGCAGACGGGGAATGGTGGGGGCCTTCTTTTTGAATTCAGCGATTGTCATCTGATACCGGATTTCTTTTCGTCTCCCAAAAGATTAAAACTCATGCGGTGATGCGGGGTTGGACCAAATCGTCTTATCCCGTCACGATGCTTTTTGGTGGGGTACCCCATATTGGTATCCCAGCCGTAATGGGGAAATTTTCGATGTAGCCTTAGCATGTGCTCATCGCGATACGTTTTGGCAAGGATGCTGGCAGCGGCGATATTCATATATTTGCCGTCTCCTTTGACGACTGTTCGATAAGGGACAAATTTCCATGGTATGAAATAGTTGCCATCCACCAATATATGTCCCGGCGTGAGGTCCAATCCATCCAGCGCTTTGTGCATTGCCCGAATGGATGCCTGCAGAATATTGATACGGTCTATTTCGGTATTTTCCACATATGCCACTTTATATGACAAGGCCTTTTCCTCAATGATGGGTCGAAGTCTTTCTCTTTGGTCGTGGGTCAACTGCTTGGAGTCGTTGAGTTCCCGGCAGACAAAATCCTCCGGTAGTATGACTGCAGCGGCAACAACAGGTCCAGCCAGACAGCCCCGGCCGGCTTCATCCACCCCGGCCTCTTGATAGTCTTTCTGCCAACACAATTCGAGGGACATGGCTCAGGCTTTTTTTACGGCAGCATACTTGGAGTATTCTTCTTTCCAGACCGGGGCATTTCTCAGAGCGGGAAGGACTTCTTCCGGTTTTTCTACGGCCGTCCACAGGTCATCGTGTCTTTCATCCATAAAGCGCTCGTCGATGGCCCGCTCCATGAGCTGTATCAAGGGGTCATAATATCCATCTATATTCAGGATAACCACCGGGTGGGTTATTTTACCGAGACGCTTAAGGGTGATGGCTTCGAGGAATTCTTCGAAGGTGCCGGTACCTCCCGGCAATACCACAATAGAATCTGCGTGTTCGAAAAAAGCCATTTTTCGTTCGGACATGGTCTCGACTTCAATCATGGTAGTCAGTCCGGGATGCTGCTTCTCGATATCGATCATAAATGTCGGCAAAATGCCGGTAATATCGCCTCCTAACCGTACTGCCGTATCAGCCAACTGTCCCATGAGGCCCTCCCGGCCTCCCCCGCATACCAAACGTATCCCCGCGGAGATGAGACCGGCTGCAAGCTGATCTGCCCCTTGAAAGTATTTGGGGTCGATGGCAGCGCTGGAAGCACAGTAAATACAGACGCTTTTGATGTCGTGGTTGAATGTCATGGTCCTTCGGTTTGATAAGGAGTGTAAAGATATCATTAATTTGATGAAACCGAGGTGAATAACAGAGGCATGTGTGTAAGAAACACCAATGGTCTGCATTCAAATTGAAATGCAAAAACAAGGGTCTAAACGTGAAAACTCAAATTTATCTCCCCTTCCTTATCCAATTTTCTCAACATATTTTACCTTTACATTTGGATTATTTGTGCCATTCCTCTCAAGATATTGATTGCCTGTTATTGGGCAGGGGAGTAATATTAAGTAACTTTACCTGATTTTGTATCTTATGCTACGACAATCTCTGTTCGTATTTTTCCTTCTTCTCACCCATGGGATATTTGCTCAAACCACTTATTTCGTCTCGCTTGATGGCAGCGATGCCAACGATGGATTGTCCCCATCTTCATCTTGGCGAACCATCCGTTATGCGGCCTCTCAAAACAGCCCGGTGACAGCAGGAGACACGGTATATATCAAAGCAGGAGACTATGGTAAGGATGATGTTTATGTGGAGAAGAATTTTTCCGAAGGAGATGCCCGGATAAGTTTTATCGGGTATCAAGAAACACCGGGAGATATTCTATCGACGAACTTTAAGTACGGAGACACTGTAGATCCCCACAGAATGCCACTTATCAATCCCAAGGATAGAGAAACAGAAGCCGGTATCGGTCTATACGATAATTATAATATCACTATCAAAAATATCCAACTGGCCAACAGTCTTACGGGTATTAGTATTTGGAATACATCTTCGCAGATTTCAAGGCACCATTTGGAGAATGTATTTATCCAGAATATCGGACACGAATACTCCACTGCCTTAAGTATCAAAGAAGCCGATGGCAATATCATCGAGCACGTTCTCATCGTCAACGCAACCGGTGCAGGGATGGACATTTGGGGTAATGGCAACCTCATTGAAGATGCAAAGGTTTACAGTAACGAAAGCGAAAAAACAGAAGATGGCACCTATACCTCGATGGATTACTACATCGTACTCAAAGGAGATCGCAATGTAGTAAAGAATTGTTATATCGAAAGAGTAGGCAACCTCGAAGATGTCGGTCACGGAATGGAAATAAAGGAAAGTGGAGAGCACAACCTCTTTATTAATTGTGTGGCGAAGAATATGGTAGGAGGTGGATTTAGTGTACGTTGGTCCAAGGTGAGGTACAACGAATTTCGAAATTGTACTGCTACAGGCTCCCTCCCCGATGTCTGTACCTTTCTTATACGCGATGGGGCGAGTTATAATGTATTTAACAACTGCACATCAGACGGTTGCCCGGCCGGAGTGCGCTTCCTCTTATCTGGAGAGGATGCGGACTATTGTGGCACCAAAAACGCGTTTAACAACTGTATTATTAAGGACGCCTCCGTAGTCATTGATTACAATCCCTGGTATTATAACAGCGCACCGGCAGACAGTACTATTTTGGCCAACTGCGTCTTGGTGCATTCGAAGAAACTCGTCAGAAGCGATCGGCCAAATCATGGGAGCAAGATGATTAATTGTATCGTCACACAGGTCGATAGTTTTTCGACAGGAGATCAACCGGTTCTTTTTTATTTTTCACATTGCGACTTCTACGACAATGGGTTTGTATCACCTTCAGGTAAGAACATGGTGGAAGGGGATCCCTTATTTACTGATTGGCCCGCAGGAGACTATCATCTGACCAAAGGCAGTCCGTGCATTGATGCAGGAACAAATCTGGGAGCTTTTCCTTTGGATTACGAAGGGACTAAACGCCCACAGGGGATGGCATTTGACATAGGTGCTTTTGAGTTCAAACAATCTACTGCCACACGAGTTTCTGATGCTGCACGTCCACTATTCTATCCAAACCCCGTATCGGATCAACTTTTTGTTCTCAATTGGAGGGATTTTCTTTGGTATGAAATGGCTGATTTGCTTGGCCACAAATGGAAAGAAGGTGCAATATCAGACGGACAGATCCACCTGAATAGTATGGCTTCCGGTTTTTACACCCTCCGATTGAAAGATAGACAGGGGTAATGGTACCGTATTGGTATTATAATCAAGAGATGATGGGATCGGCAGGATTACCCAATCACCAAACACACAAAACCTGTTTCGGTTTTTCGGAAGATAAGCTTGTTATCATCTCCTCAGTTTCCTCCTGTTCATTCTGTACTTTTCATATCCAAAGCTAATTACCGGCAAATTCTTCTTTCCGGGTGTGGACCTGTGTTGGCTTTTATGCCTTGACTATTTGTCTGTACGGTTATGCAAATTTACAAATCGGCCATTTCAGAGTTATTCTCACTAATTTACTTCCATTACACTATTATTATATTACATTTGCAAATATCAAGAGTACAATTCGAAAGGTGTTTATTTGACAAATTTGGTGCTATCAAGGATTTTCAACTCGTTGCCTCGACTCTAATCAATAGGATGCTGTTGACAAATTCGTTGAATAGTGAAGAGTAAAAACACAATTAGCCATGATTATCACAAATCCCTTCCTTTTGGAATAGACTCTATATTTTTTTATACTATTACTCCTATATAAATATTCGTCATATGACTAAACTCTTGTTGGTAGATGATGACCTCACTATTGGGCCTTTGGTAAAGGAGTATTTGGAAGCACATGATTTTCACTGTGTGTTGTGTCACAATGCCTATGATGGCCTTCGAGTCTTCAAAGAAGATGCATTTGATTTGTGTATTCTTGATGTGGTGATGCCAATGATGAATGGTCTCGAGTTGGCCGACCATTTCATATCATTGAATTCAAATATCCCCTTCCTGTTTTTAACGAGTCAAGGTAGTTTAAACGATAGGGTAAAGGGGCTTGAAATGGGCGCAGATGACTACATTTTAAAGCCTTTTAGCATGAAGGAGCTCCTTCTTCGAATCCAAACGATCTTAAAAAGAACTGTCAAGAAAAGTAATATCCAATTGGTCAATAAGGTGTATGATATCGGTAGGTTTACTTTTCATGCGACTTCAAGAGAACTCAAAATTGACGACCAAACAATCAGCTTAAGTGCAATCGAGGCCCAACTGCTTCAGCTGTTTTGCGAATCAAACGACGGAATTGTTCTTAGGGATAAGGCGCTGTCTGCTATTTGGAGTGACGAATATAGTTTTAAAACACGTAGCCTAAATGTATATGTCAGTAGATTGCGTAAGTACTTTCTATTAGACAAGAGTATATCGATTAAAAACATTCACGGGAAAGGTTATCAATTGATACAAAAATTAAGTTAAAGAATTATTTCCCGAGCAACTCCCTCATCTGAGAAAAAAGTTTGATGGTGTCAATGGGCTTAATCGAACAGTCATTCATTCCCGAAGATATGCACTCTTCAATTTGCTGTGGAATGGCGTTGGCAGAGAGTCCGAGGATGACAAGCTTTTTGTAATAATCACCGGGTAATGCTCGAATCGCTCTAGTTGCTTCCAATCCATTCATGACCGGCATCCGCACATCCATTAATACCAAATCATAGATATTTTGCTGGATTAACTCAAGGGCTAATTTTCCATTTTCAGCCATTTCAAGGATGGGAGAATCCAACTCTGACTCTAATATCTCGGTAATTAAAAATTGGTTAATCTCATTGTCCTCAACAATCAAAATACGCAGATTGGGAGGTAAATCCATGCTTTTGCAGGGCTCTGAGTCGGGCTCACATGACGGGCAAACTTTAAAGGGGATATCAAAGTAAAATGTAGATCCCTTTCCTTTAGCCGAGCGGACACCTATTTCTCCCCCCTGCATATTGACAATATCTTTGGATATGGATAAACCTAGTCCCGTACCACGATTGAGATAGGACTGCGAGGCATTATTCGTTTCTACCAATTGCTCAAAACTTCTAAAAACCGTTTCTAACTTATCAGAAGCTATCCCTGCGCCGGTATCAGCTATTTCAAACATCAGATGGACGGTAAGATCATCCGAAGGTAGCTGTCGAACTCTAATCGTGATACCACCATGTTCTGTAAACTTGATTGCATTACCTACAAGATTGATAATCACCTGGTAAAGGCGGGTTCCATCTCCAACCACCATGGTAGGAATAGAGGGGTCTGCCTTGAAATCGAAGAAAAGATGCTTATCAGCTAGCTTGGAAGAGAAGATAGCTTGAACTTGCTCGACAACGACACGCCAATTGAAGGGTTCTGATTGAAATGAAAGCTTGCCACTCTCTATCTTCGCTTGATCGAGGATGTCATTGATGATGAGCAGGAGGTTTTCACATGACAAATTGATTGCTGAAACATATTTCAGTTGCTTTTCATCTAAATTAGACTCCAGTAACAGTTTATTCAGTCCTAAGATTCCATTCATGGGAGTGCGAATCTCATGACTCATATTCGCTAAGAACTTGCTTTTGTACAAAGAGGCCTTTTGTTCTGTCTTAAGCCTAATCGTCCGCTTGCGAAGAATGTACATTAGACCAATCAAAAGCGAAAGTGCCAATATTCCTAAGGCCCAACGAACGTAATATCCCACCGATTGATTGACGACGATGGCAAGAGCGATACGGTTGGATGAGGCGACGCCATCTGCATTCTCTGCCTTCACTTCGAAGGTATAATGACCGGGAGGTAACTGCGTAAAAACAGCTTTTCGCTTGTGTCCATTGTCAATCCACTTATCACCTGCGTATCCCTTTAGCCGGTACCAATAACGCGTTCCTTTTTGCGCCACATCATTTAGTGAAGTATAGTAAATTTCCAATAGACCACTTTGATCTTTCTCCATCTCAAAACGAGTCAGGGATTCGATACTTTGACTCAAAGGAATGGAATGATTGTACAATGCGATATCTGACAAGACCAAAACCGGTGGAGAAGTATCTACAGGAATTGACTTGGGATCTATATCCAACATCCCATTAAATCCACCAAACAGCACTTCCCCTTTGGCATTTTTTCCAAAGGAATAGGTAATAAACCCGACATCTTCATACGTTATTTCATACTGTTTGAATCGACCTGATTCCGGATTGTAGTCGGCTACTCCTTTTCCCCCAAGCATCCAAATGTGATGATTATCGGATTCTACAATTCCGATATTTCCACCGATGTGTGGATATTTACTCTTTGGAAAATTAGTAAAATGATCCATTGCTCTATCGTAGTAACAAAAGGCACTACCGCCACCGATATAGACCCGATCCGGTGTACAAATAATATTAAATGCTCCTCCTCCTCCATACGTAGTAGAGTCCTCTGTTTGATGGTGATACACCCGGAAAGAATCCTTCTTGGGAAAAAAATGAAACAAATTTCCTGAATTAACAAACCAAATGGTCCCGTCCTCGTCCCGCTCTACAGCCCCGGCATGGTCATTGGTCGATGTAGTATCTATTGCTTTCGGATAATACCAAGAGGTGTCTCCGGTCACCCAATTGAATTGGCACATCCCCTTGGCAGAACCTATCCATAGAAGTGCATCATCTTCACCGTCCACTTCTATGGAATTGAGAAATCTATTCTTGAAAATATTATTTTTATCCACCCTGACGATATCTTCTTCGTTATTCGCTTTGTACACACCACCGGATTTCAAGCAAAACCATCTAATACCTGAAGCAGTTTCCTCCAGGTCAGTTACACTAACGTATCCTTGATTGTCTTTACGCGAGACATCGATAACATCCCAACCTTTGACACCGGGTCTGCAACTGTAAAAGCCTGTCATCGTCGCTAACCATGAAGTACTGTCGGGTCCATCAAAGATGCGCAGGACCGTATTGTTGGGGTTGCCCTCACCATGCTCGAGAACAAGTTGCTTGAACTTGGAAGCATACTTTGGCAAAATATTTACACCATCAAATAGACCCAGCCACAGATTGTGATGCGAATCAAATGCCAGGGAGTAAACATTGGATTTAGAAACCCCACTTGGATTATCTTTTGAATATTGATATACATGTATCGCCTTTAGGGACCTCAAATCTACTTGCACCAATCCGTATTGGGAGGTCGCCAAGTTGAGGATTCCTTTGGGATATTCCTTTATATCCCGAATACTCCCTTTCTTGATGGCATCGATGGATTGCTTGTGAAAAGTATGTGTTCCTCGATCAAAAATATACAAACCGCCATGCAGTGTGCCTAACCAAAGCCTACCAAAACTATCCTCAAAGACTTCAAGTACCTGAATGGGGAGACCGGTCTTAGTCGTCAAAGGATAATAATCTAAAGTTTGTTTCTCTTTATCCAAAGCATATAATCCATTAATGGATCCGGCCCAAATCTGCCCTCTACTGTCCTTATATATACAAGGAGTATGTCGATCTACCCCAAACTCAGGGTGAAGAAAATGAGTAAAAATACCCGTATTGGGGTCAAAATGATCCACACCTTTCGCAGTAACAAGAAAAAGACTTCCTCCTTCATCATCCACAATATCATGAACTGAGTTACTGCTGATGGAGTGGATGTCATTTTTGTCGTGTTGATATCGTTTGAAGCATCCATGATTACGATCCGTCATTTCATTAAGGCCTCGTGTTGTGGCCACGTAGAGCCGCCCATCCTGGCTCTCAAAAAACTTATAGCAATGTGCACCGGATAGACTCAAGCTATCTCCGGACTTAGGTCGGTAATTGACAAATTTGTATCCATCGTATTTACTCAGACCATTCATAGTGGACATCCAGATATACCCTCTTCTATCCGTGTCGATAGAGAAAACATGTGCTTGGGCCAAGCCATCTTTGACAGAAAGTTTATAAAACCGCACTTTCTCCAATTGTGCGATGCCCATATTGCAATACAAAAGCAAGACGAGATACCACAATACCAAATATCTTGATCTCTGCATGATTCTATAGGTATTTTATGGTATTTATCGGCATGAAATGTTAAATGAATGAGCAAATATAATCAATTATCCATTTAAAAGTATTTCAGGCACCTATTAATAGCTCACTGAAAAAATTGGAATAAATAGTATCCATGCAATCTTTGCATTGCGTTTAAACTAGCTCATATCCTTGTTTCTTTTTTTCATCTCGGTCAATGTTTGGCTAAAAATATGCTCAAATTCCGAAAGACGCAACTCAACTCTATCTCCCTTAATACTCTCTTTATCGACCACATCCTCAAAGTATCGCAGCATCTCGATAGCACGAATATGATTGAGGTATTCAAATTGTGTCCTCAAACTGTGTGCTGCCACTTTGATGCCCTCCAGATTGTATTCTTTTATCGCATTACACAATTGCATAAAGTGGATAGGAGTATGATCTATAAACTTTTCTATATACTTCTTAACTAAAGTATCGGAGGACAAAAGCGTTCGAAGCCTGTCAAAATCAATTTCTTTACTCGATGAAATCATAGTTTATGTTTTTAATTGAAAATTGGGCATACTCCGAAAATGGTTTCGTTTAAAAGTGCCTGAGGATATCAAACTACAAGCATCTCCAAAATTAGTAAAAATCATCTTATTTTATAAGTTATTTGCATAATTCCAATTTTAGTTCTCTAACAACAACGACTCAAGTATGCACTATTCGAGAAAGTGTTGTACCCAACTGATCCCCAAATAGGCATACCTAAGTAGTTGCGACTAATCAAACAACACGGAGTCTCCAGCAAAAGTCTATTTACTACAGGAGCCCCAATAATTATTCTACAATGATGACTCTTTTAGCAACTGAATTTGTGTTGGTTACCATTTTTATGATAAACAATCCTGTCCCGACACTTCTAAAGTCTAACACCTTATTGGGTAAAACCCTTTTAATTTCTTTACCGGATATGCTACTTATCGACACATATTTTATTCCGGATATATTTCCATTTACCTTGAATATTCCTGATGAAGGATTGGGGGTAATACTAAAATCCGGCTTCTCTACTTCCACACTAGCATTGGTTCCTTTGATGCATATATTTGACAAAATGCGCTCACATTTATTCATATCTTCAACTGACAAATCATAACATCCCTTTTCTAGTCCGGTGAAGACATTTGAAGAGTCGTTATGCATAAGCCTAACACCATCTTTCGCAATAAAGAAGTGATAAGAGGGAGTGCCACCACTTGCCTTGACCCGGATAATTCCGCTTCCACTTCCTGCCGTATCAACCACTTCAATCGTATCCAACATCAAAGAATCGGGTTGGATAATATCAATGGGCTCCCGATAGACACAATTATCAAACCCCATAGCGACGGCAAGGTAGGAACCGGCACACAAACTATCTCTTTGCTTTCCCTTGGCTCCATCTCCCCATTCTACGGTACGTACTCCTTTGCCATTTTTAAGCCGTTCTATCTCAATACTTCCATTACAAGCATTATTACAACTGACATTGTTATACTTGTATCGAATGCTGGTTTTGTCGCACAAATACTTCTTAATCGTCAAGAATAATGTATCCATACATAGTTTTGAGTTGGTACCCTGATATACGACAAAATAATCTCCTGGGGCCAAATCAGTTACGAATGGTCCGGTATCTCCATTACTCCAAAGGTAAGTTATAGGTTCCTCCATACCATAAGCAGACACGGTAACGACCCCGTCCTTACAGCCGAAGCACGATTCGTCTTGCAATTCAATGACCTCAATCATTGGATCGCATTTGCAGTCTACCAGCAATTTGCTCGTTACGGTAGCACCCTTCAAGGCACACCCGGTGGGGTCATCGCTTTCTTCGATGGTCCACTTGATCTTGATAGAGTCCGGGGCCACCGCATCCATGGAGTAAATAAATTTGAAAGAGCCTGATTTTACTTCGGAAAACTTAAGGATTTTCATCCATTTTTTCCCATTATTAAGAATCTCGTAAGATACTTTCCCATTAAAATTGCACGTAAAGGTAGCCTCTACAGTGTCAGACTTTGCACAAACAAATACTCTGGGCTTGTATGTGATATTAAGTGCAGATTGAGCATGCCCCATATTGTTAATAAGAAATAAGAGCATTACTGAAAGAATTAATTGTATTGTTTTTTTCATAATTGGTTAGATTAAAAAGTGTATGATAAGTTAAGGTTTGCAATGATTTCTTTGTAGTCGTCGTATTGCTTCGAATGATTGATGAGATAATTTGTATTGAAAGAAAGAACTGCCTTTTTAGTGATATTATAGCTTAGACCTACATTGCTCGAAATGACGTTACCATCTGATGTGCCATTAATGGAACTCAGATTGAACGTCGACGAGAAAGATACATTCCATTTTTCGTCTTTGGTCTGCTTATTTACCCCTAGGGTGGCGCCATATCGAACATTGGACAAATTTGCCAAAATAATATAATTGTAATTAGCCCCTACATTCAGACTCAGCCCTGTAGCCAACCAAGACCGGCTGTAATTGGTATTGGCAAACCAGGTAGTCATATCCGTAAATTCCTTGGTAAAAGGACTTCGATCATTGAGGGTCTGATAGTTCAAACTGACATTAACATTCTGCGCAAGAGTCGAATCCTTGGTCCAAACCCAATACGGGGAAATACTCAAATTGCTATTTACTTGTGCTACGCGAAAAGTGTCATTGATTACGGCATTGCCGTCTTCCTGACGCAAATCGAAGGTGCTGAAATTCATGTTGACACCAAATATTTCATTTAATTGAAAAGTGACATTTCCATGTGCTAATATGTTTTTTGTCGTTTCCTTTTTGACATTGAGCAAGTTATTTCTTTGAAGGCCCAGCGTCGTATTGACTTGAAGTCGGTTCTCCAGTAGTGAGAAGCTCGGTGCTATGCTGATACGCTCCTCGTCATCCTTTAAATAATACGTACCCATGCTTTCGAACTCGGGCATGATGCGCTCGTATTTGAGTCTTAACTGCCCAAAAGGATAAATCAAATTCAATCCGGCATTGTAGGCGTAGTTGATTCTCGTAGAGGTGCGGGGTGTCAGGACATTTTTTGCTATATCCAGACTTTTATCTACCAATGGTTGGGAGCTGACGTCTCTTGTGAAAACACTGGTGGCGCCTTCTCCGAAAAAGTAGATTCTTCTGTTTATTTTCCATTTCATATTAAATCCCAAAACGGCATTCTCCGCTGCGGCAGGCAAGCTATCTGTGGTCAGCCTGTCCAAAGAATTAGGGTCGTCTTTGCCTTTGAAATAGATGACATCAAAAAAGGTTTGATCACTCCCGATGCCCACTTTAACAGCATATCCCTTGCGAGAATAGGTGGGAACCCGTATCCCTACATTATCCAAACTATCATTCACCACCATCGCTTTTTGAAATCTTCCGTACATTGCTGCAAACCGAAAAATCCCAGGATGCATCTCAACCCCGGCACCCAAAAAAGTGTTACCCGATAACGTGTACTTGGACATCTGTATACTCCTCCATCCTAAGTGCACGCGCAACCATTTATAGCTGGGGCTCACTCCTACCTGTTTGAAAATCGGATAAGTGCCTCTCAATCCGTATCGCCCCAATGTAAATGAAAAGGGCAAAGAGAGTTGATTGTAGATATTGACATTGGCAGACCCGTGAATATTCCACAAATCTGTGTTATCGTAACTTCTATCTATGCCATACGTCTTGTATATCTGGCTTCCAAAAGTCAGCCCGCCGGAGAGCGTCACTATCCTTCTCTTCTTTTCTTCCTTCGTTTTACCCTTGGCAAGTTGCCCAAATGATGGGTGATTCCCCATCATTATGCAGGATATGAGCAACAAAATTATAGAATTTTTCATCATCATTTATGGTTTATATCCGAGAGGAGAATTTACTCTACTCGCACGGTTTTTATGGGTGATATCGCACTCTCTTTACCCTCATCGGATATGACCCGGATGGCGTACTTATAGCTCATGTCCTCTTTTACTCGCTTGTCGGTATAAGCATTTTTACCGGATACTCTTCGGTAGGTAAGAATATCTTCAGATGCCCTTGATTTGTAGATGATATATTGGTATTTAGACGCATTTGGATAATTCCAGCTTAGATTTATTGCTCCTTTTTGCTTGTCAAAATCCACCTTCAAATCTTGGACCGGTGCTAAAGGTCGATGGTCCGAGAGGCTCACCCCAATGAATGGAGAGTAACTCGAAACAAGCCCATCGTCATCTTTTGCCTTGAGGGCGTAGGTGTATTCTACTCCAAATGTTATTGTATTATCTGTGAATTGGGAAGTCGCCTTATCCAATGACGCTATCATCTTCCAATCGTGTGATTTATCCTTACGCCAGATTTGTTGCTCGTCCAGATCACTGCTCGAAGAAATAGCCCATGTCAAGGTCACACTGCTATCCCCCATTTCATAATTCTTAAATACACCGGAATTGGGTGGGATGATATCGTATCTTTTGAGTTCCAGTCCCTCAGACAACTCCGAATACCCAAATCCCCTGTTAACTGCTGCCACTTTGTAAATGATGATTTCACTCAGAGTTCTCAATGCCACTTTCTCCGTATAGGTCGTATCTGTAATAAGGTCACCGGACTTCATGATAAAAGTATGTTTTGGGCTATTCGAGCTGTAGACTTTATATCCTATAACAGTCGGATCATGAATGGCATCCCAGCTGATAGTGACTACCCCATTGGTATCAATACTCCCCTTCAATCCTGTAGGGGTTGGAGGGGGTGCTTTGTCTTCAAACATGGCCGCTCTCGGTAATGACTCAGCGGAATTTCCCGCCGTATCTATAACAGTGACCGTATAGTAATTGTATGCCCTGGGATTAACTTTGCGATCCATATATACTTTCGTGTCGAAGGAAAGAGGTTTTTCATGAAGAGGCAAATAAGGTCCCTCTAAATCGTGTGATCGACGGACAATATATCCTTTAAAATCAGATTCTCTAAAGCCTTTCTTCCAACTGATCGTCACCGAACTGTCTTCCTTGGCAAGAATAGTAAGACCTGTAATGGCCAATGGAGGAGTAAAATCCTTCCCCATACCCATCATCACTTCGGACGGCTCGCTCTCGATACCAAATGCATCCAACCCTATCAGTCGATAGTAGTAGGGTGTGTAGTTTTGTTGAACAGAATCCCTAAAATAAATGTTACCGGTATTTCCTTTTTCTTCATTGGGTCGTACATCTACATAAGGAGCCTTATTAAGACGCACAAAAGGCCCATTTTTATGTTTAGATTTTTCGACATAATAGGATACGAACTTATGATTATTTAGCTCTCTCAACCAGGATACCATCACGAGATGCTCTTTTGATTGGGTTTCTAAACCGATAGGACGGTATTTATGGTATTCTTCCGAACAATCTACTAACACAAAACCAAAGACCGTTGAATCCGACTTCAGACTGATTTTGTAGATGTAGCTTTTATCGTTTTTGACAGTCTTATCTACCCAACCCAATCCCATGGCAATGGCAGTCTTATGAGACCGGTCTGCGGATACCATCCCTACAAAAAATGCTTTTTTCTCCGATTTTTCCTGATTTAAAAGCTGCTCTACAGGCCCACCGGGTACCTCAGGACGCTTTTCATAAAGGGAAATCCATCCACCTATGCTAATACTATCTTTATCAAAAAGCGTTTCCCATGCTACATCATCCTTTGGCAAAGGCAAAATAGTGCGGGTAAAGGAGGCTTCGTAATCGTAGTTCTTGTATCCATCAAGATTATCCGGGACTGTCGCTCGTTGGAGTACCCATCCTTCTCTGTTTACTCGTCTCCACATCTCTTTATCCGATGGTCCCCAGCGAAGCAATACTTTGTTGTTTGAGTACCTTCCGATCATGTGAATCAATTTCTTTTCTTCTGTAGGAACCTGCTTTTGACCCTTTAGCACGGATAAAGCCGTCAGACAAATTAGAAGCATTAAAACGGCCCC
This sequence comes from Saprospiraceae bacterium, assembly GCA_027080725.1. GTDB lineage: Bacteria > Bacteroidota > Bacteroidia > Chitinophagales > Saprospiraceae > JALSTN01. Next base: position 30,279 of record JALWRC010000059.1, read on the forward strand.
TCTTCGATATTTAAAATTATTAGTCATAACTACGTTTATTTTTAACACAAAGATTCAATCATCTTTGTAGTCCATTATCTAATGATAGTTTAAAAAGTGTAAAAAAGTATTAAAACAAATGGAATCGAATCAATAGGTGCCTTTTCAAAAATGCACCTATTGAAACTCACTTTATGGGAGATTACTTTTGTTATCAAATCCCCATTCAAAATGATTCATATGATAACCCTCATAAACATCATCATTTCGGAATAATCGCATGTGGTAATTTGTATGAATTTTTATAGGTTTGAATTTCTTATTATCTTTAATCCATTGTTTAAAAGTGTTGAAACTACACTTATTAGGATGAACCTGCATTGGATCTAACCATTTCTGCCAGAAATCTGGATTGTTTAAAATACTCATTATTGCCATATAATCACTATGTGCAGACTCAACACCCATAACCCATAAATTTACATCTTTCATTTTAGGAGCTTGCGCAATTTTTTTAATTCCCTGGCTTAGCGGATCTTTCAGTATTTTCTTTATCTCTGCTGTAGATATCAAGTCTTCCCCCGCAAATAATATCTTATTATAAAATGAGATATTATCACCATTATTTCCCCAAACAGGTTTGATACACTTTGAATAAAATGAATAAATTTCAGGGTACAAATAATTATTATAATACTTACTACCTGCTTCGTTATCACCATAATAGTTATCCTTAGCTTTATTCTCATAATCTAATTGGAGCCATTCGGCATCAAATTGGATAAAATCCGCTTTATCAAAGCCCTCATAAGCCCGGTATCGTAATAATGCTATAGTAGAGTTTGAATTCGTAACAAGTTTAGTATGTTTACTCCTTTTTAAATGAGAAAATTTCTCATCTACGGTATTGTATTTACTCACTCCAAATACAAACTGGTATTTCATTACATCCTTTTTGGAAATATGCATCTCCTGAATGAGTTTGAATTCTTTTGTCATATTTTTTCTAAAGTCAGCTGTTGCAGCTAATTTCATTCCTCCCCCGGCTTGAGCGTCCTTCCCGCTAGTCTTAGGCGCTCTCTTATAAATCTGACAAACGTATTTGTATCCATTGACTAATTTCGGGTGCTTAAACCTCACTTTCCCGGAGGAATAACCTAAGAATGTGCCGTGGATGACTTTACCGGCTCCCACAGGAATAAACCTCACCTTTATTTTTTCTCCATTAGATACATTAAACAATCCGGGTTGACTTTTCTTAAGAGTGATGAAAGCATTTCCTTTTCTTTGACTTTGTAAATAGTATCGCTGCCCTTCCATGGGATACATGTTTGCGATGTTATCCTTTGGAATATAGTCCGGCATTTTCTTCGTCCTAAAATAGAGGGTTCCTTTGGCATTCTTACCGACATCCTCGATGACTACCCATTTCCCATCTTTCTTCTGTTCGGGTTGAACTTCTACCTTAAGCTTAAGTCTGGTCAAACCGGGAAGGGCTACATCGGACTTCAACCTAATTCTAGTCCCATCATTTAATATATCGAAACTCCCTGTCGCCATAGATTTACCATAGCTGGCAAGTACTTGGCCATTGTTTGGACTATTTTTATCAGCGATGGATAATTCTAAGGTCTTGATAGGAAAACGCAAGAGCAGTTCTTTGGCATCTCCATCTACAATCTCATCCAATTGATACACTTTACTTTTGCGTCCGGAAAACAACAACGACACTTCCGGATCCACAAATACACTCACATTATTGCCCTTGGGACTCATGTCTTGAACATATTTCAAATCCTTTAAGTCCCCTAATCCACCACCTGACTGTTCACAAATCTTACCTTGCTCTACATCAAAATCAAACTCCCCTTCGATGATTCCCATAAAGCTCGCTTCACCGTGAACAGCGGCTGTGATACCCGAGGTGTTAGGTAATCCTACGGTGACGAATGCTGAGACATTAACATATGCGACCTGGAACTGTCGCATTTTACCAAATATCTTTGCTTCGATTCCTATATCTGCTTCAAATTTTCCGTATGCTTGCCCCAGTACATACCAATGGTCGTCCCCAAAGCCACAATGATTATTAAATTCCTTAGCAATCATCACATCATATCCAAACAACACCTGGAATTTGGCATAAAATATCCATGCCTTCAAATCCTTGGATGGAAAGCCAAACTGACTTCCGAAGATAAACCTCAAGTCATTGGATTCCTCCCCATCTGATCCCGATCGATCTGTCTGGTACTTTCCCGGAAGATCTTGCAGTATCTCTTGAGGAATCGGAACCATCCCAGGTATTCCGGTATTACCAGCCATGAAGTAGTGTTGTTTCTTGAATAAATTTAATAAATTCACCTCAACATTTTTCTCAGCGCTATTCATACTTTGTGGGACGCCCAACTTAAAGTACCATTTGATTTTATCTCCCGGCTTCAACCTCCCTTGCACCATCATTTCCAAAGATCCGTTTAGGCCTACTAACAATTTATTTCCTTTCTTTATATTGGCATTCACTCCTGCCTCAAATTCGAATAGTTTAATCTTAAATTGTATTTTGGCATCCACATACATGTGAATGGGGATGTCTTCGGGATTCTCATAAGGTTCGAAACCCGGCTCCCATGGCGTCATTACATATGCGTCTCCCCGAAGCTCAATAATATCCAAACCGGATTTTGTCCCAAATTGCACAAAGAACTGGGGTCTGGCAGTAAATGCTTGGGCATCTACCAGACCAATATCTACCCCGGCAGTTATACCAAACTTGGTGTCATCGCTTGCGCCTTTGTATGGCTTAGGAAGGTCGAATATACCATCTCCTTCATCCTTCTTCATATTAAAATAAAACGAACCTTTAATCCCTCGTAAACGCAATGACCCGGAAATCGGTATACCTGTACTCATCAATGCCTCTACTTCAAGGAACATATATTTATATGCTTTTACATTCTTCTTTGCCGGCTTGTTACCAAACACGAGATGCATACTTCCTCCGGCCTTAATGCCCTCGCCATTTTCACCCAAGTTCAATTTCAACTTGACTTGTCCGTCGATTCCACTTCCCCAGGTCGGATCATTATTCATAATCTTCAATGAACCTTCGATATGAGCCACACTGATATCCCCTTTTATCCCAAGTTCATTGAGTTCCAGTCCTTGAAACTCCATCATATTGGTCTTATTGTCATAGCCTGTCGTAATGGTGAAGCCCCCCGTCGCTCCTACTGCATTTTGCTCTCCCAAAAAGTCAACTGAAATCTCAAAAAGCAATTCATTGGGGTTGACAATTTTGAAGGTATCTATATTGATATCAAAACCATTCAACTTACGCTGAGGAGCGTCATAGCTAAAGCTGATGGCACCATCCGGACCCAGAAATACCCCTTGCTTGTCTACGATGAGATCTTGTACAACTATAGAATCCAGCGATATAGGAAATCCTTGGACATTGGCTGCAAACTTTCTGTTAAACTCTAAATTTCCATAAAAATGGAAGGTGGGCTCGAAGCCATTTCCCATTTCTTCCAATGATATGGAAGTGTTGGGCTTCACCTCACCCTTTGCTATTATAGCCGGAAACTCGATATCCTCTTGGTTGATTAAGGTGAAGCCATAATTCAGTTTGTCCCCTACCTTTGACATGACAGTTTCATACTTGAGATAAACATTCTTCTTGGTGATGGGTACTCGGATGTCTCCATCAAATTTGGAGGCTTTCATGCTATTCTCCACCACTTTCACATACAAGTGTTCCATTGACCATTTCCATTTTTTGGTACCCAATCTCCCTTTTTCGGTATCGAAGACTTTGGGAACATCGATCACCCCACTAAATCCCTTCTTGTCCACTAGAAAATCCGAAGCCTGAATTTCATAGTCTTTTATCAACTTCTTAGGTAGTTTAATATTACAAGTTTTGAAATAAAACCCTTTCCAAAGATTTCCCTCCTTATTGTATCCATCTACTGGAAACTTAATATTGGTTGGGTTTTTTGTGTCTGACATATCAAAACTTACCGACGAAACTTCAATTTCAAATCCCGGGAATTTTGTAATCTCAAAGGGAGTAACCGAGATATCATCTACAATAAAATTGCTTGGATTCTCCACCGTCACTTTAAACTTCCCGGTCACCTCCGTGACCGGATTGCCTTCTTCGTCCTTTGATCCCTTTACCGGTTTTATGGACTCCTTGTCAATCTTTATCTCTCCTTCTAATTGGGCTTGCTTGAATCCCTTGTCTTCCATGACAATGTGCGTGCCCGTGGGTGGATCTCCATATTCACCCTTTTTCATTTTGATTTTAATTTTACCATCCTTGTTAATGGTATAATCTTTGACCAACTGCAAAAATGCATCTTTGCTAAAGCCATTTTTATCGAAGCATACTGCAGAGGCGCCCAGTTGAAGAGATTGGTTGTAGCTGGGGAATTCTATTTCCGCTACTGCATTGAGTCCGGCTCCAAGAGCGCCAAATTGCATTCCGACGATGGCCACTAACTGGTCAGCGCCTCCGATATGTCGATTAATTCCCAAGGGCATACCTAGCCCGACGCTGTCCAGATTAGAGTAGGGATATTCTATAATTCGATCATTACCTCCATTCATTAAGTTGGTTATCACGTTAGAGACATCCTCCCCTCCGAAGTCCACATCGCCCAATTCACTTATCCATTCTGATGGGACATTGTTGTCATTGCGAGCTACCGCTGTCCCTGATATCACTTGATGTGCTTTGTTGACCAGAAGGTCACTGAACGTCACAAGTATGGGAACTTTGAAATACGAATTGATGATTTTGCCTTCCCCACTCAACTTATTTCCGGTCCAAGAGAGATTGAAAACTTTGAGATCGTGGTCCCCTATTTTGAGGACATCGTATTCCTTAACATCTTTTACGGGAGTTTTATCACTCGGAGCATTCAGGTTTTGACAAGCATTCATCACATATTGACGAGTGTTATAATTGCCTTTTAGTTTCTTATTTGACTTGTCAATTGGTTTTTTCTTTTTATAGACAAAAGAGATTACTTCACTTTTACCCTCATTCTTGAACGCAATATGATGAGTTGGGTCATAAGCTGTTACACGCACCGCATAGCTGTGATTTTTAATCAAATGCGGCTTTGTCATGTCATAGTAAAAGCTGTTTTGTATAATTCCCTTTTTCTGATACAATAAGATTATTCCGACGTTGTTAAAAGCGTCATTGGGGTCCATCAACGCATTAAGCGTCATGTCCACCATTTCCAGCTTGTACTTGGTATATTGAGCTACTCCGGAGGGAGTCCAGTTAATCATCAAGCTCTGCGGCTTAAGAGGAGTCACTGAATGAGCATTCATTGGATGGGTAATCACTGGTGGATCATAATCTGTAATAACAAAAGATGCACACCCGGAAGTCTCAAAGGACTTTAGTTCGCCTGTCGTGTAATCCAGTGCCTTTATACAAAGCTGGTACACCCCTTCCGGCAATTTGTTGGTCTGTGCGATAACACGCTCGTTGACTCCTTCCAATATCAAATCTGAGCGCGTAAGATTAGAAAATATCCTGCGTAAGTCATTTCCGGTAAACACCCTATTTCCGTGCCCCTGTAAATTGATAGCCAATGCTGGAGTAAACGACTTTTTCATGATAATCTTTACCCCGTTGTCCCCTTCTAAGGTGGCATTGAGCTTTAATCGTTCTGATTTAGAGCTTATATTGGTCAATGTGACAATGGTGTTGTAGTTAAACTTTACCACATCATCTACATAAATACTATATGGAGGCGTCACCACTGTGGTAACGTTTACCGTCTGAGCCACAAGCGTGTGGTTAAAAAGATATGTGAAGAATAGCAGTAATAGAACAAATCTACTTTCGCGAGAATAGTTAAAGGTGCGATACAAATATTTCATAATACAATTTTTAATTTCTAGGGCAAAGGTGCAGGCAACCTCCCACCCAAAGGTTTAACAAGAAATTAAAAAGTGTAAAAAAGTATTAAAATGGAATTAGGTATGAAATGGTAGATATTTTGACCGAGGATATCTTGCTCTATATATAGTATTCTGGACGAGAAATAACGGATACAGCCATTTTTCTAAGAATAGAAGTGCTCAAACAGTCAATATGCTACGGCATAACTCCCTTTTGAGCGCCTCGATTCAGAGAAAAATAGCTTCGGTTGCTATGTATATTTATTTCATGCGCGGAGCATTAGGACGACGCAGAACGAAGCTCTCTAAACCGAATTTCTTGGATGATTGCGTTCTGTTATAAACACCTTATCAAGCACTTAACCTTTTGGATTAGAGGACCACAAAGAGGACATCCCTAAAGGATGATAACAGATTTTAAAATAAGAAAAGTAGAATTTGTAATACTGACTGCTCCAGGAACTGAGTTTACGCAGTATTAAAGTAGCTGGTTTTCTCTGAATCGCAGTGCTTTAACGGGAAATAAGTCGTTAACATAGTCTTCGGTTTTAACCTTGGGATGGAGGATGCAGACCGATTAGTGTAATGCGATTAACCATTTTGCCATGTAGAAATTTTATATTCCAATTATTGTGTTCCTATAGCACTGGATTCAAGAGATATGGTTGAAAAGCCAAGGTTGTATGAATATTATATCAATGAAAGTGTAATTATATGGGGTCTATTACAATAAAATGTAAAATATTTTAATGCTTACCCCTAATAATTAGGGGGTATTTATATCTTTGCGCAAAAAATAGAGCAATTATGTCAAGAATTCGTTTTTCAGCAATTGAGCAAACTTTCAACCGCAAGCCCGTACGAATCGAGGAACAAGGGAGGCGATCGGATATTTATGGCAGCCAGGTATTTGGCAAAGAGGCCATGTTGCAGTACTTGAGCAAGGAGGCTTATAAGGCCGTCAAGAGCGCAATAGAAAAGGGGGAGAAGATCAGCAGAGACATATCAGATCAAGTAGCGGCAGGGATGAAGACATGGGCGATAGCAAAAGGTGCGACGCATTATACGCATTGGTTTCAGCCCTTGACTGGTTTTTCTGCGGAGAAGCACGATTCATTTTTTGAGAAATTGCCGGACGGGGATGTGTTGGAGAAGTTTGGCGGAAGTCAATTGGTACAACAAGAGCCCGATGCATCGAGTTTCCCAAGCGGAGGAATACGCAATACTTTTGAAGCGCGTGGATACACCGCATGGGATCCGACTTCTCCTGCTTTTATATACGAGACAACATTATGTATTCCCACGATTTTCATATCCTACACAGGACATGCGCTGGACTACAAGACGCCGCTTTTGCGTTCGATACAAGCATTGGACAGAGAGGCGACCTTAGTAGCAAAGTATTTCAACCGCAATACAAAGAAAGTACTGCCCACTTTGGGATGGGAGCAGGAGTATTTTTTAATCGATGCGGCATTATTCAAATCAAGGGAAGATTTGATTCTTACAGGGAGGACTTTGGTAGGACATCCCCCTGCCAAGGGGCAGCAATTGGACGATCATTATTTTGGGTCCATACCCGAGCGAGTGTTGTCCTTTATGCGGGACTTGGAAATAGAATCACTAAAACTCGGAATTCCCGTTAAAACACGGCATAACGAGGTCGCCCCAAATCAATTTGAATTGGCGCCAATCTTTGAAGAAGCCAATCTGGCGGTGGACCACAATACCCTCATTATGGATATCATGAGCAAGGTGGCGCGCAGACATGATTTTGAGGTTTTATTGCATGAAAAGCCCTTTGAAGGCATCAATGGCTCCGGCAAACACAACAACTGGTCTTTGATGACGGATACGGGCAAAAATCTTTTGAGCCCAGGGGAAACCCCGATGAAAAACATGCAGTTTTTGACCTTCTTTGTCAACACCATTAAGGCAGTCAATGACAATGAAGCATTGTTGCGAGCATTTATCGCCTCCGCGGGCAACGACCACCGGTTGGGGGCCAATGAGGCGCCACCGGCGATTATTTCTGTCTTTATAGGGGATCAACTCACGAAGGTGTTGCATCAGATTAAGAATTTCAAGGAAGGAAAATTGACCCCGGATGAAAAAACGGACATGAAGCTCAATATAGTGGGCAAAATACCTGAAGTATTATTGGATAATACAGACAGAAACAGGACCTCTCCCTTTGCATTTACCGGCAACAAATTTGAATTTAGAGCCGTTGGGTCTTCCGCCAACTGTGCAGGACCTATGTTTGCCCTCAATACGATGGTTGCCAAGCAATTGAAGGAATTCAGAAAAGAAGTGGAAGCACTCATTGAGAAGAAGGGATTAAAGAAAGATGTCGCTATATTTAATGTCATTCAGTCCTATATCAAGCAGTCGGAGCGTATCTTGTTTGAGCAAGACGGTTATAGTTCGGATTGGGAGAAAGAGGCCAAAAAACGCGGCTTGAGTAATAACAAAACAACTCCGGAAGCATTGGGGGCAAAAATCGACAAATCCTCCATCCAATTATTTGAAGAAATGGGTGTTTTGACAGAGGAGGAAGTGCATGCAAGATACGAAGTAGAGACCCACCAGTACTATACACAGATAGAGATAGAAGCCGGTGTTTTGGACAATTTGGTACTCAATCACATTATCCCTACTGCGATACAGTATCAGCAGCAGTTAGTAGATGTAGTCTCCGGAATCAAAGAATTGTTTGGCAAGGATTACAAAGAGATGGCCAAGGAACAATTGGGAATATTAAGTAGGGTGTCTTATCTGATAAACGAAGTCACCACTCATGTCCGTGGTATGAGAAATGCATTAAACAAAGCGGCAAGTATCGACAACTCCGGAAAGAAAGCCATGTATTACGCCAAGGAAGTGAAGCCCATATTCGATTTGATTCGAGGTGGAGCAGACGAATTGGAAATGATGATTAGTGACGAATTGTGGCCCTTGACTAAATACAGGGAATTGCTTTTTACGAGGTAGCCTGAATTCGTTGTTAGACTAATGGTCAACCATTTCATAACAGCAAATCCTAAACCTTCCACTCTTCATTCTCCGGAGAAAATCCGTTTCTACCGGACTATCACTTTACGCGTAAAATTGCCATCCCCGGTGTTTAGATGCAGTATATAAACGCCGGGGGCATACGTTGATACGTCGATTTTTAATCCATCATTGCCAACAATCGCATCCTTTTTGCGACACACTTCAACCCCGGAGGTGTTTGTCAATGTCATGTCAAGAGGTGCATATTTCCCCGATGCAAAAGGCACCACCCAAAGCGTACTCCGGGCCGGATTGGGAAAAATATGGAATCCCAGGTCTCTATCCAAAGGATTTTTTGTGGCTATGGATGGATTGTTGGGATCAACGGAGATATTAAATTGATGGACGCCGGTCCATCCTCCTTCTTTATCTTGTACGACAAATCGAAATGCATCAGCAGTGGTCCCCGACATGTTGGCATAGACTACTTTGTTGTCCCACAAATCTTGCTGCGTGAAGGTCATACCCACTTTTAAAGGACTCCCGTCAAAGATCAACATCCCGAATTTCGGTATATCCACCAGAGTATAGATGAGGCGAGAAGGTCCACTTTGTTTGTCTTCAGCAAGCAGAAGATACGCAAATACCGGACCCTCCTGATTGGGTTGCATCTTCAACGTGTCGTTTTTGAGAATATAGGGCGGGTCGATGGAGATATCTCCGCAGAGCTGCATTTGCCAGTTATCCAGTTTTCCTGTTCTGTTCAAACGCTTATTAGAAATCTGCAGTTTCCATTCCCCCTGTGCCTGCACCCCTATTAAGGGGGAGAAGTTGCCATGTCTGAGCCGGGAAGTTAGACCATCACCGATGGTGGCACATCTCGCCACATCCGGGGCATCATCATCAAATCCGGCATTCATAAACACGGAGCTAAAACAACTGTTTTTCCATATGGTTACAGTGCTTTTGCCGTCCGGAGCGATAAGTTGCATATTGATGCCATCCAGTGTTTCTGCCCCAAAGGTGATGTTGGGCAAGTTGATATCAGATACGACAAAAGAGGGCTTGACATCTATCACAAATGTTTTGGTTTTGCCGGTTGGGACGCTTTTGTTATTAATCACCGCTTCAAAGTTGGAGCAAGAGGATGAAACAGTGCTAAAAGCACTAATCGGGGTCCAAGGTCCGGGACTACAGTCATTAACTCCCCTTACATGCCAATAATACAGCGAATTAACCTCCAATAAGGGACCCCGGATGAAAGTATCCCGAAGTTGGCTTTTTGAAAAAATAACGGCCTTATCCTCAAAAGACGGATTAGTAGCTACTTCAATCTCATACGTCAACGCATCGGGGTCGGAACTCCAGGAATAGACCGGGCCTACGGCATATCCATGCTCTTCCACAGGGGTGGTTAGGGCCAGATTTTCGTAGTAATTGCGCACTACCCGTAAGGGAATAGATGGCAACTTTTGGGTATCCAGGCTATTGATCCGGTAATAGATATCCAGCGCATACATTCCCGCCTCTTTCACATTGTTAAAATCGAGGTTTAGCCGGGTACCGCCTCCTGCACCAAAAGTATTTTTATCCAGGGAGTAAGAGGCACCCTCCGGCAAGCCCTTAAGCTCAAGGATATGTATCGTATCTGTTTTGGAGTTCCCGGTTGTCTTGATGTCCAAAGCAGTCGTTTGGGGGACGCAGGCTGAGATGGAGTTGGGGAAGACCGCCAAAGAGGTGGGCGGATTATCCGGCAAGACGACTTTTATCGGGCGATTGCTGACATCAAAGAAAATGCTATTGGAAGCCTTGACTTTTATCCTCCCAGCGCGAATAGCTACATCCGGGGGGAGGAGTACCCATTCGGAACCGTCATTCGGGGTGTTTTTCGCCAGGAAGACAGGATGCTCATAATCACTGTCTTTAAAGAGGGAAATATCGACTTCCTTACAATGGACCGGCGCCTTATCCGTATTGGCCACATCCCACTCGATCAGTTGATAGGTGCCCGCATGGAGGGTAACCGCCTCATTTGGGGAAAGCACCCGGAAGGGGCCCGCTTTTTCTGTGGCGTCGAAAGACAAAAAGTTCCAGTCCGCTGCTCCGGCCTCCGGATTATTGTCCCGAACGGTAAAGGCAAATTTAAAATTGAATGCATATGGAGGAAGCACCTCCGTGAGGTCCGACACCGGAATGTTATTATTGTTGTGCAAGATGAGGCTCAACCTCGGAAAAACACGCTTGGTGGTCTTCACGGGAGGAAAGGAACGAAAGAGGGGTACATTGCCATCCCCTTTCTCCGGCATCCCTATGCTGATTTGCCGCCCGGTGGTATACTGCTCCCAGGAATACGTCATGGGGTCCCCATCGGCATCTGTTCCCTGGCCTTCGAGTTCGAAAGGGGTCAGATAGGGGATAGTAAATCCATTTTGGATGGGGATAATGGCGACCGGCCGATGGTTATTCACATCGACGGTTTTACCGCACATCCCGTCTTCCGATACCCGGGTATGATTGTAGAAGCGGGTCAGGGAATTGGTGTGGTACACGGGGTCCGCACGATTCACAAAGCTCTGCGAACGGCAAAGACCACTGTAGGACATAATCGTACTTCCCCCACCGGGTTCGTAGGCTGTCGATCCACTTTCGTTACCGTTGCAATTGTTGAAGGTATGTGGGGCAGAGAATTGGTGCCCCATTTCGTGGCAAGTGATCTGAACGGCCACGTAATTAATATTTGACCTATACCAGCAAGTAACGCCTGCCCCTTTGCCCGGAGAACACACAGAACCCAATGAAGCAATTCCTCCCACATCCTTACACCGGCCAGTAAAAATATGACCGTAATCGTAGGCCCGTGAGCCGATTTTCCGGTCTATGACAGCGGTATTTTGACTGATGAGACGTCCTCCCTGGTCTGCATTGGAAAAGGGGTCGATTTTGGGATTGAGAAATACGATATTGGCATTGCCTTTGACTAAGAGTATGCGTATCCCGACTTCGCGTTCGAACACTTCATTGATGACATTGACGGCACTGGTAATCTTAGCCATGGCCAACTCTACCGTTCCTCCACCCAAACTGGGATTGCTGCCCCACTCTCCTGTACAAGATATCGCAACCCGGTAGGTCAACAAAGGCCAATCCCCTTCTCTAAAATCGATAGAGGAAGGAGACGAAGGCCGGAGATCCACCAGACTGCTGTCCACCTTACAAATGTATTGAAACAGTTCAGGCATCTCAGCTGCGAGATCATCGATATAATAGCTCGTGTAGTATGCTCCTGCTCTTTCGGTCAGTGGTTCGATAAACACCTGACCATTGGCCGTGTGTACGGAAGCGTGAAACCCCCAGGGACTAAAATCCATGCGCAGGCTCCAGCCGGGATGATCGATGCTCCTGGCTTTGTAAGTGAACACCTTGTATTGCTCATGTTGGTCCGGGTCTTCCATCACGGGTGAAAAGAAACACCGGAAGGATTCCATTCGACCATCGGGCATGGGTAGGTCAACCCTCAAACCCTCAGCTCCCGAATACTCGAGGGGGGCAGAACGAAGATACTCTGTAAACTTTTCATACGACAAAAAGAGGGTTTGAGACCTATCCGGTACGACCGTATTTGTGATAAATACCGATGAAGGTATAGCTCCCTTGTCCATCGTTTTCCAAAAGGTCTGCCCGAAAGTGCTGTTGATTATAAAAAAAAGAAATATTAGAAATGAGTGAAAAAATTTCATACAATTATAGATTTATCTGATGTATTAACGATACAGGTCATTCCAATTGCTGAGCAAAACAACCCGTTTTATCCGCCACGCATGTATAACGCTCTATGCCAATACGAGCGACTGATGACTTAACGCGATGTAAAAATAGAAAAAATATATCGAGGCCTAATTTATTGTACCGGAATATGACAAAATACACCTTTCCCCTTTAGGAAAAATGCATTCACAATGGACACGGGACCCGGCCAGCTGACAATCCCGGTCACAAGGTATAAATGCGCCTCAACGGCGATTTTGTTGCACGAGGAGGACTTTAATAATGTCGAATTGACACCAAAAAAGGAAACACTGCTATCCTTTGATTCGTTACAGGGTATTGGAATGTGTAGTCGTCGTCATCAAGTGGCGTTAATTTGACCATTCAAAAGCAATAAATGTCGAATAGATCCATCAGATTATTGGTAATTGTCTCTGCGATAGCGGTGATGGGGCTTTTGTCCGTACAATCGTACTGGGTTTATAAGACCTTGAAGATTAAACAATCAGAGTTTCAGCAATCAGTGACCATAGCGCTTCGCAAGGCAGCGGTGTCTATGGCGAAATACAATCGCACGAAGCTCAACACCAAAAATCTCATCCAACAGCGCTCCAGCAATTACTATATTGTCAATCTCAACTCCCCGATATTGGATCCGAGTATTCTGGAATATTTTCTCTTGAAGGAATTGGAGGCCGTTAATATCAATGAGCCGTTTGAGTATGGGATATATGACTGTGCTTCGGATGACCTGGCATATGGCAATTGCTGCAACTATGATGACGAGATCATCGCCCCTTCCAAACGGCAAAAGAAACCCAAATCTGCGGACCTCATTTATTACTTTGTAGTTCGATTTCCGGGAATAGGCAGCTTTTTTCTGAGGGAGATGTGGTTTTCATGGCTCTTTACCGGTATTGTGGTGTTGGTGTCGTTGTTTCTGGCGTATGCGATCTATGTCATCCTCCAACAGAAGCGCTATTCGGAGGTGCAAAGGGACTTTATCAACAACCTAACCCATGAGTTTAAAACCCCCATCGCCTCCATATCACTCGCCGCTCAGACACTGTCCAATAGCGATATAATCCGCCAGGATGAGCGCTTGAAGCGGTATGCCGACCTCATTTCTATTCAGAATAAGCGTCTGAATGCCCAAGTGGAGAAGGTGCTTGAGACCGCCCGCTTGCCCAAGAATTTGGGTTCGGTGACCACACAGAAAGTTAATCTACACACTTTGATTGAGGAGGTCGTCCAACAGGTCCGGGTCAGAATAGAAAACGAAAACGGTGAACTTATCGTCAACCTATTCAGCTTGAATCCCGTTGTCGAAGCCGACCGGGTGCACATGAGCAATGTCTTAAACACGTTGTTGGACAATGCCATAAAATATAAAAGAGATCGTCCCGTTATATCCATATTGACCGTCGATGAAGCCGACGGATGCAAACTGGTAATAGAAGACAAAGGGGTAGGAATCGATAAGAGGCATTTGAAGCATCTCTTTAAGCGATTTTACCGGGTTCCCACCGGCAAACTGCACAATGTGAAGGGATTCGGGCTGGGGCTGTACTATGTTGACCAAGTGGTCAGAGCACATGGCTGGACCATTCAGGTTGAATCACAAAAGGGAGAGGGCTCCACTTTCTCCATTTTATTTCATAATAAGCCGGTATGAAATGGTTGATTTGGTGCTACCGTCGAAAGACCGGAAAGAATTCGGCCCATCGGGACCAGTTTGGACTGCTATACCGGAATCTTTTCGATTGTATTTTTATGAAAAACAAGTATTATGGATGTGAGGATATTTTATGTTGAAGATGATGAGACACTGGCTTTTATCACTTCTGACCATCTCCAACTCAATGGATATCAGGTGGACCATTTCATAGATGGCAAATCCGCCTTACGTGGTTTTGACGCCGGGGAGTACGATATATGTATATTGGATGTCATGTTGCCGGAGATGGATGGATTTGAATTGGCAGAGGAAATCAGGAAGAGAAATAGCGATATCCCCATTATCTTCCTGACGGCACGTGCGCTAAAAGAAGATCGCATCGAAGGTCTTAAGATTGGAGCGGATGACTACATCAGCAAGCCGTTTAGCATCGAAGAACTGTTGCTAAAGATAAAAGTCTTTCTCAAGCGAAGCAAAGTGATCAACAATGCCGTAGAGACCAATGAATATAAGCTCGGCCAATACACTTTTGATTATGATAATCTGTCCTTATCGCATCCCAAAGAGACAAAAACCCTCACTCAACGCGAAGCCGATTTACTCAAGTTTTTAATCAGTAAAAAAGGCAAAGTAATCAAGCGCAATAAAATATTGGAGGCTATCTGGGGCGAAGACAATTACTTTATGGGACGCAGCCTGGATGTTTTTATTTCACGTCTCAGAAAACTATTAGCGCTGGATCCCGGCATCCAATTGCTCAATATCCACAGCGTGGGATTCAAACTTGTAGTACCGGAGTAAAACCGGGGGTTTGGCCGCTTTTCCCCTTTCCGGATAACCACTCTTACGGTACAACTCTTTCATAAACCAGATAGGTAAAATCATACGGATGCCGGTCGTCTTTAGCATGATATCTCTCAGACGTCAACCGCCATTCCTCCGGATTAATCTCAGGAAAAAAAACATCACCGGCAATTTGGGTGTGGACTCTGGTAAGGTAGAGTTTGTCGATGATTGGCATGGCCAATTCGTAAATCATTCCCCCTCCAATGATAAAGATTTCGTCGTTGGCATAGGATTTTGCCTTTTCTATGGCCGCGGAAAGAGATGGGGTTACATGACAACCGGACAAATAAAGTAAAGGGTCGCGGGTGATGACGATGTTAGTCCGGCCGGGAAGGGGGAAAGGCCCGCTGTCATAGTTTTTTCGACCCATTATGACAGGGTGGCCGAGCGTTGTATCCCGGAAATATTTTAAGTCATCCGGAAGTCTCCAGGGCAAATCATTATTTCGTCCGATGACATTGTTTTCAGAGGCAGCTACGATGGCAGATAAAGTCATTGTGGTAGGTTGTGAATTAAGTCTAAAGAGGTGATTTTATTCTCTAAGTATTTCCTTTTAATAGCACCGGTGAGGTATTTCTCTATTACCAAACTGGCGATGGGGGTGGCGACAGCACCACCAAATCCGGCATTCTCTACAATGACAGCAATGGCAATCTCTGGATTTTTTTCCGGAGCAAAAGCAAAGAAAACCGAGTGGTCTTTGCCATGAGGATTTTGAGAAGTTCCTGTCTTTCCACATACTTCGATACCGGGAATGCGACCTCGCTGCGCGGTACCGGATTGGACAGCCCATTTCATACCTTCTATCACCGGAGTAAAATAGGAGGTGTCTATCTGAACGAGGTTGTAATTTTTGTATTTCTCAGGAAGCCCTTCATCTTCGTTTCCTATTCTGCGGATAAAATGCGGGGGAATGTACTTACCCCTGTTAGCAATGATACAAGCAGCGTTGGCCATTTGCAAAGGGGTAAGCAATAGTTCCCCTTGTCCTATGCCTATGGACATGATATAGGTGGACTTCCATTTGTATTGTGGGTAGAGTTTGTCATAGAATTTGGAAGTAGGAATAAATCCACTCGCCTCTCCTTCCAAATCGATGCCTAAGCGATGGCCAAAACCAAAATCATAGAGGTAATCGACAAATACATCCAGCCCCGCATCGTGATGTTCAAATCCAAATTGCTCAATGATATTGCGAAACGCTTGAAAGAAGTACGAGTTGCAAGAATATTCTATTGCTATTTTGACATTCCAAGGTTTGGGATGATGATGGCATCCATATCTAAACTCCTCATACTTGTAGTATCCCGGACATGAAATGGAAGTATTGGGTCGGATGGCTCCTTCTTGCAGAGCGATGAGGGCAACAGCCGGCTTGAATATCGAAGCAGGAGGATAGGACGCCATAATCGGGCGATTGTAAAATGGCTTCAGTGAATCCGTTTGAAGTTGTTGTAGGACATTTTTATCTCTTCGATTTATGGCGAGAATATTGGGGTCATATCCCGGAGCGGAAACCATAGCCAATATTTCTCCTGTCTTGGGCTCTATGGCGACCAATGCGCCGGTTTTGTTTTGGAAAAGATGCTCTGCATACTCCTGAAGCTTGAGGTCAATACTCAAGGTGAGGTCTTTTCCGGAGATGGGAGGCCGGTTAATGCCCTGACTCAATGTCTTTATTTTATTGCCTTTATTGTCCCGCAAAGTAATGCTAATCCCTTTGGTTCCCCTAAGGATTTTTTCATACGATTTCTCGATTCCACTCACCCCAATGTAGTCCCCAAGTGCGTAGGTATCACTGGAGTCTTGTAGCACCTTTTCGTCAACCTCATTGATATATCCTAAAATATGCGCCGCACTATGGTGGGGATACTCTCTGTAAAATCTAACCTGGGGGGTAAAGCCCGGAAACTCATACAAGTGTTCTTGAAACCGCTGGAAGACATCTGCAGGAATATTCTTGATAAAATAAAAAGGGACGTGTTTTGAAAAACGCTTATCCTTCCAATCCTTATCCAATCGTTTAATAAAATCCTCCTTCGTAATCCCGAGCAACCTACAAAAAGTTGTGGTATCCATATTGGGGTTCAGCAAACGATAAGTGACCAGAAGATCATATTGAGGAGCATTGTGAACCAGGATCCTGCCTTTTCGATCATAGAGCAGCCCACGAGAAGGGTACTCGACTTCTCTGCTAATTGTGGTGGCTTGTGCCTGACTTTTGTAGCGATCGTCAATGAGTTGTAATTGTGCCAACTTTGCAATTAATACAAATGCAGCAACAACAATAACCGCTTGTGTGTAATACCATCTATATTTTAGTGTAGTCGCCGCTTGCATGTCAACGCTTGGGATTGAAAATCATTTGATGAATTAAGACCATAATCATAGTCACCACAAAGCTCAAGACCGTATGTGAGAGTATATCTGTTAAGTAGGCAAAGGAAAAAGCTTCAAACGAAAAATAAGCCAGTAAAAACACAAAAATCAATACGGAAGTGTACTGCAAATACCAAATCAAACCAAATCCGGAAGCCAATGGAGCATCGTCACGATCATATCCCAAATGTGGTTGTAGCATTCGGAGCCATGTAGGACGAAGAAAGGCCATTAACACCATAGCTCCTGCATGCACCCCTAAAGAGTGGTAAAACAAATCCACGACCAGACCGGTCAAGAAAGCAATAAGCATTAACAACGTGGCATTCATTTCAATGGGAAGTAACAGAATGGCCAATGGATAAAATAAGATATGGGCGTAAGGACCTAAAGGTACATGCTTAAACACCAATACCTGAATAGCAACAAAGAGGACTATTCGTATTAGGTTCTTTTGGATGTATTTATTCATATAAGGTAGCAAAACAGTTTACAACATAGCAAAACATAACGCTTATGTTCGATCTTGATTGCGTAAAGGTACTGAAGTTGTATAACATGGTGTAAGCAAAGAATAATCGGGTGTGTATTACAAAATGCACTCCTATCAGTATATTTGAGAAAAGCACATGGGTGATGTGATTTTTGGTCGCTTCAAACTTTTGCTTTTTCAAAGCACCTTATTTGACTTCTTCAGCTAAAAAGAAACGATTTCTTCGACCGCGTATTTTTTATTTATGTACTTTTGGGGCAAAGCCGGCATTCAACTCCGATAACAAGTCCCGGATAGCCCGTTTTGCTGATTAGAAAAACATACAAACATATGAATATCAAATATATTATTGGCATTGCTTTTTTGGCCGCCGGATTGTTGTCCTGCCAATCCAATACGAACAATGAAACCACTTCACACGCCAGGAACATCCCTCCACCCAAAATCCAACCCCTTCAGGATCCCTCTCTTAAACGCCTGGCCATCGAGAATCCTTCGGATACCACCGATGACCGGTACAATAAGGACAACAAAGTGTACCGGGTAGGACGCAGCTTTTATTTCAACTTCGAATACAAAAATAAAGCCGGGGAGGCTCTTTGGGCCAAGGTCAAAGATTACACCCATTTTGACCAGTATGAAATCGTAGGCCAATCTCCCCCGGCCAACAACTACATCACCGGATTCAGAGCGGTGGTCCAACCCGGCAGAAAACCCTTCTCAGACCTGGATGCCAACTTTAATAAATCCGTGCTGGCATATGAATATCTGATGCCCAATGGGGTGTTTGACAAAGTGGCATTAACACCACTGGTGGAAAATGGGAAAAATGTCTGGATGGTACCACCGAGAGACTTTTTGCTTAAGGTACTCGAATTGAGCCCCTACCCATATATAAAGTTCCCACTGAACACCATCAAGAAATGGTACTACCAAAGGACCGTCTCCGATAAATGGGGGGATGACCGGTGGATGCACTGGAAAGGAAGAGCGAATGCGCGCTACACCTACTACAACAAGGGTAGAAGACTCGCCAAACACCCGAAGTTGGGCGAGATACCGGTGTATTTGATTCACGCAGTCGGGTCGATAAAAGGGAAAACAACAAGCGCGGACTTTTATTTTAGCGAGACCTATGGATTTGTACAGATGGACTACCTCAATGTCGATAGCTCCCGTATTTCGATGGTGCTCTTCAAAGCGGAGCAATAGAAGGACTTAACTGATTTGCTTTGAGATAACTACTCCGCCCCTTTTAAGCCCTACTCCGGATACGGTATTGTTAATCGAGTCTCAACCGGCATCCCAGTCCCAATGCCCCAATAAATTTCTTTGAATACACAGGTTTGATGGCAGGAGCTACCACATCCAAGGATGACACCGAATATTCCAATTGAAGACTCCCCCTGGAACTCCAATGCCACGAGATATTGACTCCGGTGTAATACTCCTGTCTTGTACCCATGTCATATAGCCCGTATTCATCTAAACTTGGATAAGCGGTTGGATACCCTCTGGTAGATTCCGGTATGTTTCTCAGCCACTCCGTATATTTTGTCAAAGTCCATCCTGCCTCTATCCCCAAGGACCATCGCCGGGACAAATAGTAATCCCAGCTCATAAATATTCCGGCGCCGGAATATTTATCAAAAGAGCGATAAGTGTACATCTCATTGCCAGCACCCATCACGGGCGAATAGAGAATGCGATTCAAATCGAATGGGAAGCCCCTCCTCCCAAATTTATACCGCACTCCGGCAAGCAACACCTGCCGGGACGACCATCGCTTGGTGAGCGCTGCCCCTACGCTGAGTGAATTGTCCATTCGCCGGATACTGGTACGGCCCGATAATGTCAAGATAAAGCCCAGCGGATATTTCTCATTCGGATTGTCCAATACCCATTGAGCCGGAATCGACAAAGAGGCATTAAGTAGCGGAAGAACAGTTAGATGGGCCTGTTTGGACGAAATCAGTTCTACAAGCGCTACCCTCCTATCCGGCCCCACTGTGTTTTGTGAGGTCGATGATGTTGGCTCTTCTGTGGCCGGGGCAGGTGTTGTATCAAAATATGGGACTGTGGTTATATTGTCAACTTCCTCAGCTTTTTCGATATTGCCGGTCTTGATAACCAACTTCTGGGGCTCAACACCGCGATGGGCAGGATTGGGAGGGGACGAAGCCTCGCGAGAGGAGTGCTGTCCTTTGTCCGATAGAACTTCCGCAGGCAACAGGGAAGTACTTTCTCTCGTGAGCTGCTCCTCCTCCCGATGGTCTATTTTTTGTGTACCTATATGGGATATAGGGCGGGGAGAAATACGATCGGATGTGGTATGGCAAAAGAAATACCACGCTCCACCTGCAATGAGCAACAACAATGCAGCAGCCCACCAGAAGAAATACCCCCCTCTTCTGCGTACGGGAAGCTCGTGGTTGAGCCTTTCTTGGACAATGGTCCACCCGAGGTTTTCTAATTGATCTTCACGAATACTTCTGTTCATTGCGCTTTTTGTTTCTCATCAATTTACTCCGGCCAATCAACTTTTTCAGCATTTGCCTGGCACGGGCCAAATGCCACTTAGATGTGTTTTCTGGTATGTGCAGTATATCTGCGATCTCCCTGTGCTTGTACCCCTCCACCGCATGCAGCAAAAAAACATCTTTTGTGATGGGTTCCAACTGATCGACCATATCCAAAATCTCTTCATAATACAAGCGTCCGATGATATCGGGGACCTTGCTCTCTTCCTTGACTGGTAAGGTGAAAAAGTGGTTGCTTTTTTTGCGAAAATGGTCACTCAGACAATTGAATACCACTCTCTTTATCCAACCCTGCAGGGCGCCTTTGTTTTGAAATTGATCGATGTTTTTAAAGACCTTCACAAAACCATCATTGACAATACTCAATGCCGTCATCTCATCTTTGGTATGTCGCATACACATGCCTATCATGGCTTTGAAGTATTTGCGGTACAATTGCTCCTGGTGCTTGCGAGAGTTTCTTTTGCACCCTTCTACCAATGATATGTCATCCGGCCATTTCAAAGTAATATACCCATTTGTAACATAATTCTATGACGTTAAGCAACAACTTCCCCTTTGTTCAGTCTATCCGGCTTCCCCAAATAAAGAGTGTCTACCAATAGCCCGACTGGCTTTGAGATAGAGATACTTTCAGTCGGATATTAATTAGGACGTTGATATGGCTTGAAATCGTTGGAGAAGTGGACAAAAAAAGACCTGTTTGTTGGGACAAACAGGTCTTTTATTTTGCCTAATAATGGCGTCACGAAACTGTGAAGCTTTTTACAATTAAAATGTGAGGCTATACGTTAACAGTGCTTGCTCAATGAAGTTGACCGTACGGCCAAAACCACTGACACCACCGACGGCGGTATTATCCGTCAATTGATTGATCTTGTCATAATCGTAGTAGAGATCGCCCTTTACCTGCAAATTGAGGTTTTTGATGATCTCGAGGCCCAAAGTGTTGAGCCAGATGACATCTACTCTTTGGGGATCTTTCAGGTAGTTGGAAAACAGAGAAAGACCGCTTGTCCAAGCTATTCTATCCATTAGTTTGGTAGTATAGGTGGCCTTAAGGTTGGCTCCCAGATCAAACCGGGTATTTTTGCCATCCGTAAATCCCCATATGTTTACTCCGTCTGTTGTCGTTAGTTTGGCGATATTATCATCCGCTACGTAAAAGATTTTGGCGGTCAAAGGAGACAGATAAATCTTAAGTGCATCGGAATAGTCGTAGTTCATCCCCACACCACCCGTAATCTCTGCAGGGGAGAGAAATTTGGACTTCAATATGGTTGAGAAAGCGGGAATATCACTTAAATAGTACTTGCCATTGCTTCCCTGATAAGAGCTAGTGAGCTGCGACAAGAAGGTCATGTCTGCACTGTACGACCATTTGGATGCCTCATTAACCTTGTATCCCAGGTTACTGGTAAATGACAAAATATCGATACTTTTTTCAAAAGGTTGCTTTTGTGTAGAACCCGCACTGATTACTCCCGAACCAAACCGCTGTACCCCGAGGTTGATGTTAAATTGGTTGGCCCAAGTCATTAATCCTTTTTTGTAATTGGCAGCATACCCGATGGCTCCACCCACACCCAATCGATCCTGACCTTGTCCCACGTAAGGGTTGATAATCATCAATTGACCCAAATCAAATCCAAGTGCCCCTAACTGCTGCCAACCTTCTTTGGCCTCCATTTTCATTTTTTCCTGGAGCGCTTTCGCTCTTGCTGCATCGTCATTCTGAGCGTTGATCCATGTCCCGGCACTCATGACGACCAATAACAATAAAATAATTTTTCTCATAACTGAATATTATTTAAGTGAATGAATTTCAAAATGTTAATAAATAATACTGGGGAACTGACAGCCATATACAAATTAACAGAACGCAAATATATTATATATTTATCAATGCCATCCAAAGTTTTAATGCTAAGTTGTTTTTTCTTTCATTATTCCATTTATGAAAGGGAATACAATTTTCTGTGTAAGAAAAGTCAGCAATAGGCGACCGGATTCCTGTGTAATACAAAGTGCTCTCATCTAAGACTAACAATCCACCCCCAAAGCTGACGCAGGAAGACTTGGATGCGGAGATTTACAAGCAGATTTATCACCTAGGAACGATTGGAGCAAATTGTGTAAACTGTGCGGTTTTTAATACACACATAGGATTCTTCCCGACGCTATTCATCAAAGGATTATTTTTGAAGGAGTGACAGGAGTGATGCCAATTACAGAGGAACCGTGAACTAAATGAGAATTGATACGTCTAAAGAATAGTTTACCATTTCATACCAAACAAAGAAAAACATGGAAAAGAATAAACAAAATAGCTCGACCATTAATATCGAACTCACAGAGGATGTCGCTGAGGGTATCTACTCCAATCTCGCCATTATCTCGCATTCGAATGCCGAATTTGTAATCGATTTTGTCCGCCTTTTGCCCAATATTCCCAAGGCAAAGGTCAAGTCCAGAATCATCCTTCCTCCGCAACATGCCAAGCGGTTTATGATGGCGTTGATCGACAATGTCAAAAAGTTTGAGGCCCAACACGGCGTGATAAAAGCGTCCGATCATGGCCCTATCCCACCCATGCATTTTAATCCTCCCAAGGGGGAAGCATAGGTGGATAATTAAAATGTTAATGCCACCCCACTTCGATCTCCCCGCAAAGGAGACGGGTCGGGCGTTGCTTGCCCTTCTTTGGGACGGCTTGGATGTGGAGGTATCTGAAGGGTTGGTCGGGCAAAGTCAGCGTATAAATCATCTCTTTGCCACTCCTTTTCTTTTTTATCCTCAAAGGCTCGACGGGTTGGAGGGCATTTTTGTCGATACCTACAGATACATGTACTTGTCCGGGCGGCAGGACATTGCGCTTGAGCTCGTATCCAAAATGCCAGAGTATTTGTCGATGCGGGAGGGTATCGAGCATGTCTATTGTCCCGGAGCAACCTTTGGGACCAAATTCGAGCCACTCCTGGTTGTATCGCCAGCGTCCGGTCTTCCCTACGATGCCATTGAGAAGGTAGTCGGCATCCGAATTCTTGTGGGATAAATCGGGTTTTGTGTCGAGTTCCAAATGGAGGCCGGTGGCAGCATGCTCCGCACAAACTAATTTATACTCCAGAGAGGCATTTCTATCCGTAGGGAAGTATTTGACCTTGATGTACATCGAGTCGGTTATGACGATGGGCGCTTGGTACACTTCACCCAGGCGTTCGGAGGTCTCCCGGTTGGCCCAATACTTCAATCGCCCCAATTTAAATGGAGAGTGGAGACTGACATAGGTGTAGGATTGCTTATTCTCCGTCGTATAAGTGGGCACCTTAAAGGCTTCCGAATAATGCATTCCCGCTTTTCTCAAGTGGGACAAATGATCGACTATCGATTGGACAAAATGGGAGTAATCCTTGTTTTCCCTCTCTGTCCAACCCACTTCTGCCAACGCTATAATCCTGGGAAATGCCATGTAGCTCACGGCATCCAAATCTTTGAGATACTCTGTCCAGATATTGCCCTGAAGACCGATAAACATCCGTCTCACATCCGGACTCAGACTATCGGGGGCCGGGTCAAAGGAATAGGTTTTGGCTAGCGAAGTATATCCGCCGATGGCGAGGGGCTCGGAGTCCGACAGGGATTGGTAGTGGTCTAAATAGCAGTATTCTCCCGGTGTCATGATGGTCCAGTGCCCTTTTTTAGCAGCTAAAATCCCGCGGTTGACCCCTCTCCACGCCATGATTATGGCATCTTGCGGGATAGGGCTATCGAGGATTTCGTCCCATCCGATGACCGTCTTTCCTTTTTGTTGGAGATAATCGGCGATTTCATGCACAAAATACCCTTCGATCTCCCTTGGGTCCTTCATCCCTTTTTCCTTCATCAAGGCCCTGCAAAAGGAACTTTCCTCCCAGCTCTTGGTCGGGCACTCATCCCCTCCGATGTGGACATACCGGGAGGGAAACACCTGCGCCACCTCATCCAATACCCCTTTGAGAAACTCCAATGTCCTGGGGGTCGGGCAAAGCACCTGATCGAAGACGCCCCACCGGGTAGCAACGGGAAGCCTTTTGCCGGAGCACGAGAGTTCGGGATACGCGGCGAGTAAGGCGCGCGAATGACCCGGAAGCTCGATTTCCGGGATGATCTCTACGCCCCGTGTCGCAGCGTACTCCACCAATTGCTTCAAGGCTGCTTGGGTGTAATACCCACCGTGGGGCTTGTGGTCATAACGAGCATTTGGGCCGGGCTTGCCGATGAGTGTCTCTCTTCTCTTCGAAGCGATGGTCTGCAGCTTCGGGTAGCGCTTGATCTCCATCCGCCATCCCTGATCGTCTGTGAGGTGAAAATGAAACTTATTCAGTTTGTAATAGGACAAAACATCGATAAACTTCCGGACATCCTCAAGGGGTATGAAATGGCGGACTACATCGAGATGCGCACCCCGGTAAGAGAATCGCGGAGCATCCTGTATATCCATATAAGGCAAATGAAAATACCCGTTGACTCCGTCGATCATTTCGTGTTCGACGAGTTGTTCTAAGGTGCGCAAGGCGTAAAAAGCCCCTTTTGAGGTCTTGTACTTGATCTTAATATCGTCTCTGAGCGCGAGATGATAGCCTTCGGGGGCTTGGGTGCTGTCCCGCAAAAAGGTAATGTTCAGACAGGTGTCTTTGAGGTGTGGAATGCCGGTAAAGAACTTCTTGTAAACCCGCCTCCACTTGTACACTTGCAAGGAGTAATTCTTCTTAAATAATTTGAACCCCGAAGTGAGTGAATCCGGCATATTATTGACGCAAAACCGGGGAAAAAGCGGGGTTTGGCCTTCGTATATCGCTATTTCGTTGGGCATGGGGATGAGGGCCATAGGCTGATTGGTCAGCCGTTTGAGAGAGGGTTCTTGCTGTTTATGCTCGTTGGTTTGGCAGGCGATAACAGAGAGCATCAGACAGGAGAGCAAAGCGATATGTAAGGTATGGAGTGATTGTTTTATTTTCATGAAATGGTGGATTCTTTGGTTAAACTATCCGGCTCATTGGGCGATATAATCGCGTCAAATGAAAGGACCAATTCTCTTAGCCCGTGCAAAATAACAAATAAATTTGAGTACTTTTAAATTCCATCGGCCAATAGTGACTATATAATGCTCGCAAGAAAACTCTCCAAAATTAGAAATGTATCTTTCACACCAAGAGAAAAATCAATTCCGATGTACAAAAATCACCTATTTTCTTCGGGCCACACGACATAGACCCTTCGAAAGTCCAAAATGCTGCATGAGTAGATCCTTTTTGATAGAAATGTTGGATTTAAGGTATCATTTGCCTCCAGGACAATTTTGCTCCCGACAATATTTGATAACCTGTGACGCCCGGGCACCATAGGATGAGGCGACAAAAAAACGCCCTTGGGGTATGAGCCCAAGGGCGAATGAATGTATGTACCTACCGGTACAAGATTCGAAAATTCTTCTTCGAGTCACTCAGAATGGTGTTTTTTTCCTGAGTAGGCTTATTGCTTATTGCATCACTGCTTTACAATCTTCACCGAGCTGCTCTGTCCTGTCTCTTCGTTGATCAATTGCAATATGTATATTCCTTTGGCCACCGTCTGTATCTTCATTTTTCCGGGCACCTTAAACGCATCCATAACCCTTACCGCCTGTCCGGTATGGTCGTACAAATGCGCTTGGTACGTCCCGCGCTCCCCGTGGATTACCACATCGCCTGTGGTCGGATTGGGGACGGCTTGAAGCGTGCCCTTGACTCTACGCGTGGTACGTTTTGAAGAAGTCACAAGTGCTGCGTTGTTGCCGCCCGTGCTATCTACAAACACCTCCCCTATCATATACTTCATTATACAGGTCAAACTATCGGTTTGGGCCCCGTCTGCATCTGCAACAATCGGGGCAAAAGCAGCCTCAGCAGAAGATACCTGATCACTCAAAAACAGCCCCATCGCTTCTTCGTACTGTGCCCCGAGACTATTCAGCCCATTGGTCAATGGGATATCATCACATGGACATGGTTCTGATCCGTCACCGCATCCTCCTCCATGTATTACACAACTCGTTGGCTCATCATCCAGGTCCGGCTCGTACAGCACCGCTGCCCCTTGTAGTTCGTAGTTGCCATTGCCCGCTCCGTTGTAAAACGGGATGTCATCCTCCCAATAATTCTGTGTAGCTTCTACATCCAACACCGGCCTTACCTGAAAACTCACCACAAAATGCTTTTGACTTGGGTCGGACAACCTAAAGACATTTGAGCCATGTCCGCTCACTGCGCCATCTATGTTGAGCAATGCATCTACGCCATTGATGCCGATATCGTTGTTTTCGATGTAACTGCAACTCACATCAACAAGACCGTAGTCTATTCCTCCAAGCATCTGCACTCCTACCGTGTTGTTATTTACCGAAGAGCCGTTGTGTATAAATACATTGCATCTGTCCTCTCCGTATAGTCCGGTCTCACAGCCCGAAACAGTGGAGTTATCAAATCGAACATACTTCACATTGCTGAAATATACTCCTTCGGAACTTCCATATCCTGTTATCAAGCTTCCATTGTAAATGTAGGCTATTTTACCATCTGTCAGTCCTATTCCTTCAAACTCATCGGGAGTGCCTAAGAATTGTGATTCGGTTATTTTGACCCGGTTAAAATCACTCAAATCGACCCCGCTTCCATTGCTGACAAATATCGTTCGATCACAACTGAAATGATAGGCGCCTCCGGAAGAATAAAAATGCAGTCCTCTCACTCCCGTATCAAATCCGGCTACAATACAACTATCCAAGGATACCCGCTTCGCCGAATCCGCCATTATCGCACGATCTAAATTGCCATTGCCCGAACCGCTAAACACACAGGTATCCGCGGCAAACAATGCTTGCCCATGAAGATCGATCTCCGT
>JALWRC010000060.1 GCA_027080725.1 Saprospiraceae bacterium
GGGGGCTATGGCTTTCTCCCGGGACAACCGGTACCTCGCCTACCAGGTCTCGGAGGCCGGCTCGGACTGGAAGACCATTTACGTGCTGGAACTACACACCCTGAAAGCCACCTCCGACAAGGTGTCTTTTGTCAAATTCTCCGGCATCTCCTGGAAAGAGGACGGTTTCTATTACAGTCGCTATCCGGCAGGTCCGGCGGGAAGGGAACTCACGGCTAGGGCAGACCACCATTCACTGTATTATCACCAACTCGGCACATCACAATCCGAAGACCGGCTCATCTACCGGGACGAAGAAGATCCCCTGCGCAATGTGTATGCCCGGACTTCAAAAGACGAGCGCTGGCTCATCCTGAGCATTGCCAAAGGGACCAGCGGCAACCGGGTGCTGGTGCGCGATTTGCATACACAAGCCGATAATTGGGTGATCGTCAATGCCTCCTTCGATTATGACTACAACTTTGTGGGCAACGTGGGCGCCACCCTCTTTTTCTACACCAACGAAGGTGCCCCCAATTACAAAGTCATTTCGGTAGACTTATCCACCTCCCTAAAGGACAAACACACGCTCCTCCCGGAAGGAGACGCTGCGCTGACATGGGTCAAATGGCACCGCGGGCGCTTTTACTGCCATTACCTTGTAGATGCCAAAAGTGACCTCGTCGTCTTCGACCAAAAGGGTACCCGCAGGGGAAAAATCGAGCTTCCCGGCCCAGGTACTCTCCACAACCTCCAACTGTCGGACGATATGGCAGAAGGATACTTCACCTACTCTTCCTTCATCCGGCCCGCTACGATTTACAAGCTCCAGCTCAATGACCTGTCTTACACCCTTCACCATGAGCCCAAACTCCCATTTCATCCCGATGACTATATCTCCCGGCAGTACAAATACAAGAGTTATGACGGGACGGAGATTCCGGTTTTTATCAGTTACCGCAAGGATATCGCCATAAAAGGCGACCACCCTACCCTGCTGTATGGTTATGGTGGATTTAATATACCGATTACCCCTTCGTTTAGCAGTGAGCGGGCGGCATTCATGCAGATGGGTGGGGTGTATGCCGTCGCCAACATCCGTGGAGGTGGAGAATACGGGGAGGCATGGCACAAGGCAGGGACATTGGCGCAAAAGCAGAATGTATTCAACGATTTTCAAGCCGCTGCAGAATACCTCATCGACCAAGGCTGGGCAAAGCAGGAGATGCTTGCCATCGAAGGGCGCTCCAACGGTGGCCTGCTCGCCGGTGCCTGCCTCACCCAAAGACCGGACCTCTACAAGGTGGTCTTCCCCATTGTAGGCGTCTTGGACATGCTCCGGTACCATCTGTTTACGATAGGCTGGGCATGGGCATCGGATTATGGCAAGAGCGATGACCCGCAGGCCTTCGCATACCTACGACGCTATTCGCCCTATCACAACGTAAGACCGGCATTTTACCCGTCCACCATGGTGATGACCGCCGATCACGATGACCGGGTCGTCCCCGCACATTCGTTTAAGTTTGCTGCCGCCTTACAGCACGAACAACGCGGCGACCGCCCCATCCTCATCCGCATCGACCACAATGCCGGACATGGAGCAGGCAAATCCATCTCCCTGCGGGCAGAGGAAATGGCCGATAAATTGAGCTTTTTATGGTATGAAATGGGTTTAACTCCGGATTTTGACTAAATATCAGACAATCTAAGTAGCTTAGCGGTGTCAAAACACTTCGATTTCGTCAAACTAAAAATCTGAATCTATCCTCTACCTCTTTCACATAGGATTGCTCGATATCAGGATCACCGACATCCTGGACATCATCATCGTCGGGTATTTGATCTATTCGATTTACAAGTTGCTGCGCGGGACCATCGCATTCAACATCTTCATTGGGCTATTGTTTATGTACTTCACCTGGTGGTTGGTGCGGGTGCTGGAGATGGATATGCTTGCCAAGATTCTCACCCAGTTTGTCAACGTCGGAGTCATCGTCACCGTCATCATCTTCCAACAAGAGATACGGAGATTTTTGCTCTTGCTAGGGAGAAATGCCTACAACCCGAGACTCAAGAAACTCTCCAAATATTTCACCCCGGATAGCGAGGCAGCTATGACCGACGAGGAAATAGAAGCGCTGCTTCACGCCCTTGCTGCTATGAGTAAAACAAAAACCGGAGCCCTCATCGTATTGTTACAAGACCAAAATACCGGACTCTTTTATAACACCGGGACCGATGTCGACGCCAAGATATCCAGTTCTCTCTTACAAACCATATTCAAAAAAAACAGTGCTTTGCACGACGGGGCGGTCATGATTTGTTGCCATAAAATCAAACGTGCCGGCTGCGTCCTCCCCCTCACCCAATCCCATGACTTGCCCAAACATTTGGGACTGCGGCACCGGGCTGCGCTAGGGATTACAGAGCAAACCCCGGCACTGGCCATAACCGTTTCGGAGGAGACCGGCCAATTGGCCCTCGCCAAGAATGGCAATATCCTCACCAACATCTCCCTCGAAAAGCTGAAAAATGCCATTCGCAATGAATTTGCCCCTGCGCGGGAGGGGGAAGAGAAGTGAGAGGGCAAGGGGGATCCCATATTTATTAGTAAATACGACAATAATATAGATTAGACGGAACTTAATTACCCTTAAAATTGTTGTCTATTTAAGCAACATTTCTTATGTTTGAAAAAGGAATCGTCAATGCCAATAATATATACTCTGGAGTCTATAAAAATACTGGTATTCTTTGATGACCACTATCCCAGACATTTCCATGTATATTACAATGAATATGAGGAATTAATTGAAATAGATACTTTGAAAACATATCGAGGCAAAATGCCAACAAAACAAAGGCATAAAGTTCTGAAATGGGCAAAGGAAAATAGGGGGTACATACAAAAGAAATGGGAAGAATTTAATCCTGATAAAAAGTAAAGCTATGAAAGGTTTAAGAAGCATTCCGAAGATTTTAAAAATCAATGAAATATCCGGGTACAAGGTATCCTGTTTATTCAATAATGGGGAATCGCGTTGGATTGACTTCAAACTGTTTTTTGAGGAAAAAGTTAACATTACCGACTCTCATCCTGCAAAAAAATTAGTCGATGATATTAATGAATTTAAACAGTTAGAACTCATTGGTAATTCGATAGGCTGGAAGAATACCGGTATTTATGCAAAGGACTTTGAGGGGAACGAGCAATTTTATTTTTACCATATAGACCCCTTAGTATTATTCGACTTCAGCAGTATTGATGAATCCAGAACCCTAAAAATCGGCAAAATCATCAAAACAGCACGAAAAAAGGCCGGGTTGACACAAAATGAATTAGCCATTAGGAGCGGAACCACCAAGCACTATATTTCAAAATTGGAAAACAGCAAATCAGATATAGAATTATTGACATTAAAAAAAATAATTGAAGCCGGCTTGGGGAAGAAGCTGAGTATTCAAATAAGTTAGAGCGCTTAGATTCATGTCACGAAAGATACTTTTCTGGTTTTGAAACTTGTGTCATTTTATCTTATGTTTCATCAACTCTGTCAAGCTTGCCGTAAAAGGTAGAGCCGAAGCTCGTCTGGATGAATAGTTAGACAACTTTCTGAAGTCCCAACGGACATTAACAAATTCCGGGTCTGTAATTGGCACTATGTTAATGACTAGATAATTGTCTTGGGATGGGGACGGATACCCTTTTGCTATTAAGTCTTGTCTCGAATAAACTTTGGGCCCTCTGCTTATAATCTTCCATAAGTCACCGGAATCAATATCACCTGCTTTATGAAGCAATAAATACTTTGAGCTTACTGTTTCATTGTCTAACACGAGCGAGCCATTACGCGAGCCCATTCTAAAATTGTAAAGACCAGTTCGCTTGATCCATTTGTATTGTTCCTCAGAGTACTGCCGATTTTGAGATTGCATATTCCTTGAATATGTAATCGCAATATTTGTTTTGAATCCATGTGATCAAGATTTTGTGCAATATTTTATTTTTTGATTAGAATGGCAAAGATCTTGATCTTTTGGAGAAGCATTGTATGTGTACCGATGCAAAAGTGGCACAAAACGAACCGATATCACTGGCACGGTTAGACCGGAATCACTGGTACAAAACGAACCGTAATATCCAAATAATAACAAATCCGGTTCGGCACTACTGTTCTATACGACCGATGATGGCGATACAAAGCTTGAGGTGCGCTTGGAAAAGGATACCGTTTGGCTGTCGCAAGCACAAATAACAGAGCTGTTTCAAACAACAAAACAGAATATTAGCTTGCATATCTCTAATCTATATAAAGAAGGAGAACTTCAAAGAGAGGGAACTGTCAAGGAATACTTGACAGTTCAATACGAAGGAAAACGACAAGTGCATAGGAAAGTCTTATACTACAATCTCGATGTCATCATATCGGTAGGCTACCGCGTAAAATCGCACCAGGGTACGCAGTTTAGAATTTGGGCGACACACCAACTCAAAGAATACATCATTAAAGGTTTTGTACTGAACGATGAGCGCCTGAAAGAAACCGGTGCTACTAGTGCCTATTTTGATGAACTGCTCGAACGTATCCGGGATATTCGCAGTTCCGAGAAAATATTATATGCCAAAATCAAAGACATTTACACCACTGCCATTGATTACGACAAAGACAACCCGATAAGCATTGAATTTTTCAAAAAAGTGCAAAATATGATGCACTGGGCAATTCACAGGCACACGGCCGCCGAAATTATATATGACAGAGCAGATGCCAATAAACAAAACATGGGATTAACTTCCCTCTGCGTCGTCAGCTTCCCGGTCCCGGATGGTGCAGGAAGAACTCCAATCCCCGGGCTAACGCAGGAAGACCTTGGAGTGCAGCGTCTCACCAAGAAGATTTATCACGAAGGGAAAATCGTAAATAACTATAAAATGATGCACTTTATAATACACCCAAAACGAAGGGCCACTTTTCACGCATCCCCCTTCTCCCTCCAAAAAAGGTGTGGAGGGGGACTCCCCGTTCTCTTACCATCCCAATTATCTGGGAGGATATATTTTCCTATTACCAGGTAATTTGAGTTGGAGTTGGTCTCCATTGAGCTTTTCTATCCATACAAATCCATCTTTTGGTAGTGGTGCGGTCAAGGGGTATGACCGGTCCTCGCTATTATAAAGCAGATGATTGCCTTTGACATTTATCACACATCCCGGACTGGTTTGCTCGAGCATGGTGAATTCTAACCTTATCCGGCCGGACTCTTCCAAACAATCGACACCCAACAATACCGGCTCCCAATACCAACAGTTTTTAAGAGAAAAACACGCCGCTAAATACTTCAACGATTGAATATTATCACAAAAATTATTTTTTGATGGAAAAAACCTCTTTTCATATTTCGGATTAGCGACCAACAGTATCTTTTTAAGCAACTCATTATTTAGTCCTTTGGATTTTAGCTCTATTAGAATCTCTTGCACTTGTTTTTTTCGTCCGCAAGGGTATATATTCACAGGATCTCCTGACGCATAGTTTAATATAGCCTCAGAATAATGCCTACTCAAATAATCGAATGCCTCTTGTTCTCCATTCCGTCTATTCCTATCTACCACAAACATGCAGGCATTTATGACTAAGAGTATTGCTATGAATGCTTTAAGTGTTATCTGCATACCAATTCGTTTAGATCACAACTGATAAAACTTGACTTTTGGGTTGTTCGAGTGACGAACTCAATCACAAGCTTAGCACTTTTCCAATCGCTCCCAGGGATTACAATCTTACTACCTCTGCAAAGTTGATCATTCAGATGTATCCGTATCCGAGTGCTATCCAATTGAACGAATTCCCTATAAACCTTTAACCTATCCCCTGTAATCAGACCGAAATAAGGACCATATTCAAGAGATAGGATGACACTTCTATACGCATCTATCCATTTGTCTTGCTTTTGAATCACATTTAGTAATTCTTCTAAGCTAAGTGTATCATTTATCTTTTCAGCATATTTCTGATATTCGTGCCATTGCTCTTCAAAGTCTTTGTTTGCTTGCAAAAACCGGGATAATTGCATATCCTTCAATCGTGCGACTTCCAACAATTTACCCTTTAGACAGGCATCTTCATCTCGGATTAAACGGAATTGAAAGAATATCGAACCTAGCAAAACAAGTATAAGAATGTACTTCATATTGGAAGTTTATTAGTACGAGTATAAAGGCATCAGGATTCGTGCTCCATGAACAACATATTTCGTCCGTAAACTCGCTCTTATTGTCTTCGGAATTAAATGGTTAAAACCATTACTAAAAATGTCTTTTCCCCTCTAGTCCCACGGTTAAAACCGTGGGCTATGTTTACTCTTTTTTGAGCGCCTCGATTCAGAAAATAATAGCTCTGGTTGCTATGGGTCCTATTTCATCATCAAAGCACTCCCCCTACTCCACCACATAAAAGGCATAACTCCCCAGACCATGATATCTCTCCTGTGGTTTTTGTAGTATCCACTCCGAATAATGTGGATCCGGGCAATCCTTCAGGAAGTCGATATTACTAGCCCGTTCAGTCTATTACGCCTCTATGCTCAACGGTTCCCGTCGTCCGTATGTTGACGTGGGTAGATATCCAATACCAGGGAAAAAACATGGGTGTAGTCCAATACGCTGGCATTGCCGATATCGCTGAAGGCATAATCGATATGAATGCGGCCCAGCTTCACCCCAACACCTGCAGTGGGCTGAAAGTCAAGGGCTCTTTTCTCCGCATCTGCCTGGGTTTTGAGCAGCTGGAAGCGCCCCACTCCACCCCGGATAAAGACCTTGTCCGCATAGCTGTATTCGAGCCCCAATTTCGGAAGTACCGCAAATCGATTGGCCGCGATGAGGCCCCCCTTTTGTCCGTCGGTATTCAACTCCACGTCGAGTGCAGCGAGAAGCTTGCTCTTGTTGTTCAATTTGAATTGGCCCGCCCCTCCAAGTGTCAGCGACGGCAGGGTTATCTCTACAGAACTCTCCGGAACATCGTTGCCGGTATTGACCAAAACACGCTCTGTCTCGGCATCGATATCATAGGTCCATGCGGTAAAAGTCGTCGTGGCATCACGAAGCATCGCCCCAAACATATAGTTGTCCATCACCCACTGGACACCGAGATCGACACCGAGTCCCCAGCCCTGACCAAAAGACCCAATGCGCCGGTGGATGAGTTTGGCGTTGCCTCCCAACCTGAGGTTGGGATCTCCAAAAATCGACTTGGCATAGGAGATTAACATCGCGTAATCCGAAACGGAAAACGAGCGAATATTGTCGTAATTGATAGAACCGTCCGGTTCTCTGATAGAAAGCGTATTGGGGATGTCATCGACCGCCATTCGAATAAGGGTAATCGCACCGAAGGAGCCATTGTCGACATTCAAACGTTTGCCTACCATCATGTTGTCGTATTTGACCACTCCACCAAAGATATTGGCGTGCATGGCACCGGCCTGAAAAGGGGCTGCAATGCCGCTCATCATTGCCGGATTCCAATATCCGGCATTGACGTCTGGATTGTATGCAGTCACGGCACCGGACATCGCCTGTGCCCGGGCTCCGATTCCGATTTTCAAAAATTCATTACTAAACTTTTGACTAAAACCGCTCCCCATACTGAGAAACAACAAGATAAGTAGCAAAAAATTGGTTTTATTCGCCTTCATTTTCATACAAGTTCAAACAAGATATAGAAAAATAATATAATGTGTATCACAAAAACACAAAAAGGTTTATGCCCCGTTGGTTTGCATAGTAAACGTACGAAAGTCGAAAAAATTTTACACCGCTAAAAAAATTAACATCAAGGACAGGTTTTTAGCATGATTTCAGGCCGTCCAAACAATGAAGACCGACGAACCCTTCGAAAGGAGAGACAGGCAGGTATTCTTTATTCAAAAAAACGGGATAATACCGGACAATTCTACATATTTGCAGTATGAAAAGAGCAAACCTAACCTACATCATTCTCGCACTACTACTGGTGCAGGCGTGTACCCATAAGATCTCTATGTACACCTCAGACAAATCATTGACCTCTGACCGGGCCATGGTGGTGACTGCGCATCCTCTGGCATCCGATGCGGGTATCCGGATACTAAAGGATGGGGGCAATGCCATCGATGCTGCCATCGCCGTACACTTTGCATTGGCGGTGGTACACCCTCGCGCGGGCAATCTCGGAGGAGGGGGATTTATGATGTATCGCACCAATGCAGGACAAAAGTACGCCTTGGATTTCAGGGAAAAAGCACCTGCTAAAGCCAATAAGGATATGTATTTGGACACTGCGGGCAATGTCATCCCGGGGTTGAGTACCGAAGGAGGGCTAGCCGTTGGGGTACCCGGGAGTGTGGCCGGGATGTATGAAGCACATAAGCGTTTTGGCAAGCTCAAATGGGCGAAACTCCTGACGGATGCCATACGCTACGCATCCAAGGGCTTCCCTGTCACAGCGAGGGAAGCGGAGCGGCTTAACCGCTTTAAGGATATCTTTGTCAAATACAATGGGCCGGATATCCCTTTTGTTAAAGATAGCGCATGGAAAGCAGGGGATATCGTCGTCCAGCCCCAATTGGCGAAGACCTTAAAGCGCATACAAAAGATGGGGCCCAAAGGGTTTTATAAGGGAGACGTAGCGCAAAGCATTCAATCAACCGTCCGGGCGCAACACGGCATCCTCTCCACCCGGGACCTGGAAAATTACGCTCCGGTTTGGCGCAAGCCCATCCAATGTACCTACCGCGACTCATTCAATATCATCTCCATGCCGCCGCCTTCGAGTGGCGGGGTCTGTCTCTGCCAAATGCTTGGGATGTCGGAGGCCACCGAAATGGGCACCATGCATCGCGACGATGCACTCACCAAACACTTTATGATAGAGGTCATGCGCCGTTCATTTGCAGACCGCGCCAAATACCTCGGGGACATGGATTTTGTCCCTGTGAACCTCGACCAACTCCTGGACAAGCGCTATCTCCTGCGTAAAATATCGGACTTTCACCCCCGGCTGGCTACGCCGAGCGATTCCATCCTACAAGAAGATATCAAGTTGCCGGAGAGTTTTGAGACGACCCATTTTTCTATCGTCGATGACTTGGGCAACGCTGTCTCCGAGACCACGACGCTCAATTCCAACTACGGCAGCAAGGTGTTTGTCAAAGGGGCCGGATTCTTCCTCAATAACGAAATGGATGACTTTAGCGCGAAGCCCGGCACGCCCAATTTATACGGACTTGTCGGCTCCAAAGCCAACGCCATCGCCCCCGGCAAACGGATGTTGAGTTCGATGACGCCCACCATCGTAGAGCGCAAAGGGAAGCTCTTCATGGTGTTGGGCACCCCCGGAGGTTCGACCATCATCACCAGCGTCTATCAGGTCATCATCAATCAAATCGACTTTAGGATGCCTCTGGATTCAGCCGTGTGGGCCAAGCGTTTTCACCACCAATGGAAGCCGGACCTCGTCATGTACGAAGCGGGCGCTTTTACGCCGGAGACCCTCAAGGAACTCAAGGCCAAGGGGCATAAATTCCTCTTGCGTAAGTACCTCGCTACCGTCAATGCGATTCTCGTAGATAAAAGGGGCAAATTGTACGGCGCCGCCGACGACCGTGCGGACAATGACGCGGAGGGCTGGTAATACACGCGGAATAAGCATGTTTCCTTGATGTATTAGGGGGAGAGGGTATGAAATGGTGGACCATACGCAAGGATGGGGATCTATGGTGCCGGCACAGCTTCAGCTCTATTTGAAACTCACCTTGATAATATTGACCGGACAGGCTTCCGCGGCCTTAAGATTTTCATCGAAAACAGAATCATCGAAATAGCCGGTATGGGCCATTTTTTTCTTCTGCGCGCCCAATAGTACGCTCTTGCCGTCCTTTCGGGACATTTTCCATTGTCCGGGAGCGATTTCCACGCAGGCATTGCATCCTATGCACTTGTTGCGATAGTGGGTTATGACGAGCATCAGGCCTCAACAATTTTATACAACTTGTCGGAAGGGCGAACCTTTTCGGACACCTTGAAGGAACACGATTGGCCCCGCACGGCTTCCTCGACGGGTTTTTCATCCACTCTAAGCTCGGTTATATCCGCATACATCACCCCGGTGGTCGGCCCTGTCACCAAGACTTTGTCGCCCACTTTGACGGAGTGGCTCAATACTTGAAATTCGGCAACATTTATTTTGGGGAAGTAATGTACTCCCTTACCGATAAATATCTTCTTTTGGGTTGCTTTGGAGCCGTAAACATCGGACCATTCCCCCAATTTTCTGCCGAGATAGTACCCATCCCAAAATCCACGGTTATAGGTCCTGCTCAAACGCTCCATCCAGTCGCTCACTTTATCCGCCCCATAAGTTCCATCAGAGATACTGTCGATCGCCTCCCGGTAACAGCGTGTAACATTGTCCACATAATCCGCTGACCTCCCCCGACCTTCCAATTTAAGCACTGATATGCCCGAATCGATAACTTTGTCCAAAAAATCAATGGTACATAAGTCTTTCGGGGACATGATGTACTCGTTGTCGATATCGAGCTCGATACCCTCTTCCATATCAATAACCGTATAGGTCCGCCGGCAGTTTTGGATACAGGCTCCGCGGTTGCCGGAGGCATTGTGCGAATGCAGGCTCAGATAACACTTGCCGGAGATCGCCATACACAGTGCCCCGTGAGCGAAGATTTCAAGGCGAACGAGGCGTCCGGAAGGTCCCTTAATACCCTCTCGCTCTATTTCTTCATGGATGGATTTCACTTGTTGGAGGGTTAATTCCCTTGCTAAGACGACTACATCGGCAAAATGACTATAAAACTTGACCGCCTCGATATTGGAGACATTGGACTGGGTGGAGATATGGACCGGCATCCCAATGCTGGAAGCGTACATAATTACCGATTGGTCGGCGGCTATGATGGCGCTGATACCGGCTTCTTTTGCTGTTTTCACGATATTGCGCATGAGCTGGATATCGTGGTCATAGATCACGGTATTGAGAGTGATGTACGATTTGACTCCGGCCTCCTCACATCGCCGGACGATCTCCGGAATATCATCCAGAGTAAAATTCATCGTAGCTCTGGCGCGCATATTGAGTTGCTCGATGCCGAAATAAACAGAGTCTGCGCCCGCATGAATAGCTGCGGTCATTGCTTCGAAACCACCGGCCGGAGCCATTAATTCAATCATGATAAGTATATTATTTGTCCATCTAAACAGTCTTCTTCCCAATGGGTTCAATCTTAAACCAGAAAGAGACCAAACACCGGCACAACACTACTAAAGGTATGGAATCATCGCCATGATAACCGCCGGGCGGTACAGCTCCGTCCGGTCGATTAAGTTATGGGTCAATATCCCAATGGCGCCGGCACCGGATTTGGACGAATGGGTATGAAAAATTCGGTCATTGGCCAGGCCGAGTTCGACACCCTCTTTGACTAAATCAGATACCTCTTTCGGGATTAAGAAAGATGCAGACCGGGCTATCCCCTCTTTCGCCCTTTCCATTGGCTCCGGAGCATTCTTCAATATGCATATCCAGGCCATGGCCAACATGCGTTCTTCCTGCCATACGATCCCCCCTTCGATACCAACCCAATAATCCGCTCCGGGAAACAGGCTTTGCAGACCTGCCGCTCTATTTCTAGCCCCTTTGAGTGTTTCTTGGTCACCGACGGGTTGATCAGGCACACCGGAGTGTACAGGATGTCCGGAGCATACGATTTCATACCCGGGGAAAAGCGCATCAAAGGCCCTCTTCACACTATTAATCTTAACGGGGTTGGTGGAGCCCACTAAAATGGTCAAGGCTTTTTTCATAGTGCAAAAATAAAAAAAAAGCCCGGCCTTCTCAGGTGCCGGGCGAGGTCCATTATCATTCTCACACGCTCTATTGCGCATAAAAAAATCAAAAACGCTAATAACGTTATCCTTTAGTCCTTGTCGAATATATTCTCAAAAATCCGCTCCAACTCTTCAACAGAAAAGACGTACACTTCTCTCGGCTTGCTGCCCTCTGCCGGCCCAACAATCCCAAGCGTCTCCAGTTGATCCATTATGCGGCCGGCACGGTTATAACCGAGTTTCAGGCGGCGTTGGATCATAGAAGTGGAACCGTGTTGCTGCTGTACGACCAACCGGGCCGCCTCTTTGAACATGGCATCCAGTTCGGAAACTTTTATCTCTTTACCGGCGATGTCATCCTCCTCTGTTTTGTATTCTGGCAGGAGGTAAGGCTCCACGTATCCGCGCTGCTTGCCGATATATGACGCCACTTCCTCGATCTCCGGGGTATCCACAAAGGCACATTGAAGGCGAATCAGGTCACCACCCAACGTCAAAAGCATGTCCCCTCGACCGACCAATTGCTCTGCACCTCCCTGGTCTAGAATAGTGCGGGAATCAATCTGAGAGGTCACCCGGAAGGCAATTCTCGCGGGGAAATTGGCCTTAATCAGCCCGGTAATAATCTTGACAGACGGGCGCTGAGTGGCAATAATCAAGTGAATCCCTACGGCTCTGGCCAACTGCGCCAGCCGGCCTATCGGCATTTCTATTTCCTTGCCTGCCGTCATAATCAAGTCGGCAAACTCATCAATCACCAGGACAATAAAGGGAAGGAATTTGTGCCCATTCTCCGGATTGAGTTGTCTCTGTTTGAATTTTTCGTTGTACTCTTTGATGTTTCTCACCCTGGCCTTCTTCAGCAGGTCATAGCGACTTTCCATCTCTATGACGAGGGAGTTGAGGGTATAGATCACTTTATCTGTCTCGGTAATAATAGCCTCTTCGGCATCGGGGAGGAAGGCCAAAAAGTGCTTTTCGAGGTCATTGTAAATTGGGAGTTCCACTTTCTTAGGGTCGATAAGTACCAACTTAACCTCTGAGGGATGCTTTTTGTATACCAATGACATTAATATCGTGTTGATGCCGACCGATTTTCCCTGCCCGGTAGCTCCAGCCACCAATAGATGCGGCATCTTTGCCAAATCCGCTACGAAGACTTCATTGGATATGGTCTTGCCGAGAGCGATGGGAAGTTCCATCTTTGCCTCTGTAAATTTTGGGCTGCAAAGCACTTCTTTGAGGGATACGATCTGGGGGTTTTTATTTGGCACCTCAATCCCAATTGTCCCACGCCCCGGAATCGGCGCTATAATTCGAATCCCTAAAGCAGACAAATTAAGGGCTATATCATCCACCAATCCCCGGATCTTGGATATGCGTACGCCCTTGGCAGGGACGATTTCATATAAGGTGACCGTAGGGCCGATAGTCGCGCGAATCTTAGTGATTTTAATGCCATAATTGCCCAAAGTTTCGATAATCCGGTTCTTGTTGGCTTCGAGTTCATCACTATTAATCATCCCCTTATGTTCATAGTCACGAAGCAAAGGCAATTCGGGACTTTTGTAATCGGAGAGATCCAGTGTCGGGTCATAAGGTTCAAGCTGAACAGGAGCCACATCATCTGACCGGCTGTCCTGTTCGCCTGTCCCCTCGCTTTGTTCTAAAATCACTGTTGGTTGATTAACAGTTGCTTCTTCTTCAGGCTTTGGCGGAATAATCTCCATTTGTAGATCCCCCCCGGGAGCATCCGTTTTTTCTTGTTTGGGTAATTCAATTTCTAAGTCAATCGGTATCTCCGTTTTGGTATTCTCAAAAGGTGCATCTACATGTAGAGGGGGTGCTTCGCCCGGCTCCAATGTAATCTCAGACTCCGGATTTGGATTGGATATAGCGGATTCCTTAGGTGCGGACCTAAAGGACAAAAAATCGAGAAATGGCAATCTAATCCCTCCCATACCCGGGATCTCAAAGGATATCTGCTGTAAGTCCGGATTAAATTTCCACAACAACACACCGATTAAACCAAAGCTAAGCAACAATCCGAGTCCAATCCTGCCCATAAAATTGGATAGCCATAGATTGGCACTTTGGCCAAAGGAGCCCCCCCATGGAAACATTGATGTATGAAATAGGTATGCCAAGACTATGCTACCAAATACGACAATGAGGCTGACGTTTTGAAACATTTTCATGAGCGGCTTTAAGTCATTGCCTTTAATCAGGTCCCACCCCAACTTAAAGAGCACAGGGATAATTAAAAAGGACATCAACCCCACTCCCCAGTAAAAAAAGAGTGAAGCGATGACAGCTCCTAAGCGTCCCAACCAATTGTGCACCACAAGGTCACCGGACCAAAGCGCACTCCAAGCGTAATTAAACACCTTATCCTGGTCTATCTGCCAGGTATATATATAAGATATGAAGGCCACAGCCAGCAATATCGATATCAAAATAATAAAAAGTCCGAGCATCTTGGTGGTCTTAGGGTCCTCCATACGCATCCTGAGGCGCTTCTTCCAGCCCACCTTTTTCTTCTTATTCTTGACCTTCCTCGCCATAATTAACAAACGGTAATATTCACGGAATAACTCTTAATACGGCGCAAATATACGGGCATATTTTTCATATTACAAAATTTTTTAACATGTTTCTTCCCTAAAATTACGAGAATTACATATTATGAAATTTTATAATATGTATTTAGCGTTTATTAATCAATGCATTATATCTCATTTATTTTTCCAAAAATATTTCATGGACCGGCAGATCATCACTTATTGTCCGCATCAAAATCACATCAAATCGAAAATACAAGTAGCAGAGTGGTTCTTGGAGCCGAAAATTGTAAGAAGTGCAGAATGATAGCCGATTTACAATTTTGCACAAGAGCTTCACTGTTCAGGTGTTTGAGATAAGAGGACCCCGCGCGACAAGGTAAAATCCGTTATAAACCGGGCCAATGGCATATTATCCGGTAGAAATAAAACATTAAATATCTTATTTGAATAGGTCAACTTAAAATCAACACCTGATAATACCAAAAACATCACATTTTTAATACCTTTGCCGCCCACAATTTCAAAACAGCTAAAACAATTTACACAATGAATAGAGTAGTTATAGTGGGCGCCGGAGGTATAGGTAGAGCGACTGCACTTATCATTCTTGACGACGACCTCTTTGATGCAGACATCTATATTGGGGATATATCCGAGTCTGCCCTGGAGAGTACCAAAGAATGGATTGAGGAAGGGCAAGTGGATATGAACCGGC
The DNA here is from genome assembly GCA_027080725.1 of Saprospiraceae bacterium. Lineage (GTDB taxonomy): Bacteria > Bacteroidota > Bacteroidia > Chitinophagales > Saprospiraceae > JALSTN01. The sequence goes on from JALWRC010000060.1 coordinate 15,152, forward strand.
TACACACCTTTGTCATGCCCAAGGATGGGATAAATGACAACATGAAGAAGATATTTGAAACCTCTGATATAGTTCTGGATTGTCTTCCGGGTAGTATAGCACCGAGGATAGCGGGATTTGCCAAGCAGTACAAACTGCATTACGTCAACTTAACGGAATACGTCAAAGAGACGGAGCAAATCATCGAATTGGCAAAAGATGCCGATACCGGTTTCCTATTACAAACCGGGCTGGCCCCCGGTTACATCAACATATTGGGTCATTATCTGTTTCAGGAGTTTTGTAGACAGCACAACGTCGAAAAGGCTTCGCTTCTGTCGATGAAAGTCGGGGCGTTGACCCATCACGCACTCCCCCCCCATTACTATGGATTTACCTGGAGTCCCATCGGAGTTGCCACAGAATACGTACGGGACGCTATCGTACTCAGAAATGGAAAAATAAAGAAAATAGCGGCGTTATCCGGTATCAAATCCAACATGATCGATGGAGTGTGGTACGAATCTAACTTCACATCGGGGGGAGCTGCTGACTTACCTAATGCTTTACAGGGTAAGGTAGACAACCTGCATTACAAGACATTGCGATATCCCGGTCATTATCAGTGGGTCAAGGATATCCTGAACAGTGCACCTTACAGTGTGGATCGAATCAGCTATCTCAACGATTATATGCTCAATAAGATTCCATCGTACGATGATGACATTGTAATTATATTTTCAGAGGTACAAGGTTATGACAAGAACGGGCGATTGCATGCAATTAACAAATCCCTTCGTGTCGAACCGTGTAAAATCGGTAACCAAAGATTAAAAGCCATCCAAAGCACCACCGCTTCGGCATTGGTAGAAAGTGCCTGGTTCATGTTGCAAAATAATCCGAAGGGGCCTTACCTCCAAAGTCAAATCGATACCAAGCAATATCTTTCCGGTCGATTCGTACGTAAATATTATGGTACAGTCATAGAATAAAAAGCACGACTAACGAGTTATACTGACGATTATCTCATTTCATATCAAATAACAATTAAATAACAATGAAAAAAGGTTTACTTATTTTATTTATTGGCTTATTTGCCTTGGTATCCCAAGCGCAACAAGCCCCGGCAAAAGATTGGTTCTTAAAAGACTTAACACAAGATAGTGTTATAGGCACCTCTGCCGATCGCGCCTACAATGAATTATTAAAGGGTAAAAAAGGAAAAACCGTGGTTGTCGCAGTCATTGATTCCGGAGTAGAGGACGATCATGAAGACTTAAAAGACGTCATGTGGACCAATCCCGGTGAAATCGCTGGAAACGGAGTGGACGATGACCACAACGGATATATTGATGACATCCATGGATGGAACTTTATAGGAGGTCCCAATGGCAATGTCGACGGAGATAATCTGGAAGTGACAAGGCTCTATGCCCAAATGCGATACAAATATGAAAAGGCAGATCCTGACAAGCTCACTAAAAAACAAAAGAAAGAGTATGAACAATACTTGACATACAAGAAGAAAGTAGAAGAAGAAATCGAAAAAGCTACCAAGAGGCTCGAGCAGTACAAATCCCGAAAAGCTCAGATGATGACTATGGTGGACAACCTAGAGAACTTCATGAAGAAAGATAGTGTTACGTTTGACCAACTCTACTCGATAGACCCATCGGGACATCCTGAATTAATGGCTCCGCTTTCTGTTTTGAAACAGATCGAAGCGGGAGGAATTGAAATTCATTCTGCAGATGAGTTGAGAAATTTCTTATCCAAAGAACTCGATCGCGCGATTAAGTACTTTCAAGACAAAATCGACTTCCATTACAATCCCGACCTCAATACCCGGTCTATCGTAGGAGACAATTACGAAAATTTGGATGAGCGCTATTATGGCAACAACCAGGTGGAAGGACCGGATGCGTTTCACGGAACACATGTAGCCGGGATTATTGCGGCCAACAAATACAATGACCATGGGATTAGAGGAATTGCGGACAATGTACGCATCATGTCTGTAAGGACTGTCCCCAACGGGGACGAACGGGATAAAGATGTCGCCAATGCAATTCGCTATGCAGTGGACAATGGAGCATCGATTATAAACATGAGCTTTGGTAAAGCCTACTCCCCTCACAAGGAGGCTGTAGATGCAGCGGTCAAATACGCACAAAAACACGATGTCCTTTTGGTACATGCAGCCGGCAATGATTCGGAAAACAACGATGTAACCGACAATTTCCCCAATGATATCTACAAAAAGAAAAAAGGGATTTGCGGATGGTTTCACTCCAAAATGGCAAAGAACTGGATAGAGGTAGGAGCATTGAATACCAAGTTGGATGAAAATGCAGTCGCTCCTTTCTCCAACTACGGTAAGAAAAATGTAGATATTTTTGCCCCAGGTATGTTTATTTATTCTACGATTCCGGACAACTCTTACGGCAATGCTCAAGGAACGAGTATGGCTTGTCCGGCTGTGGTGGGAGTCGCCGCGGCCATCCGAAGTTACTTCCCCACCCTGACTGCATTGCAGGTAAAGGAAATCCTTATGCAATCTGCCTTCAAGCCACAACACTTGATGGTGAAAAAACCGGGTTCACAAGAGAAAGTGGATTTTAGCACACTGAGTGTTTCCGGAGGAATGGTCAACCTGTACAATGCCGTAAAATTGGCGATGCGCACAAAAGGTAAGAAAAAGATGCCTAAAGCTTAAATGAGCGCTTAGGGTTTTAATT
>JALWRC010000061.1 GCA_027080725.1 Saprospiraceae bacterium
TATTGAGTTCCTTGCGCAATAACTCCCCCCGAACGGGTCCCACCCCCTTCAGGTATTCGATTTGGGTATCGAGTATGTGCCCGGTTTGCGACAAATTTACGAATTTGATTCGGACAAAAATAGGACGGGTATTTCAAAACCAAAGCGTGAATCCATTGTTTTTTTGTAATATTACGTGGTATACATAAAGTTGGCAGCATGGATTTGCTGTATTTCATCCCTCTCATCATTGAAAAATTAGAGCTATGGCCTCCAAAAGACAGATGCAAGTTTCCGAATTGATAAAACGCCATTTTAGTGATGTCCTCCAACAGGAGGGCTATCTCATCTATGGAGGTGTCTTGGTGACGGTCACCCAAGTGGAGGTATCGCCGGATTTGAGTTTGGCAAGTATTTATCTCAGTGTTTTTAACGCCGAAGACAAACCACTTGTCCTCGAAAAGATTAACCAACAGCTCTGGCGATTGAAGCAAGAGTTGGTCAAACGGATCAGGAATAAAGTCCGGCGCATTCCCTCTTTGCGCTTGTTTCTGGATGAGACCCTGGACGAAATGAGCCGCGTGGACGAACTTCTCGCCAGGTATAAGGAAGAGGGGAAGGGGTAGTGTAAGCAAAAGTGCTCTGTCCCTTGCTTCTGAGAAAGTAGATTGATAACTTAGGGGTGCTTTCTTTTTATAAGTTTGTATTACAAAATGCACTATTACGCCTTATACGTCTTGGTGCCACAGGTTTTAAGTAGTATAGCCTGTGCCGCCATAGCGGTACAGGAAGAGAGTGTACACCCTCTTAATCTCGAATCCCGTTTGAACAACCTCATCCCCTAACCCCTTCTCCTTTGAAATATATCAAGTAATATAGTAAATACATAGCCAAAGGAGAAGGGGGATACACTCTCTATCTAGCTGAATATTACCCTAATGATATTTCTTACAGTTAGAAAAACATAAGCCCCCCTCTCCTTCATCATAAATATTTATACGATGTACAGTTTGAATATGAAGGAGAGGGGGATGGGGGTGAGGTTGTAAAAAAGTGCATTTTGTAATACACACTTTTTATAAATGAAAGGTCCATTAATGTAGAATATGTTGTACATTTGTGGCCCTATCCGGCCCTGTAGTTCAAGGGATAGAATAGGAGTTTCCTAAACTCTAGATCCAGGTTCGAGTCCTGGCGGGGCTACTATTTTATAACTATTACCCATCGTTTGAAGATTCAATGAACAGGCGACCCTCTCCATCTCAAATTGTAGATCAAATGTACGACAACGACCCGTTTAGTCAATGGTTGGGGATTGTTCGTTTGGAGGATGGCGCAGGACAATCGCGTCTCGAGATGAAAATCCGGCCCGAGATGTGCAATGGATTTGGTATTGCCCATGGTGGAATTGCCTATGCATTGGCCGATAGTGCCTTGGCATTTGCAGCCAATGGGAACGGACGTCAGGCATTGTCCATATCTTCGACGATTTCATACCTCAAGGCTGTCAAAGTAGGAGATACCCTGACGACGGAAGTGGAAGAACTATTCCTCGGTCGAAAGAATGCCAGTTACATCGTCCGTGTTTTTAATCAGGAGGGCTTGCTTGTTGCCATCCTCAACGGGTCGGTGCACCGGAGTGATAAGCCATGGGAGCTGTAAAAAAATGAGATGGCTTGTCCTAATCAAAGGATTGGTTAACGACAGAAGCTTTGTCGACGAGTTCCTGATAAGCTTCAGGCGATAAGCCGTCCATAACATAGTATATTGGATTAACTGCCCGTCCTTTGTAATGGACTTCATAGTGGCAGTGACTGGCAGTAGAGGTTCCGGTACTTCCCACTTTCCCGATGATTTGACCGCGCTTTACGTGTTGGCCCTTTTTGACCAAGACCTTACTCATATGGCCGTATAAGGTCTCATATCCAAATCCATGATCGATGACCACGTGTTTGCCATATCCGTATTTCTTATTGAGGACTTTGACAACGACACCGTCTCCGGTGGACTGAATTTCTGTACCTTTGGGAGCAGTAAAGTCGATACCTTTATGCATTTTAACAACCTTGTGGATGGGGTGGGGCCGCATCCCAAATCCGGACAAATATTGGACCTTCCGGCGAAGTTTGTCCTCTCTGACGGGTTTGATAGAGGGAATGGATGCGAGCATGGTTTCTCGGTTTTTAGTAAGAGACTCGAGGGTATCCATGGTGATGGACTGGAGGTAAATCTGCCTTTTTAGCTTGTTGACTTTCTCTTGAGCCTTACTAAGTAACTTGTCAGAATGTTTGTAAGGGATGATATTGCTCGAAGGATCATGGCCTCCGATACCCCCTTCCCACATGTTGTCATCGATGGGTTCCATCCCAAACAAGGTGCGATATACCCCTGCATCCCGGTCTCGTAAATTATTGACCACCTTTTCCATTAAGGCAACTTGCTCTTGCATACCCTCATACATGGATTTCATCTGTGCTACTTCCTTCTGTAGGGCAATTTCTCCGGGGGTAGCGATTATCTGATCCAATCCCCAAAAAGCAATCCCCGCAGCTGCAAATACGGAAAAGACATAGAGACCAATCTTCTTTAACTTCGTCCCTAATGAAGGGGCGATTTCTTCGAATTGTAAGGTCTGCTCATTATAGAAATAAAATTGTTGTTTCTTCGCCATGGATTACGCTTTAAAAGAGTAATTTTACATTTTTTTTGCGTCCCGGTATGTTCACTATGGATTATGGGGCACAAAAGTATAAGAAATGCGTTAGAATTCCAAGCCATTAGGTGGAAAAATGAAAATTAACTTATATTGAAAAGTCTAATATGTACTGAATTGATAGATATAGGGTTGTTAAATAATAATCCTATTGCTATGAGTTTCAGTACGTAACGGTAAGAAAATATTGATGATATTAAATAAAATTATAATATGTTGACATCCAGCGAGATTAGGCAAAAGTTTTTTGAATATTTCAAGAATAAGGGGCATGTGATTGTTCCTTCGGCTCCCATAGTGAATAAGGAGGACCCTTCCTTGATGTTTATCAATGCCGGCATGAATCCCTTTAAGGAGTACTTCTTAGGAGTGACGGAGCCCAAGTACAAAAGGGTAGCGGACACACAAAAATGCCTGCGTGTATCCGGCAAACACAATGACCTGGAAGAGGTGGGAAGGGACAGCTATCACCATACGATGTTTGAGATGTTGGGGAACTGGTCTTTTGGCGATTACTTTAAGGAGGAAGCGATCAACATGGCTTGGGAGCTATTGACTGACGTCTATGGATTGGATAAGAACAGGCTCTATGTGACGGTCTTTGAAGGCAATGAAAAGGAAGGTCTTTCGGTCGATCAAGAAGCGATAGATATTTGGGTGAAACATCTGGACAAGGACAGGATTTTGGAGTTTGATAAGAAGGACAACTTCTGGGAAATGGGGGCTACAGGACCCTGTGGGCCTTGCTCAGAGATACATATTGACCTGAGGTCTGACGAAGAGCGCAAAGCGATAGACGGCAAGACATTGGTCAATAAGGATCATCCTCAGGTGGTGGAAATTTGGAACCTCGTTTTTATCCAGTACAACCGGAAGGCGGATGGCAATCTGGAGGCTTTACCCTCTAAGCACATCGACACGGGCATGGGTTTCGAAAGGCTTTGTATGGCCTTGCAGGGAAAGACGTCCAATTACGAAACGGATGTTTTTACCTCGCTGATCGCTAAAGTAGAGCAATTGACCGGCAAGAAATACTCCGGACAATACGCAGAAGATGCTCACAAGGATATCGCGTTCCGGGTGGTGGTGGATCATATCCGTGCGGTGTCATTTGCCATCTCTGATGGACAGTTGCCGTCCAATACGGGAGCGGGCTATGTCATACGCCGGATACTGAGGAGAGGCGTCCGCTATGCTTATTCCTTTCTGGATGCCAAGGAGCCTCTTATGTACAAGCTCGTCGCATTATTGGCGGCGTATTTTAAAGATGTTTTTCCGGAGCTCTACAAGCAACAGTCCTTGGTGGAGAAGGTCGTGGAAGAAGAAGAGCGGTCCTTTTTACGCACATTGGCTTCCGGCCTCAAGCGATTTGCGCAGCTTCAAAACAAAGATGGGGTCATCAAAGGAGAGGATGTGTTCGAATTGTACGACACCTATGGATTTCCTGTCGACCTCACGAGGTTGTTGGCAGAGGAGCAGGGGCTGACGATTGATGAAGAGGGTTTTGAAAGGGGGCTGGCAGCGCAAAAAGAGCGCTCGAAAGCAGATGCTCTTAAAACTGAGGGCGATTGGACGGTAGTCGCACCTGGGACAACGACGGAATTTGTAGGGTACGACACTCAAAAGGTGAATGGTGCCCGGCTTTTGCGCTATCGCAGTGTGGAGAGTAAGGGCAAGAAGCACTATCAACTCGTCCTCGACAAAACGCCTTTTTATGCCGAGAGCGGGGGGCAAATCGGTGACAGTGGGACGCTTATATTTGGATCGACTGCCATCCCGGTGACGGATACGCGCAAAGAGCACGAGCTGCATATCCACTATACTACCTCCCTACCCGATGATTTGGAAGCAACTATTGTGGCGGAGGTGGACCAAGGGCGCAGGACGGACATCATGCGGCATCACTCGGCGACCCATTTGCTGCATGCGGCTTTGCGGCAAGTGCTCGGTACCCATGTAGAGCAAAAGGGCTCCCTGGTGTCAGAGAAACATTTGCGTTTTGACTTCTCCCATTTCGCCAAGCTTTCGGAGGATGAGTTGAGACAGGTGGAGGAGATCGTCAATCGTAAGATTTTGGAGAATATTCCATTGGAAGAGGAGCGCAATATGCCCATAGAAGAGGCGAAAAAAGCCGGAGCCATGATGCTTTTCGGGGAAAAATACGGGGATTCCGTCCGGATGATCACCTTTGATCCTTCCTTCTCCAGGGAACTCTGTGGAGGAACCCATGTGGCGCGGACGGGTGATATCGGTTGGTTTGTGATTAAGAGTGAGAGTGCCATCGCTGCAGGAGTCAGACGGATTGAAGCGCTTGCGGGGACGCCGGCCTACCATTTCATACAAGATGAACGACAGCAGCTTAAGGAGGTGCGTCAACAGTTTAAAAATGCTACCCATGTGGCCGCCCAGGTCCAAACCCTAAAGGAGAAAAACAAGGAGCTCGAGAAGACCGTAGCCCAATTACAACAGGAGCAAGCACAAGCTCTCAAGGGGACCCTCTTGGGCAAGGCTAAGCAGGGCGAAGGGTATAAATATCTGGTCGAGCAGCTCGATAATATCGATTCGGGAGCGGCCAAAAGCTTGATATTTCAGCTGGAAAAGGCGCTGGCTCCTGCCGTGATAGTCTTCGGATTGGATATCAAAGGAAAGCCACAGATAATGATCCGCATTTCGGATGACATCGCCGGAAAAGGCGCTCTTCACGCGGGGCAATTGGTGCGCGAAGCAGCCAAACACATCAAAGGGGGTGGGGGAGGCCAAGCGTTTTTTGCTACGGCCGGCGGAGCGGATGTCAGTGGCTTGAAGGAGGCGTTGTCCTGTATTGAGGGCAATTTGTAGGGCGTGGTTTTTGTTGTATGGTATGAAATGGTGGAGTTTTGACCTGTAAAACAACTGTCAAGACCCCTCACGACTTGTTATATTGTGCTAACTTTACAGGTCTATTCTTGAAATAGTTGCAAAGTGAAAATATGGGAAATACTCCAATCAGAATAACCGAATGCCCTCGTGATGCGATGCAAGGGTTGAAGGAGTTTATCCCCACCCAAGAAAAGATACGCTACATCAATGCCCTATTGAAAGTGGGATTTGAGGTGATTGATTTTGGTAGTTTTGTCTCTCCTAAGGCAATTCCTCAGATGCGGGATACGGGCGATGTGCTTCGCGGATTGGATTTGTCGGCTTCAAGTTCTAAGTTGCTTTCCATTGTGGCCAACAAGCGAGGAGCTATAGATGCCCTGCAATTTGAAGAAATAGATTTTTTGGGATTCCCCTTTTCCATTTCGGAGACTTTCCAGATTCGCAATACCAATGCCGGTATTGCAGAGAGTCTGGAACGCGTACTGGACATCCAGGACCTTTGTGTTGCCAATAACCGGAAGCTGGTGACCTATATCTCTATGGCCTTTGGCAATCCATATGGAGACCCGTGGAATCTGAGTATCGCCACTCAGTGGGTCGACCGGCTGGTCAAGGCCGGCATTCGCTATATCGCCTTGTCCGATACGGTCGGAATCGCCAATCCGGACAGTATCGCGTATCTCTTTGCCGGATTGACCAAGGAGTATCCCGAGTGTCACTTTGGGGCGCATTTTCACACCCAGCCCTCGACTTGGCGCCGCAATGTCGAGGCCGCATACGCCAATGGCTGCCGGCGATTTGATACTGCGGTGAAGGGATTTGGCGGCTGCCCCATGGCGAAGGACGACCTGACCGGCAACCTCCCTACGGAGAACCTGCTCCTTTTTTGTGAGGAAAATGAAGTGGACTGTGGCATCGACAAGGAGGCATTATTGGCTGCCATGGACATTGCCACAGAGATTTTTCCCGGAGTGCGGCATTGAAAGGAGTGTCCAGTCAATTGGCTTATTAACCCGCTTTGATAAGGGGATTCTAGCAACATGAAGGCGGACTGGCCAACCAAAAGTTTGAATCTATTGTGTTAGGTCGTTTTGTAGCCCCGTAGATTATCTCTTGATAATCGTAGTCCCCGGATAATAAGCGAGGTCTTCAAGTTCATCTTCAATTCGCATCAATTGATTGTACTTGGCGATTCTATCCGTACGGGATAGGGAGCCGGTCTTGATTTGTCCGGTATTGAGCGCTACGGCCAGGTCTGCGATAGTGGTATCTTCCGTTTCTCCGCTTCTGTGGCTGATGACATTGGTGTAGGCGTGGGTTTTAGCGAGCTCTACCGTATCCATGGTCTCCGTCAATGTTCCGATTTGGTTGACCTTGATGAGGATGGAGTTGGCGATGCCCTCGTCCAGCCCCCTTTGGAGTCGATGGACATTGGTGACAAAGAGGTCATCTCCTACGAGTTGGACCTTGTCTTTGAGGGTATCCGTGAGCAGCTTCCAGCCGTCCCAATCCTCTTCGTCCAGCCCGTCTTCGAGAGAAAAAATCGGATATTTGGCCACCCACTCTTGCCAATAGGAGACCATATCCGCTGCGGTGAGTTTTTCTCCGGTGGATTTGTGCAGGTGATAGACCTTTTCTTCGGGGAGATAAAACTCTGAGGCGGCGGCATCCAATGCAATCCATACATCTTCTCCCGGGCGGTATCCCGCTTTTTCGATGGCGCTGAGGATGATTTCGACTCCTGCCTCATTGGAGGGTAAGTTGGGTGCGAAGCCACCTTCGTCGCCGACATTGGTCGCATAGCCTTTGGATTTCAGGATGGATTTTAAGGTATGAAAAATTTCTGCTCCCATGCGCAGGGCCTCGGCAAAAGTCGGGGCATTGGCCGGGACAATCATAAATTCTTGTATATCCATGGAGCTATCCGCATGGGAGCCGCCGTTGATGATGTTCATCATGGGGACGGGCAGCGTCTTGGCGTTGGTGCCACCGATATAGCGATAGAGAGACTGTCCGGAGATCTCCGCAGCTGCTTTTGCGGCGGCGAGGGAGACGCCCAATATGGCATTGGCCCCAAGGCGGGCTTTGTTGTCTGTCCCGTCCAGTTCGATCATGGCCTGGTCCAATATAACCTGATCAAAGACATCCAATCCGATCAAGGCATCGGCTATCTCTGTCTCGACATTATGGCAAGCGTTGAGGACGCCTTTGCCGCCATAGCGTTTTTCGTCTCCGTCTCTCAATTCTACGGCTTCAAACTTGCCGGTTGATGCTCCGGAAGGTACCGCCGCACGTCCTACGTAACCGCTTTCGGTCAACAGTTCGACTTCTACAGTGGGATTGCCTCTGGAGTCCAATATTTCTCTGGCTTGAATATCTATAATTTCACTCATGCGTATAGTTTTAAAGGGTGGGAATATGGATGGATTTATGTTTTTGCAGGTTATCGAGAAAGTCATCAAACAGGTACCTCGAATCATGGGGGCCCGGCGAAGCCTCCGGGTGGTACTGGACACTAAAGACAGGAAGCGTTTTGTGTGCGATGCCTTCGAGTGTCCGGTCATTGAGGTTGACATGGGTGATTTCGACCTCGGGATGGCGCTTGGCGGATTCGATGTCGATCATAAACCCGTGATTTTGGCTCGTGATTTCAGAGCGGCCGGTGCGAAGATGATGTACCGGATGATTGATGCCGCGGTGGCCGTTGAACATCTTTTTGGAGGACATCCCAAATGTCCGGCAGATTACCTGATGTCCCAGGCAAATGCCCATGACAGGACGGCCTGTTTTCATAATCTTTTCTGTAAATGCTACGGCATAGTCCATGGGCTCCGGGTCTCCGGGACCATTGGACAGCAAGTAGCCATCGGGTTGCCAGGATTCTACCGATTCAAAACCGGTTTTGGCAGGGAAAACTTGCACTTGTATTCCCCTTTCTATGAGGCAGTGGAGGATGTTTCGCTTTACACCGTAATCCATGACCGCCACCTTATACGGAGCGCCGGGGTCTCCGAGGAGGTAGGGGGCGTCCGTCGATACTTCTGAAGCCAACTCCAGTCCGGACATCGAGGGAACCTTCGCGAGCCGTGTTTTTAACTCCTCCAAGGATAGCCCTTCGGAGGATATTATCGCGTTCATCGCGCCTTTATTGCGGATGTGGAGTACGATGGCTCGGGTGTCCACATCGCTGATGCCCACCAAGCCTTGTTCTTCGAAATAGGTCTGAATGTCCCGGTCTGCAGAATGCCTGGAGTATTTGATGTTGAAATTGCGGCAGACGAGGCCTCTAATCCGTATTTTGTCCGACTCCGCATCGGTATCTTTAATGCCGTAATTGCCGATGTGCACATTGGTGGCAATCAATATTTGCCGGTGATAGGAAGGGTCTGTGAAAATCTCCTGGTATCCCGTCATCCCGGTGTTGAAGCAGATTTCACCTGTCGTGGTGCCGGTTTTGCCGGCAGCTTTACCATAAAACACGGTGCCATCCTCTAAGAGAAGGGTAGCATCCGGCGGGGTTGTCTTTGTCATTTCAAAGATTGTACAGCGTAATCAATGGGGGGCGGTTGTCGCCGCTTGTCGGGATGCAAAGGTAAGACAAATAGCTATGGAGAGGGGAGAAAATATAAAAATATTTGCGGGGTGGACCGTAGCTCGTATTCCCCCTTTCTCCAATCTGAGAAAGGTAGGAGTAGGGAGGGTAGGGCAAGGGATTGATAAGGATAGCGTAGCAAATCGCTTACTCCTTCATTTCCGGCAATGCTCTCTTTAATATCTGATAGAGGATTCCGGCCTCTTTGGGGACGTCTTCTTCGTTTTGCCAGGTGAACTTTTGCACTTTCCCTCCGTGAGAAAGGCCTAGATACTGATAGGTGTTGCCGGGCCGGTTGATGGGAGCGTGTTGGTCAAAAAGACGCCGGATGATAGACAGGTACTGTTTGGCCTTATTGGAGTCGAGTTTGCCAATGTGCTTGTAAGGGGTGAGCTCACCATCTCCCGAAAACAAGTGTCCGTCTTCTTGTAGCAAAAATGCATGCACCGCACCGGTAAAGCCTCCACCGTGTCCAAAAGTGATGGCGTCTAAGCCGGAATCCGGAGCTTGGGGAATTTTAGAGGTGTGGCATCCGGAAAAGAAAAGACCTATAACGAAAAGCATACTCCAACGCATATGAATACTATTTAATTTGTTTAACGTATTGCCAAATTTACTACAAAAAAAACAATTGACGGGTGGATTATGATTTACCCCCTGCCTTTGGTTCCCTGCCATTGGCCCGGATAAAAGTAACTTCCCTTACCAGTGGATCCTTACGAAGTAAGAAAAACATCAGTTCCGGGTCAATGCTATCCTTAGCGAATTGCATTTCCCAATACATGAGTTTGGGGGCCAATCGATCTGTTCTTTTTAGGTTGTACTTAGTATAATTCTGTTCTATTAAATCTAAATCTGCTTCCTTTGCTACGTTAACTACCAAGTACCGGGTATCAAATCGCTCCTTGGCCGGATCCACGAATATCTTTTTCCACCCTCCTGAAGTGCGAAATTTTTCAAAAATGCTTGAGATAGTGATTAAACTCTGAGGAACCCCGTCTTTGGCGAGGATGGTCTTAGAGCCCTTGGAGTAATGCATGGTGATGTAAATGGAAGGCAGGTCCGCCACGTTGCTTCCGTAGCTGTCTTCTAGCTTTGAAAAATGCGAATTCTTAAAGGCCTTGCACAGTTTTTTGTACTCGGATTCGGTCAATTTCCGAGTAAACATGCCCGGATCATCGACAAAGTTTTTGGCGTATAAAAAGGCGTCGCCATCTGCAAAGACATACATGTTGTAGACCGGGCAGGAGCCAAAGCATCCGGTTTTCTTGATTTCATATTGGACGTGATTGCCCTTGGGGCCTTTTTGGATGGCGCAGGGGTTGCACGATTGCAGAAATCCAAGACTAAATAAGGTTAGGGCAAGGGAAAAAACCGGGGCGATCGTAAATTTAGATTGAGGTTTGTTATGCATATTAGTAGACTGTTATTTTTTTGTAAAAGGTAGAATTCGGGCCATAAAAGTACACAATATAATGACCACTTGTGAGGGGGTATGAAAATTTATACCTTTTTCGATGAGAAATGTCCCCTTGTTGGATGATTTGGCCTGTAATGGACAGCAGTTGAACCTTCCATCCTTCAGGGGCCACAATTTCAGAGCTGATAATAATGCTTTTCTCTTTCATCGAGTAGTGACAGTGAAGGTGTTGGCGCCAGGATTGATTCGTACCGAGTTCGTTACAAGCTGCTCCCAGCAGCCCAGGGCGTTTGACGTGGAGAAGGAAGCGGGAGGCATTGACCTGATCTTGAGTGAACATCAATAGACAGCGGTCCGGAGAGAAAGCCATATAATTCATGTACATGTCCAGGGAGTTACAAGAAATCTGGGGAGTTTCAGGGCATAGTTCCTGGTTGTAGTAATGCCCTTGGTTTGGAGTGTCCTCGATGTTGTCATCTACTTCACAGGACGCCTTAAAGCATCCCGGCAGATGGCAAAGACCTAGATAATGTCCCATTTCGTGGATAAGGGTCCGCGACATGCTGTATGGTCCTTCTGATTTGAGGAGATAGCGCACTTCCAATACAATCCCATCCTCCGGCTTACCGGCTACATCCGGAAAGGTCGAGTATCCGAGTAGGTTATTGCCAATCTCCCCTATCCAAATATTGAGGTACTTCTCAGGGTCCCAGGCATTGGCCCCTCCCAAACTGTCATATTTTATCCTTTGCCTTTTGTTTTTGCCAATATCTCTTAATTGAGTTTGATGCCGGGTGATACGCAACTTAGATCTACCTCCCGGTAAAACTTCCGAAAGACAGAGGCGAATACCCATTGCGGCTGCGAAGGGCTTAAAATGCGCCGGAATGCCGTTATTTTCCCTGTTGGAGGTTTGCAGAGCCGCATTGATGATGTCCACTTGATCTAATATGGCAGCATCTGAAATGTTTTGTTCTTCCGTCCGGTAAACAATGTGAAAAACGACCGGAATTTCAAGTGGTCCCCGAAGGTTGCCGGCCGAAGGTGTTCTAATCAACGTCCGGAGCTTGTTCCATTCTTCCATGGCGCTTGCATCGTGTGCCAAGTACTCTTGGTGATATTCGTCTGTTCCACAGCGAAAAGGGTTTTGAGCCATCGTGGGGTGAGTGGAACAAAACGTGGAGCACATCATGAGTGCTACGTGCCATAGAAATCTCCAGCGCATGGGATAAGCAAATTGTGTTATATGTGTATTAACGTCGAATCCTTTTTAAAAGTTGCATTTGTCTTGTAGATGGCCTATTGGGAATCCAATTGTAACGCAAAACAATGCAATCCCTTCAGGGGGAGATACCGGTCAATAATACAGGGGAGACCGAGTAAAGGGGCCATAATTTGGCATTGTCCACCGGTCAGAATACATTGAAAATTGGAGTGGTATTCGGCCTCAATATCCTTCAAAGCATACTTTATCATTCCTATATATCCTTTTACAATTCCGTTTTGGATGGCGGTGGTTGTCGTATCACCCAAGGCGTTTTTCGGGAGTTCGATTGGGACTTCATGCAACAGTTGGGTAGCTCCTGTCAATGCGGTGATAGATGTGTTAATGCCCGGGCAGATATTGACTCCGAGCAGGGTGCCCTCTTTGCTGAGACCTGTAATAGTCATAGCGGTGCCAAAATCTATGATGATTTTGTCGCCTCTGTAATGTTGATGAGCACCCAAGGTGTTGGCCACTATATCTGCTCCGATCTCCTGGATATTGGGGATGTGAATGGGTAATTTGGAAAACTTTGCTCTATTAAATAGCGTATAGTGGATGTTATGTTCTTCAAGGATTTGAATAACTATGGGTGTGTTTTCCGGGTGAACGCTGCTCAGAATACAATGGTTAATGTCGTAGGGCGATAGCCGGTGCTGGAGGAGATGCTCGACCAGGTAACTGTAGAAGTGATGGAGGATCTCAACTTTGTTGGACGGTTGTGACCAAGCAGACTTTAGAGTGTTGTCTTTGAATATTCCAGAAGATATGGTGGAATTGCCTATGTCCACTGTCAAATACATGTCAACCATTTCATACAAAAAAAATACAAAAATAGACTAAAAATTGACATTATCAATTTTTTTCTCTAATTACATTTTTCTTCGAAAGCATTGGAAGTGTGGTTATATTTACTATATTTGTAGTGAGCAAAATGAAAAAGCATGATAAATACAACACATGGCGTTCAAACCGGGCTAACAAAAGCGTCTCCAACCCCTCCCGCCGGGCTCGAACCCTTTTCCGGAGAATGGAACAGTAAGACGGCCTCTCACTTATTGAGGAGGCTGACATTTGGAGCTTCATACCGGGAAGTCCAACAGGCGATAAAGGATGGACTGGATAAAACCATCGATAAGCTATTCCGGCCTATTCGCAATGTGCCGGAGCCAATAAGCTACTATTTTAAAAATGATCCTAAAGTGCCCGTCGGGGAGACCTGGGTAGGAAAGGCTTATACTCCGGGAGTAAGCGGGTTGTCAAACGCAAGGAGAAACTCTCTGTTTGCCTGGATTGTAGGGCGTATGTTGGAAGAGCGGTATAATATTATGCCCAAACTATTGCTGTTTTGGCATAATCATTTGGTGATAGACGGAGGCTCTTACGCGGAGTTGAGTTACAATTATATTTTGTTGTTACGCAAGCATGCTTTGGGAAACTTCAGGCAGCTGATGAAGGATATTACGATCGAGCCGGCCATGTTGCGTTATCTGAATGGTAATACCTCGACCGCACGTGCTCCCAACGAAAATTATGCAAGGGAGTTGATGGAACTTTTTACCCTCGGCAAAGGCCCCTTGACTGGTCCGGGCGACTATACGACCTACACAGAGCATGATATCAAAGAGATTGCTAAGGCATTGACGGGGTGGTATTACAACTCTAAGTTGTTTATTGGGTTGTACAAGTCCGGCAGGCATGATAAGACCACTAAAAAGCTGTCGCACCGTTTTAACGGGATAACCATAAAGGACCAGGGAAGTGGGGAGTATAAGGCGGTTATTGATATTATTTTTAGACGGGAAGAAGTGGCTCCTTTCATCGTAAGAAAATTGTACGTCTGGTATCTCAATTCGGAAATTACTCCGGAGATTGAAGCCAATGTTATTCAACCACTCGCCACTATTTTTCGAGACAGCGATTATGAGGTGGAGCCGGTATTGCGAGCCTTGTTCTCGAGCCAACATTTTTTTAACGAATGTGCATTTGGCAGTATGCTGAAAAGTCCGATGGATCATTTTATGCACGTGTTTCAGACTTTGAAATTAAGTGCGCCCAAGTCATTGACAGAGCGTTATAGGTTTTGGAGAAGCATATGGACCTATCAAAACACGTCCGGGCAGGCCTGGTTCAATCAACCGAGCGTGGCGGGATGGCCTGCGTACTATCAAGAGCCTGTGTTTTATAAATATTGGATTAGTCCTGTTGCATTGTCGATACGAAAGAAAATAGTCGGATACTTTATAAATAGTCGCGTAAAGGTGGCAAAGAAGTATTACGGGCTACAACTTGTGGAGGTAGTGGACGAATTTAAAGACCCATTCGATCCCAATGAAGTTATTCGAGAGCTCTGCAAATTGCTCTTTTCTCAAGCTCCATCTGATAAACAGATAGAATATCTCAAGCAAAATGCCCTTATTCCCGGACTCCCCGATTTCGAATGGACGGAGGAATATGGTGATTATGCAGACAATCCTCAAGATGAGGCCAAGAAGAATGCAGTTCTCAAACGCTTGAGGAAGTTGATGGAATTGATGCTAAATATGCCGGAGTTTTACATACAATAACTGAAGAAAAGGTCACAATGAAACCGACATGATTAGACAATTATTCTGCACATACTGAAATGATTGTTTTAATCATCCAAGGTTCTATCTGACCTTTAAGTGACAATAAAAAGCAAACAGATGAAAAGAAGGACATTTATAAAGAATAGCTCGCTGCTAACATTACCCTTGCTCATTAACGGGACCCGGTTTTCCGCTCTTGCTAAGGGGAGATACAATGAGATTTTTGGAGAAGGAAACAGCGATCGTGTGTTAGTTTTAATCAAGATGGGAGGGGGCAATGACACCCTCAATACCATTTTGCCTTTGGAGTACTATGATAATTTGGCTAAAGTCCGGTCAAATATCCTCATCCCATCGTCCAAAGCGATACATATTAATGATGAAGTCGGATTGCATCCTGCAATGGAAGGAATCCGGGATGTATTTGAAGATGGTCGGCTACGTATCATAAGGGCAGTGGGGTATCCGAGTCAGAATCGCTCCCACTTTAGGAGTTCGGACATTTGGAACACCGGGAGTAAATCTAAGGAGTATAAATCCACCGGTTGGTTGGGAGATTATCTTCATGATCTTCATCCTACTTTTCCGATGGATTATCCGAACAACGATTATCCGGACCCATTGGCCATTACCATTAGCGCTTCGGCAGCCGAGAATTGTCAAGGACCGGAGGTGAATTACAGTTTTGCTCTAACCAGTACCTCGGGACTTTCCTCCTTAGAACAAAATGATGACCAGGAAGCCCCGGACACATGCTTTGGACACAATCTGGAATTCATGAGGGAATCCTTTCGACAGGCGAATTTGTATTCCGAAAGGATTAAAGAAGCTTACGAAAAGGGAAAGAACCTGTCTGATCTCTATCCGGATAAAAATATTTTGGCGTCGAGACTCAAGTTGATAGCCAGACTGATCTCAGGTGGCCTCAAAACACGTATTTTTGTCGTTAGTGCCGGAGGGTATGACACCCATTCGAATCAGGTGGAAGCGGGAGATGTTACCAAGGGTAGGCACGCTTTGTTGCTCAGTGCACTTTCTGATGGCATCAGAGCGTTTCAGGATGACTTGATAGAATTGGGACTTGAGAAAAGAGTGCTCGGAATGACCCATTCCGAATTCGGGCGTAGAATTCGTTCCAATGCCAGTGCCGGGACAGATCATGGTGATGCTGTAGGGATGTTTGTGTTTGGCGAATGTGTCAGCGGTGGATTGCTGGGAGACAATCCGGAAATTTCCGATACGGTTAGTAAGAATGAAGCGGTACCATATCAATTTGATTTTCGAACGGTTTATGGTTCTATTTTGGTGGATTGGATGGGTGTTTCGGAGGATTACGTCAAGAATAATTTGTTTGAAGATTTTGTTAAACTACCGATCATCAGTGGATGTGCAACCAATGCAGCCGTTGATGTCTCAATCATCGATGCGGTGGATTTGGAGATATCCCCCAATCCCGCTCATGAGAGCGTCATGTTGACGTGGAAGAGGACAGGGTTGCCAGGTTCGATTATATTATCTGACGAAATGGGTGGAATCATCCGTCAGGTACAAATATCACGTGGTACGGCAGCTGTTCTCCGGCAACGCTTTGATATTGGTAGCCTTCCCGTCGGTGTGTACTACCTGAAGGTTGTAGAGGGACATTTGCACAAAGTAAAGCGCTTTATCAAAGTTTAGCTTTGTCCGGTAAGATGAGTTTAGGGTTTGTTTTGTAGAAAAATCGAAAATTAAGGGTTTTGTTTACCTTTGCGCCGAAAAAATCCAAATATCCCGGAATGGAACAGAGTAACCCCACCATCACAAATCGCGTCTTAATGATAAGACCGGCAAATTTTGGGTACAATGCCGAGACAGCTGTGAATAATGCTTTTCAAAAAGTTCCTCGAGGAAAGTCCCATGAAATCGCCCAAAAGGCATTAGCTGAATTTAACGCTCTTGTTGAACTCCTCAAAGAGCATCAAGTGGTGGTCGAGGTGATAGATGATACGCCCAAACCCAATAAGCCAGATGCACTTTTTCCGAATAATTGGATTAGTTTTCATTCCAGCGGTACTCTGGTGACCTATCCGATGTTTGCCCCATCCCGAAGGCATGAAAGGAGGGAGGACGTCATTGCTCAAATTGGAAAAAAGTACAATATTTCACGAAGGTATAGCTTTGAAATGTATGAGGCACAGGATGAGTTTCTTGAAGGTACGGGAAGTATGATTCTTGACCGTAGGAACAAAATATGTTACGCCTGTCTAAGTACACGAACCGAGATTACGTTATTGAATAAGTTTGGCCTTATTATGGGGTATGAAATTGTACATTTTACGGCTGTAGACGAAGCGGATACTCCCATTTATCACACAAACGTCATAATGGCATTAGGTGAGGACTTTGTAGTAGTGGCGCGAGAGGCTATACAAGACCCTGAAGAGTGGAGTATATTGTCTTCTCGCATCTTGTCTTCTGGAAAATCAATCGTTGAAATCTCCATGGAACAGGTTCGGCACTTTGCCGGCAATATGCTGCAGCTCTCCAGCCTGACAGGCGAGCGTTTGATTGTAATGTCCACTCAAGCATTTAAGTCCTTGGAAAAGGGACAGTTATCTATCCTTAGTCAATCGTCCAAAATTATCCATACGCCCTTGGATACGATCGAGACGTATGGTGGCGGTTCTGCCCGATGTATGATCGCAGAAATATTTCTCCCACCTAAGACTGCTGTTTAGTTCTTTGTTTTTCCCTTTAACATTCATATTCCTCACTTAGGTTTTCTGAAGTTCGTAGGTATTATTAAAAATTATGTTTTTAACTTATATTTGATTCTGTTAATTCACTATCCATTGAGCATTAGGGGTAAAAGTATAGAAAAAAAATATATGAATATATTTTGAATATTAAAAGGTATGCTTACTTTTGCGGTAATTATAAACCTAAAATGTGTTAACATGAACAAAATCTTACTGTTATTATTAGTTGCCCTGAGTACATCGGTGTATTCACAAAAGGTTTCCGGCCACGTTGTGGATGGAGATTCGGGCGATCCTCTGTTGGGGGCTAATGTCCTAGTTAAAAACACCAACAAGGGAACTGTGACTGACTTCAACGGTTACTTTGAATTGTTTTTGGACAATATTGACGGACAAGTTCTGGAAGTATCCTACTTAGGGTATGATCCTGTTGAAATTACCCTTTCCGGAGCAGATGGAGATGTGATGCTAGGCAATGTAGAACTTGCTGCAGCTGGAGTAGGTCTTAGTACGGTTCAAGTAATCGCAGATTATGCGGTAGAACGCAAAACCCCTGTCGCTGTAGCGGTCTTGGACCAAAAGAAAATCGAGAAGGTTTTGGGGTCAAGAGATATTCCAATGGCCATGAACATTACACCTTCAGTTTATGCGACAGAGCAAGGTGGTGGGGCAGGAGATGCCCGGATAAACGTACGTGGCTTTAACCAAAGAAATGTGGCGATTATGATCAATGGGGTTCCTGTAAATGACATGGAAAACGGTTGGGTATATTGGTCCAATTGGGATGGTGTTGCAGATGCTACTTCCAGTATTCAGCTTCAGAGAGGATTGAGCGCGGTCAATCTGGCTACTCCATCTATCGGAGGAACTATGAATATCGTCACCAGTCCTGCAGAAAAGGAAATGGGAGGTGTCGCCAAATTTGAGTATGGTTCCGGCAATTTCCTGAAGATGACCCTTACAGGCCATACCGGTATGATCAACGATAAATTTGCCATGAGTGGTAGCATTGTCCGAAAGGTAGGAAATGGAATAGTGGATAAGACTTGGACGGACGCATGGGCGTACTATTTGGGTGCTTCTTACATCGTTAATAAGACCAGCAAATTGGAATTGTTTGCTCTAGCAGCACCGCAAAGACACGGTCAGAATTTGTACAAGCAAAATTTGGCAGTTTATGATGCCGAATATGCTTTGTCTCTGCCTAATAATGGTTATGATGCCGACTATAGCAAAAAACTGGTCGAAAAAGGGCGTTTGTTTAATCAAAACTGGACAGATATTGACCCATCTTACGATGGCGAGCAATATTGGAACGGCAAGACCCACAAACGTCATGCTTCTGACTATATTAACTCTCGCGAGAACTTCTATAATAAGCCGCTTATCAACTTGAACTATTCTACCAAGTGGGCGGATAATATCGATCACTATACGGTATTGTATTACTCCGGTGGTACCGGTGGAGGTTCCGGTACGATGGGTAGTGTCTATCGCAGGGATGCTGGGGGAAAACTTGGCGATGAAGGATATAAGTTCTATTATGGTTCTTCTCCATGGAAGTACGACTTCAATGAACAAGTCCGTGTGAATGGTGCAGGGGCCGATACCTTTTATGTAGATAAGAAAGCTAAACCAAAAGCGGATAAGCAATCCATTGGTATCCTGAGAAACTCCAGAAATAATCAGGTGACTTGGGGTGCGATTTCTAAAGTTAAGGTAAAGTGGAACAAGGCCCTTGGTTCGACCTTTGGTGTCGATGGTAGGATTGCTACAATAGAGCACTTTAGAGAGGTGAGAGACCTATTGGGAGGTGATTATTATATCGATAATTCAGATGAGTTTAACCCCAATAAAACAACCAAATTGGGAGACAGAGTTGCTTACAACTTCACCAACGATGTAAAATGGCTGGGTGGTTTTGCTCAGACAGAATACAGTATGGGTGGCCTTTCTGCTTATGGAATGATCGGATATTCCGTAATTAACTACAACTACCTCAATCATTTCAAGAAAGGAGATGATGGCAACGAGTTGGAAGCTAAAACAGGAAATATTGCAGGTTATCAAGTTAAGGGCGGTGCCAACTATCTTGTAAATAATAATGTCAATGTGTTTGCGAATGTAGGATTAGTATCCAAAGTGCCTATTTTTGATGCGGTCATTGATGACCGGTCAGGTGTCGTGGCAAAAGATCCACAAAATGAGAAGTTTCAAGCATTTGAAGCAGGAGCCAACTTCTTCTCGAATGATAATTCCTTAAAGGCTCGCTTTAGCGGTTATTACACCAATTGGAAAAACCGTACAAAGAATATTCGAGTAACAGATATCGATGGAAACGAAGGATTTATCTACGTCACAGGTATGGACCAACTGCACAAAGGAGTTGAGTTGGATGTCCAGTATCAACCAATCTCCATGCTTGAAATCGGTTTGGCAGGCTCTTTGGCCGATTGGCATTTTACCAAAGATGTCGAAGGTACCTATAAGTCTTATGATTCAGGAGCACCTGAGGAAAAGACTTACACCTTTTACGCTAAGGATTTGAAGGTGGGGGATGCTCCACAAACGCAAGCTGTATTCTCTTTAGGAGTACTACCGGTTAAAGATATGTTGATTCAGTTAATGGTTAGACATTATCGTGATTTTTATGCAGACTGGGATCCATTTTCAAGAACAACACTCGAAGAGAAAGACGGTGAACGAGTGCAAAGTTGGAAAGCTCCAGACTATACTTTGTTGGACCTTAACTTTAGCTATGACTTGCCTCTTAAGTCAAAGTATGGCATTTCATTATTTGCTCATGTATTCAACTTGACGGATGCATTGTATGTGCAAGATGCTGTTGATAATAGTCAGTACAATGCCTATAAAGTGAAAGATGCTAATGGCAATCAAATCAATAGCCACACTGCCGCAACCGCTGAGGTATTTGTAGGCGCTCCAAGAAGATTTAATGTAGGGCTTAAAGTGAAGTTTTAACTTGGATTATAAGTAATCCAAACATCATAAAGGGCACTTCTCCATGGAGTGCCCTTTTTTATTGGGTTTCTCCGGTCAACTCCTTCGTTAAGTTTTGATTCTGAGTTTCCTATACTAATATCGAAGTATTATTGTCCTGAATGGGGATAGAGTTACTTCTCCATCATGATGGTCCGAATGGTATCGGGAGCATAAGTGTAGCCCCACTCCGGCCGGCCGATGTGATGGAGTAGAATCCCGAGAATCGTTTGGCCGGAATTCTTTTTGTCGTGCATCATGAATTGGAGGAGATACTCGACTTCTGCCGGAGAAAAAGAGGGAATGTTATAGTGTTTGTGTAACACACGCACGATGCTCTTGTATGCTTCTTCGGACAGAAAGCCCGAGGCATTTGCCAGTTTGCTTTCGTAATACATACCTATCGCGACAGCATCCCCGTGTGATACCGGGCGGCCTTCGTTCAGGCAATATGATTCTACTGCATGACCGATGGTATGCCCAAAATTCAATATTTTTCGCAATCCCTTTTCTTCTGGATCGCTGGAGACGACTTCCCGTTTTATCTCAATAGCTCGCTTGATGATATCCGGAGCGGTTATTCCGGAAATATCTTCCAATTGCTCTATGGCCTCCCATAGTGCGGTATCTCTAATGAGTGCTGCCTTGATGATCTCAGCAGCTCCACTCCTTATTTGCTCTTCGGGTAAGGTCTTTAAAAATGCCGGTTCTATCCATACTCCTAACGGGAGCCGGATGACTCCAAGGAAGTTTTTGTATCCCAGGAAGTCAATACCGTTTTTCCCTCCAATCGCAGCATCTACCATGCCGAGTAGGGTAGTGGGAGCCTGGATATATCTGATGCCCCTCTTGTAAACAGATGCGACAAATCCCCCCATGTCTGTTATCACTCCACCCCCCAAATTAATGAGTAACCCATTGCGATCGATATTCCATTGGACCATTTGCTGCCATATGGTTTGAGCGGTGTCGATATTTTTGTGTACTTCACCGGTAGGAACCTCTACATGATGAAATGGGGTTTCTATATGCTCTTTGAGCAATGGTAAGCAAAACCGGCTCGTATGGGTATCAGTCAAAACGATGAGAGAGGAAGCCTCGTCCAAGAGTTGGTGGAGAGAGGAAGTGGAGTCCCCTTCAAATAGTGTATCTGAGAAGCTATTCATGGTTTGGATATTAGGTGGTCGATGTCTTCAAGACTCCAAGCTTCAGGACGTCGGTCAAACAATTGCTTCGTCCTTGTCCACACTGAAAGAAAAAGCTCTGATCGGCGATACCGCTGTAAGTCTTCCTCCGACTCCCAATGACTGTAAGTCATAAAGAGGGCAGGATCTGTAGTGTCGCGTAATACTTGCACTTGGATACATCCGGGAAACTGCCGGATTTTATCAATATTTTCATGCAAGATAAACAGAAACCGGTCGGTTTGATCCGGCCTAAAATGCATTTTTACAACACGTACAATCATTCTTCAAACATTATTTGAATGGTTTCATCTTTATTTAATCCCAACTCTTCGGATGCATTGCCCATAATTGTTGCGATGACCATATTGCCATGCATATTGAAAAGACTGATCGCTTCTCCTATGGTGCCATCAGAGTAAGAATTTGATATCCTGGTTATAGGGTCGGTATGCTTGAAGTAAATCTTGAAGGGTCTTCCCTGTCGTACCTTTCTGAAAAGATCTTTATCCAAATTGATGATAACATTGCCGTATTTGTCAATATGAATGACAGAGGCTCTTATTTGGTTTTGTTGGACAATCGGGAGAATATTCAAGCGCGTGAGTAGCTTAGTAGGCTTAGGACATAGTTCTTCAAGTGGTGTACCACTCCGAATGTCCCGGATGATACCTGCGATGGCTGCAAAGGGTTTTACCTCTTTATCGTAAGGTAGCTCAAATATCTGATGGGGCGTATTTTGAATTACAAGAGAGAATAAGCCATTGTTAGGGCCAATATAATACTGCTGATCAGCTTGGAAAACGATTAAAGATTGATTGGCTTCATGGTTTTTTACGTAGGCGATATGAAAAGTGCCTTTAGGGAATGTGTCTTTAATGTTTCGCAAAACCCATGCCGCTTCCACAATGTCATGGGACTCGATCTGATGTGTGATGTCGACGATTTGAAGGCCGGGATTGTTTGTCAGCAGGTTGCCCTTTAGTGCTCCAACATAGTAATCTTTCAGGCCAAAATCAGAAATAAGTGTAGCAATTGCCATTTATTCTTACATGTTAAAGTTTAATAATCCAATCCGACACCGCTCCATTGAAAAAAAAATATTTTCAGCGGGTTCGATTCTTTGTATTTAACTGTTTCCCGTATAAACATAACAACACATTGAGTGTTTCGTAAATAAGCGTCATAAACACGGTTGTCGAAGTGCACGATAACGATTTTTGTTTTCTTTTGCACTCTTGGTAGAGTCGATACGACCATACGTCTTATAGAGTATAAATATGAGCGTATAGCGTCGTTTTGATTTCAAGCCCAAAGCTAATAAACCTTTTTTAATTAATGGGTTATTTATTATAATTAAATTTAATGTATAATTGACAAATAGCGAAATTGTATTAAAGATTGATGGGATAGACCTTTTGGAACTCTATGGACATCATGATAGTAAGTTGAATATGGTGCGCAGGGCATTCCCGCAGGTAGCCATTAATTATCGAGGGGAAAGATTGACTTTAAAAGGAGAAAAGAAGCATGCCCAACGAGCAAAGGCCAAGATGGAGGCCTTGCTGAAAGCTTTGCGCAGACACAATAAGCTGACTAAATATGACATCCAGGACATATTAAATAATGGTGCTCCACAAACGATATCCACTCCAAAGGGGACAGAAGTGATTTTGTTTGGAAAGGATGGACGACCAATATCCGCAAGGACACAAAACCAAAGAAGGCTAAAAGATTCTGTTGCGGAGAACGATGTAATCTTTGCAGTAGGTCCGGCCGGGACAGGAAAGACCTACACAGCGGTAGCGCTGGCTGTCCGGGCATTGAAAGAACGGCAGGTGAAGAAGATTATCCTTACACGACCTGCTGTTGAAGCCGGCGAAAGCTTGGGTTTTTTGCCGGGAGACCTCAAAGAGAAAGTCGATCCTTACCTCACCCCATTGTACGATGCTTTGAATGATATGATTCCTCCTGAGAAGCTCAAGCATTTTATGGAGCAGCGAACGATTGAGGTGGCGCCCTTGGCCTTTATGCGCGGCAGGACTTTGGATGAAGCATTTGTTATTTTGGACGAGGCTCAGAATGCTACCGTCATGCAAATAAAAATGTTCTTGACGAGGTTAGGGCCCAAGGCCAAGTACGTTATTACAGGTGATCTCACCCAGGTCGATCTCCCTTTCAAGCAGCGCTCAGGTCTTAGAAAAGCAATGGATATTTTAAGTGGTATCCCGGGAATAGACGTGATCCGTATGAATGCGGATGACGTAGTGCGTCATCGTCTGGTGAAGGATATTATCCGGGTTTTTGGCGAAGACGCAGAGCGAGAAAGAATCAAAAGACAAGAGGAAGAATAGGGGAGAAGAGCATTTTTCGTCAGAAGGTAGGGCAATAGGTGAAGTCATTTTCATAGTTGCCGATGTAGGTGAGCGATAGTTCGAATGCTACCATTCCACCCACTCCTTTGAAGTAGTCGTGAAAAAGTTGGTCATAGCTAAAGCCTATTATGAGACCATTGAATTCTGTTCCGATCATAGCGGCCAACGATTTCATACCCCACCCGTCATCATTATTACCTCCTAATAACCATGTTCCAAGATGTATGGCACTAATCTTTGAATCGTAAAATTGCCTGCGGATGGTTCCGCCAATGGAAAGCTCTGACACCGGACCTTGGGTCGAAGCCTTAAAGGAAGGGGAGTAGCGAATGCTTTGACGCTCGATATGCATCCCCGTGTATAGATGAAATCTCCGGAACAAATAGTTCTCTTTGGAGAACGGGACGTTGTCGTTGATGATTTTGCTGTAGTAAGCGACCTGTGATTTTATCAGGTGATACCCGGATACCCCAATGTAAAATAACCGGTCAGCGCGCAATCTGGCCTTATACTGGAGGCCGAAGGCCAGCTCCGGATTGGCGAGGCTGTTGGGTGGCAAAATCTCCTGTGTTGCTTGATTGTATTTATTAATGCCATCAAATTGGTCCTCGAAGGTGAAGTTCTCATAGTTCACACCCCTTTGTCCTACACCAAATTGCAATCCCGCCTGAAGGATGGAGTTATTGTTTGCTGACAATGATTTGTGATAGGAGGTGCTTAGGGAGATATGATTGACATGGGTCTGAAATGTGCTAAAGCGGTCCGAAAAAAATAATATCCCAAGACCAAAGCGGTCTTTTTCTCCGTTGATCTTAAATTTTGCATCGCCCCCGAAGGCATAGCTTTCTATGGGTGCTCCCAGGGCAGGACTCCACTGCTGCCGATTGATGAGACTGACGCGAAATCGCCCGGGCAAATCCCCGGTCATTGCAGGATTAATCAGTAACGGACTCGCCAAAGATTGGACAAAGCGAACCTCCTGTGCTTGAAGGGGGCCATTACCGTAACATATCCAGCAAAATATGAAAAGAATGGTGAAAACGGAATGGTGAAAACCATATTGTTCTTCTCTTTTATCTGTAAAGTCGCTATGTAAATTATTCATAGTTGTTTTTTATTAAACGGATATATCCGGTGTCACCTCTTTTATAAACGGAATGCTCCATTTTTCATTGTAAAGCAGATAACAAAACTGCAAACAGCTAATAAACCCTTCATCCGGCTTTGATATTGTCGTTTAATCCAAAAAACCTTGCTCGCGCATCCAATCATCATTAAATAGTTTGCCTACATATCTACTGCCGTGATCGTGAAATATAACCACCACGACATCCTTCTCAGTGAGCTGCTCTTTCATCTGACGCAATCCGGCCAAAGCAGAACCCGCCGAATACCCCAAGAGTAGTCCTTCTTTTCTGGCGAGTTCCCGCGTCGCCAATGCGGCATCTTTATCCGATACCTTTTCGAAATGATCGATGAGTGAAAAGTCTACATTTTTGGGTAAAATGTCCTCCCCAATTCCCTCAGTAATATAGGGATATATCTCCGACTCATCAAAAATGCCGGTCTCATGGTACTTTTTAAACACCGACCCATAGGTGTCAATTCCCCATATTTTGATATCCGGATTTTGTTCTTTAAGGTATTTTGCAGTTCCACTGACCGTGCCACCGGTACCTACACCTACGACGAGATGGGTGATTTTGCCATCGGTTTGTGTCCATATCTCTGGGCCGGTAGAGAGGTAGTGTGCCTTTGGGTTGGAGGGGTTGTCATATTGATTGCACCAAAAGGAGTTGGGGATTTCTTTGTTGAGCTTCTCTGCTACGGAATAATAAGAGCGTGGATCGTCCGCAGATACAGCAGTAGGGCAGACGATGACTTCCGCACCAAGTGCTTTGAGAATATCCATTTTTTCCTTGGACTGCTTGTCCGTCGTGGTGAAAATACATTTATAACCTTCGACGGCGGCGATAAGCGCGAGCCCCATGCCGGTGTTGCCGGAAGTGCACTCAATGATGGTGCCTCCCGGCTTTAGCTTGCCGGCCTTTTCGGCATCTCGAATCATCTGCACGGCCATACGATCCTTAATAGAATTGCCGGGGTTGAAGGTCTCCACCTTGCCAAGTACCAAAGACGGAATATCCGAAACCGTCCTGTTTAGTCGGACGAGCGGAGTATTCCCAATCGTCTCTAATATATTACTCTTGCTGTCCATATCTGCAATTTGGGCGCAAAGCTACAAATACTCATGGACTTTTAGTGAAACACCTGTTGAAAGGTGTATAGCACGCTACATTATTTGTAATAAGACACCTTGACATAAAATCGAGGGTCTATCACCCCCAAATCATTGGCGACCTGAGAAGATACCACCAAGTCTATGTCCGGTGGATAGGTGCCCGGGAGAATGGAGCCTACGACTTTTGCTTTGACAGAGATATCCATGTTAGGATTGTACAGTTGGATGATTGTGCCCGGAGTGATGTATTTATGAATCACAAAGAGACCGGATTGGTCCGAAGATTTGTTCCAAAATGCCAGGTTTTTGTCTTGGGTAAATACGAGGTCTTTGCTTACAAATCCGGAATCAAGTGAGCGCTGCTCACGGGATTTCGCCGCGTTAATCGCGCGCTCTTCAGAGCGTTTGAAAGGGCTAATTCCCATGATATTCATCCACCCGATATGGAGAAGTTGTCCCGGATGTAAGTTGTCAGAACGCAATCCCGGATTGACTTCTGTGAGATAAGCGACGCTGCTATTCAATGTACGGCGAGCGATGCCGTAAAGTGTTTCACCCGGACGTACTCTGTAATAGCAACGGGCGTAGCCGGAAGAGTCCGCATCTAGCGGCAATGGGACAATGGCACCGGGAGGAATCGGGATTTGAAGGATGGCGCCTGTTGCGATGTTGGCTCCTATGAGCTGAGGGTTAAATGCATATATTTGCTCCAAATTGATACCGTAGTATTTGGCGATGGAGAAAAGGGTCTGTTTCGGCCGGATGATATGCTTATATAAGAGCGCATCATCCGATCGATGCAACAAGATGGAGTCGTCCCGGTGAATATATGGAAAAGGAGCTGCGTGAAAAGTTGTCGTAGTCTCCTGACAATAACTACTTTTGACCATCGTAAGAATACTAAAAACAAGAAGAATGTATTTTTGCATAATAATGGGTCTTTATAGAGGCACAAAGATACACATTAAGATTTATTATAAAGCGTTATTAACTAAAATTTAATACTTTATTTTGAAGAAACCGTCTAATATCATTGGTGTTATACCCGCTCGGTATGCCTCTTCCCGCTTTCCCGGTAAGCTATTGGCCGATTTGGAGGGGCTGTCCGTTTTGCAGAGGGTTTACCAACAGGCCATGGCTGCCGGCCGCCTTGCAGGGGTGTATATCGCTACCGATGATCAACGCATTTATGAGCATGCTGCTTCTTTTGGGGCGAAGGTGTTTATGACATCTCCGGATATTGATAACGGGACGAAACGCTGTCATGCGGCCCTCGCACAGATAAGTGAACTGGCGGTGCATGGGGTGATTAATATCCAGGGGGATGAGCCTTTCATCCGGCCGGACGAAATTGATGCTATGGCCGATGCCCTTCGACAGGCAGGAGGGCAAATCGTCACCCTTGCTACCAGGATTACAGACAGGGCTGTATTCGAAGATCCCCACACGGTCAAGCTCGTCAAGAATCGAATGGACAGGGCTATGTACTTTAGCCGTCAGCCTATACCACATATAGGGGGTAGCTTAACAGGAGAAGTGGAACTTTGGGCGCATATCGGTATGTACGGATTTAGGATAGAGGTGCTGCATGAAATTGTCGAACTCCCGGCTTCGGCTTTAGAGCAATTGGAAAATCTCGAGCAGCTCCGTTGGCTTGAAAACGGGTATCACATCCGGGTGATTCAGACTACACATGAACACATAGGGATAGATACACCTGAAGACTTGGTTCGCGCCCGGCAGATAATGCGTGAGTCATTGTAGTATTTGAATAGAATCTGATTACTGCAGAAGTAGTGTTTGTTGGTATGAAATGGTCGACCATTTCATACCTGAGAAAAACACTCCGGGAGGAAATAAATCCCGGTAAATCGAGGTATTTGACGGGCATTGTGAAAACAGAGGGAAAAATATTAGCAGAATACGTATTTAATTAAGTTTAATATGTTACTTTTGCGCCCATGAAGACTTATCTGGATTTGCTTCAACATATTTTGGATAATGGGGTCGCCAAGGAAGACCGGACCGGGACCGGGACCATCAGTGTATTCGGGTATCAGATGCGGTTTGATCTCTCCAAGGGATTTCCTCTTCTCACGACAAAAAAAGTCTATCTCAAAGGGATTATTCACGAGTTATTGTGGTTTATCAAAGGAGACACCAATATCCGGTATCTGGTGCAAAACAATGTTCACATATGGGACGAATGGCCCTTTCAATCCTATCTGGAGGCCACCGGACAAGCCACACAGTTTGAGAAATATACACCTGAATGGAAAGCAAAAAAGAAGGAATTTGTCCAACGCATCATTGATGACGAGGCATTCGCTTCGAAATGGGGAGACTTGGGGCCGGTATATGGCAAGCAATGGAGGAACTGGGAAGCGCGTGACAGGCGGCATATGGATCAGTTGGCAGAGGCTATATCTGCGATTAAGAATAATCCCTCTTCCAGAAGGATACTAGTCAGTGCGTGGAACGTGGGAGAGTTAGGCCAAATGGCGTTAATGCCCTGTCATTTGCTCTTTCAGTTTTATGTCGCCGATGGCAAGCTATCATGTCAGTTATATCAACGCTCAGCGGATGTTTTTCTTGGAGTTCCCTTTAATATTGCGTCTTATGCATTGTTGACGATGATGGTGGCACAAGTTTGTGGATTGGAGGTAGGAGAATTTGTACATACCTTGGGGGATGCCCATTTGTACAGCAATCATATCGAGCAGGCCAAGTTGCAGTTGAGCCGGGCGCCCCGTAGATTACCGAACATGATTTTATCCGATCAGGTGACCGACATTGAGGCATTTAAGTATGAAGATTTTGCATTGGAGAATTACCACCCGCATCCGGCCATAAAAGCAATGGTTGCGGTTTGAAATAGTTGCATCAAATAATTTGATATAGTTATTGTTGAAAAAATTTTAAAATATTAAGATTTTGTTAATTTTGCGTCTTAAAATAGGACCAACAAGACAAATTACCATCTAAATATCCATTCGTAATGGCAGAAAAACGATTCATTTTCAGAGCGATACAGTTAGTATTTGCCCTCATGCTAATGGCTCAAACCGGAGTTTTCGGGCAGGCCTCCGCTGCAAAGGGAAAGAGCTTGTTTAAAGCAAATTGTGCAGCATGTCATAATAAAAACATGAAGGATGACATGACAGGACCTGCGCTTTGTGGAGTAGAGGAGCGTTGGGCAGATTATCCAAAGAGCGATTTAGCGAGTTGGATTCACAATTCCCAAAAACTCATTCAATCCGGTCATCCCCGTGCTATTGAGCTTTGGAATAAATACAAACCGATTACCATGACTCCTTTTCCGAGTTTGACAGAGGAGGACATTGAGTCGATTTTGATGCATATCAAGGAGGTCTGTGAGAAAGGTCCTGCCACGGCCGCTGCCGGTGCTGCAGGAAGTGGGGGGGCTCCTGCCACCAAGGTGGATGACAGCAATTTGCTGTATTATATTTTGTTTGGATTGTTTGCGATTTTGGCATTAATTCTCTTCAATATCGTTTCGAGTTTGGATTATGTGAGACAGTTGGAAGAAGAGGTGCCCAACCCTAAGAAGTTGAGTCTGATGAGTGGACTCAAGAGCACGGGATTCAAGCGGGTCGTCACGTTCTTTTTAGTGGTTTTCCTCGGTCATTTTCTGGTGAAGGGGGCGATCTCCCTTGGGCGACAGCAAGGATACAAGCCCGACCAACCGATTAACTTTTCGCATAAGATTCACGCCGGAGACAACAAAATCGATTGCAAATTTTGCCATGATGGGGCCCGTAGAAGTCGGCATTCGATGATTCCGGACAATGCTACATGTATGAAGTGCCACAAGGCGATAAAAGTCGGCTCGAAAGATGGCACGGCGGAGTTGACAAAGATTTACGCTTCACAAGGGTTTGACCCCAATACCGGAGAATACATAGAAGGCTTTAAAGACATGCCGATGGACGAGGTGGCCGGGATATACAAGAAATGGATAGGAGACAACTATATGTCCGAAAATGATTTGACCTCTCTGGATGCTGCCGGAGAATCCGAAGTCGAAAAACAATGGAAGAATATCGTTCGCTCTTTGACCAACGAATTCAAATCACATGTCTACGGGCCGATCGAATGGGTACGGGTACATAACCTTCCGGATCACGTATTCTACAGCCATAGACAGCACGTAGAGGTGGGCAAGTTGGAATGTCAGACTTGTCATGGTCCGATCGAGACGATGGATAAAGTCTATCAATATTCTCCGCTCTCCATGGGATGGTGCGTCAACTGTCACCGCAACACCGAAATCCAGTTGGATAATCCGTATTATGAAGATTACGAATTGCTACACAAGAAGATGAAAGCAGGAGAAAAAGTGACCGTAGCGGACATCGGAGGGACGGAGTGTCAAAAATGCCATTATTAATTATACCAAGAAAGATTGCCCCCCATTTCATATAGCAAAAACACAATATTAAACAAATGAAAAATAAAGGTCAAGTTTGGGTAAGTGACAAAGATCTCAGTAATGATGCACAATGGCGTCATGAAGTGAGGAGAGAAAATATCCCATCCAATGTTGCGGATGTAGTGGCCGATGCCAACGAAATGCTTTCCGGAAACAGGAGAGATTTTTTGAAGATGTTGGGATTTAGCTTGTCAGCAGCAGTAGTTGCGAGTTGTGACATACCGGTTAAAAAGGCTTTGCCCTACGTCGTAAAACCGGAGAATATTGTCCCCGGTAACGCCGTATATTACGCTTCGAGTTTTGTAACGGGCAGTGATTACTGCCCCGTGATTGTCAAAACAAGAGAGGGGAGACCTATCAAAATAGAGGGCAATCCCAAATCGACCATGACCGGAGGCGGGACGTCAGCCAGAGCACAAGCGATGGTGCTCTCTCTCTATGATATGTATAGGCTGAGGCATCCGGGGAAGTTGGAAGATAATACACTAAAAAGGATGTCTTGGGAGGATTTGGATATAGCCATTAGCGGAAAGCTGACAGCCAACTCCAATATTCGCATCGTGACCCATACCACGATGAGTCCTTCTCTCGACAAGGCCTTTGAGGCCTTTAAGCAGAAGTATCCCAATACCGAAGTGGTCACCTACGATCCCGTCTCATCTACGGCGATGCTCCTGGCAAATGAAAAGGACTTTGGTCAGCGGGTGATACCCGGATACCGGTTTGACAAAGCGGACGTGGTAGTGAGTTTTAATGCCGATTTTCTAGGGACATGGATATCTCCCGTAGAATTTGCCCACCAATATGCTAAGAAGAGAGAGACCCAGGATTTTGACCGGCCACAGGTCTTAAAACATATTCACGTAGAGAATGGGATGTCCCTTACGGGCTCCAACGCGGATGAGCGCATCCTGGTAAAGCCCTCTCAACAGGGTATCGCCATGGCCCATCTGTACAATGCAGTGGCTGCCAGAAAAGGAGCAGTGAGCATTACCGTTCCCCCCATCGAAGATGAAGCGGGCAAGGCGTTAAAAGCAGCTGCGGTCGAATTGGTAAAAGCCGGGGCCAAAGGATTGGTGGTATCTTCTTCCAATAATGTTGCAGAGCAACAAATCGTCAATGCCATCAATCATCTGATAGGAGCGTATGGGACGACATTGGACTTCAACGAAGCCAGCTACCAGCGCAAGGGGGATGACCGGGCCATTCGAGCGTTGCTCAATGATATGAAAAGTGGAAAGGTGGATGCCTTGTTTGTCCACCATGCCAATCCGGTATATGATACTCCATTTGGTACTGCTTTTGGAGAAGCCATGGCCAAGGTGTCCCTTAAAGTGGGCATCGATACCAATGCAAACGAGACCAATGTGCTCTGTGACTATCTCGCCCCGGATCACCATATGTTAGAGTCTTGGGGAGATGTTCATCCGAAACGCGGTGTATATTCCTTCCTGCAACCCACGATAAATCCTCTGTTCGATACGCGTCAAGCAGGAGAATCCTTCTTAACCTGGGCGGGAAGTGACTTGCTCGACACCAAAGCCGAGCAGCCCTATTACGAATTTGTAAAGGCCAACTGGATGGACCGCTTGGGAGGACAGGCGGCGTTTGATGCAGTCTTGGAATCCGGTGTTTATACGACAAAGGAAGCTGCATTGGAGGTGCCCTATAATGGGGACAACAACTCTTTAGGCAGAGGCATTACCAAGCCCGGCAACAGCGAATATGAAATATCCTTTCTCGAGAGTATCGGAGTCGGCAATGGCGCCTATAGCAACAACCCATGGTTGATGGAAATGCCGGATCCCGTTACCCGTTGTTCGTGGGGAAATTACCTGCAGGTGCCGATTCATTTTGATGGGGTCAACGACTTTACCTCTATCAAAGGAATACATGAAGACGGCGCCATCCTCAACGTCGCCATTGGCGGTGGAGAAGAGCAGGCATTGCCGGTGTTCAGGCAGTTTGGAATTATGGATGGTACGTTGAGCATGACCTTGGGGTACGGACGTACGATGGCCGGACCTGTGGGAAGTGATTTTGGACACAATATGTATCCGTTCTTACAGGAGGCCGATGGCCTTACACAGTATTATAATGATAGTGTTACGGTAGGGGAGCCTACCGGAGAAAAAGAGGAGCACTTTGCCTGTGTGCAGTATCATCATACCTTCGGAATTAAGGATGTCGATAAAGCTTCCGGCGAGGTCATCAATGCGGACGAAGCCGCCTTGGTGTCCGATGATTGGAAGGGGATTACCTCCGGATTTCAAGGAGCATTGACCGATCGTTCGATCGTGTATTATACGCCTTTGCATGAAAAGGATGAATTTGCCAAAGAGCTTCATGAAAAGCGTGAAGAGGCGGAACATCTCAATCAGCAAACACTCTATCCTTATGATAAATACAAGGAAGAATTGTATGATCAAGGACATCACTGGGAGCTCTATATCGATACGAATAAGTGCACGGGATGCGCAGCGTGTACCATTTCATGCATGGCCGAGAACAATGTGCCTATCGTAGGAAAGAAAGAAGTGAGCCGCCATCACGAGATGACTTGGTTGCGGATAGATAGATACTATTTTGGTAGTGCTAAGAATCCCAATACCTTCTATCAACCGATGATGTGCCAGCAGTGTGATAATGCACCTTGCGAAAATGTTTGCCCGGTGAATGCTACAAATCACAGTTCGGAGGGAATCAACCAAATGGCTTACAACCGCTGTATCGGTACCCGGTATTGCGCCAATAACTGCCCGTACAAGGTGAGAAGATTCAACTGGCTGGATTATACCACTGCCGATCTTTTCCGTCCGAATGAGCCCGTAGTGGCACAAGAGGAATTGCCTTTTGGTGCGGACAGTCTCTTCCGAATGATTCTCAATCCCGATGTAACGGTTCGTTCGAGAGGGGTGATCGAAAAGTGCTCGTTCTGCGTCCAGCGTATTCAAGAGGGGAAATTGAATGCTAAGATGGAAGGACGCCGTTTGGCCGATGGAGATGTCAAAACCGCTTGCCAGACTGCTTGTCCTACCGGAGCGATTGTCTTTGGGGATCAGAATGACAAAGAGAGTAAACTTAATAAACTAAAGGAATCTCCACTTACCTATTACGTCTTAGAGGAGATTGATGTTAGGCCAACAGTGGCTTACAGGGCAAAGTTAGTCAATACGGAAAATCTAAATGAGGTTTAATTTATTCACAACAGGATTTGAGAAAAACGATAAACTTATAATATGGGATCAACAATAGTCTCCGGGTTTAGACATACATTAATTACGGGCGATAAAACCTATCATCAAATTACGGAAGATCTCTGTCGTCCGGCGGAGAAAGTACCCGGGTTAGCATGGATTGGGGCCTTTATTGTCGCTGTATCCGTAATGTCTTTTGGTTTGTTTGCCATTGGATGGACGATTTATTACGGGATTGGAACATGGAACTTGAACCGGACGATTAACTGGGGATGGGACATTACCAACTTCGTTTGGTGGATCGGTATCGGACATGCCGGGACGCTCATCTCTGCCATCTTATTAATTTTTAGACAGTGGTGGCGTACAGGGGTTAACCGTGCGGCAGAGGCGATGACTATTTTTGCCGTGATGTGCGCGGGACTCTTCCCGATGATTCACATGGGACGTATTTGGAATGCTTTCTTTATCTTCCCTTATGTCAATACACGTGGACCGGTGTGGCCGAACTTTAATTCCCCATTGCTCTGGGATGTATTCGCGATTAGTACATATTTTACGGTTTCAATATTATTCTGGTATACCGGTCTTGTCCCGGATTTTGCCACACTTAGAGATCGTTCAAAGGGACTTCGCAAATACTTATACAATATTGCCTCTTTTGGTTGGACCGGATCTGCCAAGCACTGGCAACGGTGGGAATCCCTGGCATTGATACTTGCCGGGCTGGCCACTCCTTTGGTGTTGTCCGTGCATACGATTGTGAGTTTTGACTTTGCTACATCTGTTATTCCGGGATGGCATACGACGATCTTTCCGCCCTATTTTGTCGCTGGAGCGGTATTCTCCGGGTTTGCAATGGTACTTACCTTGATGTTGATTGCAAGAAAGATACTGCACCTTGAGGATTATATTACCATCAATCATATTGAGTCGATGAATAAGGTCATCTTACTGACAGGTACGATTGTGGGAGTGGCTTATTTGACGGAGTTATTTATTTCATGGTACTCCGGATATGTGTACGAGCAGTTTGCATTTTTCAACAGAGCAACAGGCCCTTACTGGTGGTCTTACTTTGGCATGATGTTTTGCAATGTTGTTTCACCACAATTCTTCTGGTCTAAGAAGTTGCGTACCAACATCACCTTCACCTTTTTCTTGTCTATCTTGATTAACATAGGAATGTGGTTTGAGCGATTTGTTATCATCGCCACCACTCTGGCACGGGATTATCTTCCCTCCAGTTGGAGTTTGTATTCCCCGACTTGGGTTGAGATTGGTATCTATATCGGTACATTTGGATTGTTTTTTACCTTCTTTTTGATTTTTACAAGAGTCGCTCCGGTCGTGGCTATTGCTGAGGTAAAGCACATCTATCGTTATGCCGCCAATCAATTTAGAGAAAGGAATAATATCGGACACGGGCGTGCATGTGAGAATGACGTCCCCGATCATGATTCGGATGATTTTAATGCGGACCATTCTGATGACCATCACGGCGGAGAATCTCATCAGCAGTTAAAGGCTGAAGAGGCTTCAGTGGCGAGAAAAGCACCTGTAACGGATACAGAGGTCCGGGATAATCTGAAGAAAATTGAGGGGATCGGCCCCAAAGTGGAGCAAGCGCTAAATGCAGCAGGCATTTTGACCTTTAGGCAGCTATCTGTCGCCGAGCCGGGATATCTTCAAAAGATATTGGACGAAGCGGAGGGTAATTTTGCCGGCAATATCCCCGATTACTGGCCGGAGCAAGCTTTATTGGCTGTAGAGGGTAAATGGATAGAATTAAAGGCTTGGCAAGATAAATACAAGCACGGTAGAAAATAGATAATAATTAGATCTTTACTAAAAGTTAGCATACATGTCTAAGAAAGTAATATTTGGATTATATAGCACAGAGGAAGCACTTTTCTCTGCCATTAAAAAAGCC
Source organism: Saprospiraceae bacterium (assembly GCA_027080725.1). GTDB lineage: Bacteria > Bacteroidota > Bacteroidia > Chitinophagales > Saprospiraceae > JALSTN01. The sequence goes on from JALWRC010000061.1 coordinate 35,520, forward strand.
AAAGGACGGCACCTGGAGATAGATGATGTCTTTACGCCTTTTCCGGTGCATGGGCTGGATCCTCTATTGGGTTTGAAAGAGTCGCGCTTGCACATAGCAGGTTTTATCTATGGACTTACCGGTTTTTTGACAGCCTTTTTGGGTATGTCATGGGTGTCCACCATCGACTGGCCCAATATTTTTGGCGGAAAGCCCTATTGGTCTGTACCCGCTTTTGTTCCGATTATGTTTGAAAGTACCGTCCTGTTTGCTGCGGTGGGGATGACGGTCACTTTTTATGTGATAAGTGGGATGGGGCCGGGAGTAAAAAATCCGGTGTTACATCCTCGAATCACTGATGACAAGTTTTGTATTTCGTTTAGTGCGGATGAAGTAGGAGAGGGGGTTGCCGAGTCATTTCTACAAGAGACCGGAGCAGAAGAAATTGGTTCGAAGACCATTTAGTAGTAGAATAACGAAAGGAAGTATCCAAAGAAATAAAATTCATATCCAATGAATCCAATAAAAATAACCAGCAAGAAGTTCCTTACACTTTTGAGTGTCATTAGTGGATTTCTGTTTCTCGCATCCTGTCAACCCGGTGATAACAATCCCGGGTATGAGTACATGCCGGACATGGCACACAGTGTGGCTTATGAGGCCAACTATAGCAGTTACTATAGCTTGAATCAGTTTGTCTCCGAAAAAGACTATCGCAAATACGCCATGCCAAAATCTCCTGTGGCAGGGACACGTTCGATGGGGCAAGACGCCTATTATTACCCCAACACGGAGGAGGGGCGAGCCAGGGCGTCAGCAGAACTTATCATGGCGAAGACGCCTATTACTGAGAAGGGATTAGAAAGAGGGAAATACCTCTTCAATATTTATTGTGCCATCTGCCATGGCGAAAAGGGCAATGGCGAAGGGTATCTCGTTCGGGAGGACGGAGGAAAGTTTCCGGCTCAACCCGCAGATTTTACGCTGGATAAATTTATCAATGCGACCAATGGTCAACTCTATCACGCTATCAAATACGGAAAGAATGTGATGGCCGGATACGGAGATAAACTGAATCCGGAAGAGCGTTGGGATGTCATTCACTACATCAGAAGCCTCCAAGCCAAGGTCAAGGGCAAAGAGTACTCTGCCAATAAGAATACTCTGAATGACTGGGCCATTCCTGCGCATCATTCCTCTGCAGAATAAGAGGTGGTTTAGATTAGTATTACGGTTAAAAAAGACAATATTCAAATAGTCAGTAATTATGAATAAGTTTACAATAAAAGGGAAAGAAAAGACAGTCTTTATGATTATGATGGGCATCGGCCTGTTGTCTGTAGTGCTGACTTTTATGACCGATTCGCTTCCCGGTAAAGCGAGATTTTGGTCCAACTTCTTGCACGAAGCTTTATTTTTTACGGGGATAGCCGCCATGGCCCTCTTCTATATGTCCACGGCTTTGGTGGGATACGGCGGATATATGAGTGTGTTTAAGAGGGTATTGGAAGCTATGAGTTTACAATTGAAATTAGGGATTGCTTTCTTCCTAATCATTGTGATAGGGCTTTTTATGAAATGGCACCATTTATACCTATGGGCGGACGAGAATTTTGTCGCCAATGACAAAGTTCTGACAGGGAAATCCGGATTTTTAAATCCGGTGATGTATACTATTTTTACGATCTTGGCACTGGGTAGCTGGTACTTTTTGGCGAGCAGAATAAGAAGAGCATCCGTGCAGGAAGATGAACATGGTAAGTTTGGAGATTACACTTTTACTAAGAAGATGCAGACTTATGGTGCCTTGTCTCTTGTTACGATCGGTTATTTTAGTGCGGTCGGGATATGGCAATGGCTGATGTCTCTTGACCCTCACTGGTACAGTACGCTGTTTGCATGGTACACTGCCTCAAGCTGGTTTGTGGCGATGCTTAGCTTGTTGACATTGATAATACTATACCTTAAAGGACAGGGCTATATGCCGTACTTCACCAAAGAACATATGCACGATATCGGTAAGTTTATCTTTGGTATCAGTGTCTTTTGGTCCTATTTGTGGTTTTCTCAGTATATGCTGATTTGGTACGGCAATGTCGGTGAAGAGACGGTTTACTTTAAGGTGAGAGTCGATCATTACCCGGTGCTGTTTTACGGCAACCTGATTATGAATTTCGTCTTGCCGTTTTTGCTGTTACTGCCCAATACCACCAAGCGAATGAGGGGAACTATGGTTTTCATTGCTGTTTTACTGCTGATAGGGCATTGGATTGATATATTCCTGATGGTCAAGCCGGGTGTATTGCATACGGTACAAGAGCTTTCTGGAGCACATGAAGCAGTGGGGGAGCATGGACACGAAGCGTCTTCGTTTGTATCCGGCTTTACATTGCCGGGCTTCCTGGAGATTGGGACTTTTATCGGGTTTTTAGGCCTCTTTTTGTATACTACATTTATTGACTTGACGAAGGCATGCCTATTACCTGTCAATGATGCATACATTGAGGAAAGTATTCATCACCACGTAGTGTAGTTGGTTACAAAGCGTCCGGAAGTTGGTTGGTAAATGGAATATTTAAGTAAACCAATAGTATAATTTACTAACTTAGCGGTGGTGTATTTGTATGAGTGTATGAAATAGTTGACTTTTATAACAGATGGTTTAACGAAATCTTTGCAAAGGCAAGAACTCTATTAATCATTGGATTGATACTTAGACTAACAATAATATAAGATAAAATAATGACAACATTACTTATTACCGGAATTGTGCTTTTATTGCTGGCAATTGTCGTCTTGCTGAGCATTCTCAACGATAAAGCAAATGCGCTGTCAGAAAATGATCCTGAAGCGACTGATCGCAAATACAAAAGGGTGGCCACCTGGTTGATGGTGTTCAACATTGTGTTTTTGGTAGCATGTTTTTGGTCCGCTTATGACTTTAAGAATTATATGCTCGGGTATGGTCCCCACACCGCGGCCTCCGAACACGGACCGGAGATCGATTCCCTCTTCAATATTACTTTATTTTTTACGACCTTGATATTTGTATTGACCACTTTTGCGCTGTTTTGGTTTTCGTATAAATACCGGCACCGAAGAGGACATCGTGCGAGTAACCTTGCGCACAACACCAAACTCGAAATCATATGGACCGCTCTTCCGGCCCTTGTGCTCACCGTTTTGGTGGTCAAAGGGATTGTGGCATGGAATAATATAACCGCCGATGTCGATCCGTCAGAGCAATACCTCGAAATCGATGTTACAGGACAGCAGTTTCTTTGGAATATTCGATATCCCGGGAAAGATGGGCATTTGGGAGCAAAGGATTTTCGGCTAATTAAGCCCGGAGTCAATGAGTTGGGACAGGATTGGCGCGACAAACGCAATCTCGACGATTTCATGGCAGACGAAATCGTCATTCCAAAGGGGCGAAAGGTGAAATTCAGGATATATGCCAAAGATGTATTGCACTCCTTTTTTCTACCTCACTTCAGGGTGAAGATGGATGCTGTACCGGGATTGCCTACCTACTTTGTGGTGACACCGACGACCACGACAGAGGAGTACAGGCAGCGCTTGAGCAATTATCCGGAGTATCAGGTACCCTCGGATCCGGAAGATCCCAACAGTCCACCTCTTTGGAAAGCCTTCAATTACGAGTTGGCTTGTGCCGAACTCTGTGGTATCGGGCACTACAGTATGCGAAGGGTCGTGCGTGTGGTAGAACCGGAGGAGTTTGAAGCATGGTACAATAAGCAGAAGTCCTATTACTTCGAAAATATTCGCTTTACGGAGGATGATCCTTACAGGAATGAATTGCTCCCATTTGAGGTAGCTGAACGCAAAGCTGATTTTATTAACCGTTTTAACAACGCGTACAACAGTAAGGATGAAGCAGAGCGCATTATCCAATTGCGAAACGTCCACTTTAAAACGGGCTCATCGGAGCTTACCGCGTTGTCGAGATACGAACTGGACTTCGCTGCAGAAGCGATGCAATCCCATCCGGAGATTCAGATTGAAGTCGCCGGACACACCGACAATGTGGGCAATCCAGAATCCAATAAAACCCTCTCTGAGGCCCGTGCCAACGCGGTCATGAAGTATCTCATGAAGAAAGGAGTAGCTACTGATCGTATGGAGGCCAAGGGATATGGACAAGACAAGCCTGTCGCATCTAATGACAATGCCGAAGGACGTCAAAAAAATAGAAGAACGGAACTTATTATTAAGTAAGCGTCAAATAAATAGTTTTTAATCTTAAAACGACATAATAGAATGGCTGAAATTAAAGAAGTAACCTACCAACCCGACTCTATCATTGAGGAATTGGGGTATGATGATCATTTTCATGATCACGGTCATGATGGAGATAAATATCAAGTGGGCTTTGTCTCTAAATATATATTTAGTACGGATCACAAGATTATCGCTAAGCAATATTTGATTACCGGTATTATTTGGGCGATTATCGCTGCAGGAATGTCGGTCATCTTCCGACTGCAGCTCGGTTTTCCGGAGGAGAGTATGGCTTGGTTGCGCCCGTTGTTGGGGAAGTGGATTGTGGTCAACAGCGAGGGATTTGGGACGCTCGCCCCGGAGTTTTATTACGCCTTGGTTACCATTCACGGTACGATTTTGGTTTTCTTCGTCCTGACCGCAGGATTGAGTGGGACGTTTAGTAACTTCTTGATTCCATTACAAATTGGTGCCAGGGATATGGCCTCGCCTTTCCTCAATATGTTGAGTTATTGGTTCTTCTTTTTGGCGGGATTGGTCATGTTTTTGTCGTTGTTTGTCAGCACCGGTCCTTTTTCTGGTGGTTGGGTGGCTTATCCCCCGCTGAGTGCGTTGCCACAAGCGATGAGCGGCTCCGGTGTGGGGATGGATTTGTGGTTGATGAGTCTGGTGTTTTTTGTGGTTTCCGTTTTGCTGGGTGGTATCAACTATATCACGACAATACTTAATCTTCGCACCAAGGGGATGACCATGTTGAGATTGCCGCTTACCATTTGGTCTTTTTTGGTGACTGCCATTATTGGATTGTTGTCTTTCCCGGTTTTGGTGGCGGGTTTCTTTTTATTGATTTTTGACAGGACGATAGGGACGAGTTTTTATCTGAGCGATATATTTATTGGAGGAGAAGCGCTCAATCACACCGGCGGAAGCCCGGTATTGTACCAGCACCTATTTTGGTTCCTGGGACATCCGGAAGTGTATATCATCATCCTCCCTGCGATGGGAATTGTCTCCGAAGTGATGTCCACCCATGCCCGCAAGCCGATTTTCGGCTACAAGGCCATGATCGTGTCTATTGCTTCGATTGGTTTTTTGTCTTTCCTCGTTTGGGCGCACCATATGTTTGTGTCCGGGATGAATCCCTTTATAGCCAACTTTTTTATCTTGTTTACTCTTATTATTGCGATACCATCGGCCATTAAGGTGTTCAACTGGTTGACGACGCTCTATCAAGGGGATTTGCATTTGCGGGTGCCCATGTTATTTGCGATTGGATTTGTCTCCTTCTTTATTTCAGGGGGGCTTACCGGATTGTTCCTGGGAAATGCTCCGATTGATATACAGGTGCACGATACGTATTTCGTAGTCGGACACTTTCACATAGTAATGGGAGTCGCGGCATTCTTTGGTATGTGGGCCGGTGTGTATCATTGGTTCCCTAAGATGTATGGTAGATTCATGAACGAAACGATGGGGAAGATTCATTTTTGGCTCACTTTGATTAGTGCATATATGGTATTTTGGCCTATGCAGTACCTTGGAATAGCCGGAGTGCCCAGGAGATATTACAGTTTCGATAGCTTTCAGACCTTCTCGATGTTTGATGGGATGAACAAAGTGATTACGGTATTTGCGATAATTGCATTTTTTACGCAACTCATATTTATATTCAATTTCTTCTACAGCATATTCTACGGAAGAAAAGTCAAGTCAAAGAACCCTTGGAAAGCGACTACTTTAGAATGGTCGACTGATATTCATCCGGGACATGGCAATTGGGAAGGTAAGTTGCCTACCGTGCACAGATGGCCATATGACTACAATATAGATCAGGTGGAATACAAGCCTCAGTACGTACCCGTATCGGAGGGGGAAGAAGTGATTCACTAATTTACACATCAATTACCGGGACTGCGCTCCACCTTTCACATCGGATATGAAGCATAAAGAATACAGAAATAATAAAGTAAAAACAAAGGCGATAGATGTTCATGCCGTAAGTGTATGGAAGGATATGGATATGCTGATAAAGTTTCGCTTAACGGCATTGGTCGTTATGACTTCTTTATTTTCGTATTTGATTGTGATGCGGACAATGAATTGGATGGAGTTCATGTTTTTGGCATTGGGTGGATTTGCAATAACCTCTGCTGCCAACATATTAAATGAAATTTTGGAAAAAGACCCGGATGCACTGATGCCACGCACGGCCAATAGACCGATCGCGGCCAATCGCCTTACGGTCAACAACGCCTTACTCCTCAGCGGTGTCTTATTACTCATCGGTATCTTAATGTTAGGGCTTTTGCATCCTTTGGTATCCTTCTTGGGGGTTTTGTCTTTGGTGTTGTATGTGTTTTTATACACTCCGATGAAGCGCTATTCTCCGGTTTCTTTGGTTATCGGTGCGATACCGGGGGCTATGCCGATGCTTATCGGCTCGGTAGCGGCCCAGAAGGAGATCACCATTATCGGCCTCGTCTTGTTTGCGATTCAGTTTTTATGGCAGTTCCCACATTTTTTGGCCATCGGATTTATGGGCTTTGACGATTACAAAAAAGCCGGTTTTAGGAATGTTCCGGAAAAGGATGGTGCAGTCGATCGTATGATTGGGATGCATGCCGCTATCTATACCGTTTTTCTGCTGGGCATCGTGTTTTTGCCCGGTGTTTTGGGAGTAGTGCGACCTTTGGGAACAGGATTGGTGGTGTTGATGACGTTGTTATATCTGGGATCTACTTTACAATTTCATACCAAATTTGACCGGAAGTCGGCCTTGGTTATGATGTTGAGTTCCTTCATTTACTTGCCTGTTATTTTGACCATCTATTGGATATTCAGCATATGACGACCAAGTACGAACATACCAATACCACCATTCATCCGATGATGTTCCTCCTTTGGCTGGGAATGGCGGGGATAGTGATGCTGTTTGGTGCCCTCACCAGTGCGTATATCGTCCGGGAAAGCGCAGGCAACTGGCTGGAGTTCCAGTTGCCAAAACTGTTCTTGTGGAACACGGCTGTGATTCTCGCGAGTAGTGTGGCTCTGCACGCAGCCTATATAGGGTATAAGAAGCGGCGAATCACTACCTACAGGATGGGACTGGTCATCAGCTTTGCCCTGGGGTTACTCTTTCTCGCTCTTCAGTATATGGCGTGGAATGAGTTGTTTGCCAGAGGTATCGAACTCACCGGGAATCCATCGGGGTCTTTTGTCTATGTCATGACGGGTATTCATGCATTGCACCTGGTAAGTGGCCTTATGGCGCTGGGCGTGGCGATTTACCACGCTTTCAAGTTGCCTTACGAAATAACGCAAAAGAGGGTCAACCGCTTTAAACTTGTATTGTATTACTGGCATTTTCTTGCCGGACTATGGATATATTTGTTTTTATTTTTAAATATCATGTAAAACGCAAAATTATGGCGTCAACTACTGCTAATGTAAATGTCGACAAATGGGGTGGAGCAGCCCGGCCCATGAAGGCGAGTTATGGAAAACTGATGATATGGTTTTTCCTGCTTTCGGATGCTTTAACTTTTACCGGCTTCCTGCTCTCCTATGGTGCTCTTCGTATGAGCAACGCCGCATGGCCGGTACCGGATCATGTGTTTTCGAGTTTTCCCGGTGGATTGCATCATAAACCACTGATATTTGTGACCGTCATGACCTTTGTCTTGATTGTGTCTTCCGTGACCATGTTTAAAGCAGTCCAGGAAGGCCATAGAGAAAACAAAAACGGAGTGGTCTTTTGGATGTTGCTCACGGTGCTCGGAGGGGCAGCCTTTTTGGGATGCCAAGCTTGGGAGTGGAACACGCTGATTAACGAAGAGCATATGACGCTGAGTTATAATCCATTCGCCCGTCATACCGAGAGCGGTACCTATCTCGAAGGGGATGGCCATGAGATCAAGGCCGGAGATACCTTCGAAGCTGGGGATAGTTATCTCATCCACAAGCATGAAGGACATTGGAAGCGCTTGAAATACAAAAACGAGCAAGGAGTAGTCAAAAAACTTCAGTTCGGACCACAAGCGTTCGGGCAGTTGTTTTTCTGTATTACCGGATTTCACGGATTTCACGTCTTTACAGGTGTACTTTTTCTGCTCATCATTATGCTTAATGTGCTGAGTGGCTTATATGTGAAGCGGAAGAATCATTATGAAATGGTCGAAAAGGTCGGATTGTATTGGCACTTTGTGGACTTGGTATGGGTATTTGTGTTTTTATGTTTTTATCTACTTTAATATTATCGAAAAGAAATAAGTTATGGCAACATTGACATATGAAGCTGCGAGTAAGGTAGCTGTAAGAGGGTTTATAATTTTGGGAATAGTTACCATGAGTGAGGTATTGGTGGCCCTGCTAGGGAAAGGGTATCTGATTGATGGTTTTACATTGCCCAGATGGATTATGTATGGAGCGATGATCAGTCTGAGTCTCTACAAAGCCTATTTTATTATTATGTACTTTATGCACTTAAAATACGAAGATGGGGGGCTTAAGGTTTCTCTTGCCTTACCTATCATCTTCGTCATTTGGGGGATAATCGCTTTCCTGCACGAAGGACACCGTTGGTATCAATCCAAAGTGCAAGATAAAGCAGGATTTGAAATTGTCTTGCCGGACAAGGCCGTCGAGCCCGCTGTAGATTACGAAGTCAAAATGCAAAAAGAACATTCTGAACATGGGGATAAAACCCATGCTGAATAGGACTTGAGTAAATATAAACGAGGACCGGTCATGCCAGGGATAGCATGACCGGTTTTTAATTTGATATCTTGCCTCTTGAAATACATCAAATACACGGTTCTGTTTTTCATACTGTTTGGTTTTCCGCTGATCTCCTGGTGGTACCTCAATTCCGGGCTGCGATTTCACATGGAGATAAAGGAAGCACTACACCCGAAGGGTACGGTCAAGGCTTTCAATATCCAATTGGATTCGATGTTGCATTGGACGTCTGATAGTCTTAAGGAGACCACGCTCATCCTGTTTGGTGACCAAGGGCATTTGACCAATTACTCCGTCTTCCGGAAGACCCTCATACGCAATTTGGGAACGCGCAGAGACCTCCATATCTACCAGGTCGTCGATAAGAATGTCGAATGTCAGAACGCCGGCTCTTTCATACGATGTGTCGCCATGGATTCGTTTTTAATGCAGAAGTTGATGACCGCTTCGCTTCAAATACCGGATAGCATGCAGCCATATCCCGCAGTTTTAGTGGATTCGATGCGGCAGATTAGACGGTTTTATTCTTTGGAGGATACGGCGTCTTATGTCCCCATCTTAGAGCATTTGGCTTTTTTGCTGCCGCCATTGAAAAAGAAGAAAGTCATCTTAAGACAATAAATGATGAAGGAGAAACACAGAAAGGTCCGCTTACAAGTATTGGATAGGATTGCTTTTGGGATTACCTTGATCGCTCTTGTCGCCTTGGGGATGATGCGTAGGGTGCACTTTACCACTGACATGCATCTGGATTTTATCCCGCCTCTAAATGCGGCCATTAATACTATCGTGGCGATTGCCTTGATTCTTGCGCGCATTAAGATTAAGCGAAAGGAGGTGGCAGGCCACCGGAAATTGATGAAAACAGCAATGGTATTGTCCCTATTGTTTTTTGTCCTGTATTTGGCCTATCATTTTACCACCCCGGAGACTCAATATTGTTATGAAGACTGGACCAGGACGGTGTACTTTCTGTTATTGGTCAGTCATATTCTCCTGGCGGCAATCGTCCTGCCATTTATTCTGATGTCCTTCAATCGTGCGATAACCGGTCATATCGAGATGCACAGGAAGATGGTCAAATGGACCTTTCCGCTGTGGCTTTATGTGGCGGTGTCCGGGCCTTTGGTCTATTGGATGCTGCGAAATTGTTACTAAAAATTGAGCGCAACAATGAACGTTTGTAAGCGTTTTTATGTGTATATGGTTGAATCGTGTACTAATTGGAAAAATAGTCTCAGAAAATTAGCAACAAAGATAGATTGATTAAATTTGTAGCACTTTATCAATGTAAATAGATATGTTCAAAACAATAGAAATAGACCGTAATAAACTAACAATAATGGGAGTACAATTTTCCAACTTAAAAATCTTGGAAATTACTGCAAATGCAATAGGAAGTAATATGTTTGAAGGTTTTGAACCAACGCAAAAAGGAGTTAAGATAATTAGAGATTATGTAACGGGAACAATTTCTTTGTCCGATTTAATAAAATGTGCAAAGGAAAAGTCGTATGTCTGAATCATACAAGTATATTGACCCCGATTATACTTATACCGACCCTAAAACAGGAGTACTCAGAAACTTAGCAGGTCTAACAGACCCGGAATCTTTACTTTTTTTTGAAAGTGGGGCTGTGGCAAAGCGCATTCAAGAACTCTATAATAATCCTATCAAAACCGTTCAATTAATAAAACACTCTTTATGATATCTAATGCCATTACTACCAAGCGCATCCTGTTCTTCCTGATGTTTGCAATTTCCTTTGTAATGAGGTTGTCTGCTCAGTGTCCCATGTGCCGTTCGGCGGCAGAGGCCAATGTCAAGCTGGGAGGAACCGCTGCCCGTGGATTGAATACCGGCATCCTGTACCTCTTCGCCATGCCCTATCTGGTCGTCGGCCTCATCGCTTTTCTGTGGTGGAGGAGCGTCAAGAAGAAGCGCAATGAAGAGGCAAAGTACCAGACCGAAAACAAATTCTAATAGAATATCGAATACACTTGAAAATGCCGTTATTTATCCGAATCTTGCGATGGTACTATAAGTATTTAGGGGTCTTCTTTCCCCGGTATTCCACCCAGCTGTTTTGGAAGACCTTCACCTCTGTGCCACCGAGACCCTTTAAGGCGCACCACCTCCAGTTCCTCTCGCAAGCGACCAGAAGGGATTTTGATTTTGGAGGGCGTTCCATTGCCCGATATCTCTTCGGGAAAGGCACAAAACGCGTCTTGCTCGTCCACGGATGGAAGGGATTGAGTGTAGATTTCAGGGCTTTGATAAAGGAGTTGACCAAGAGGGAAATTGCAGTGGAGGTATTTGACTTACCCGGTCATGGCAACTCTTCCGGAAAGACCAATAATCTGCTATTGACCAAACGCATCGTCGCTCATTTGCATAAGAGGGAAGGATACGATGCCATTTTGGGACATTCGCTGGGTGCGGCTGCTTCCTTTTTTGCCTTTGCCCATCATCCGGAACTCCGTATCGATCAACTCGTACTCATGGGGATGCACACCAATACACAGGATTTCTTTTTTGATTTCAAATCAATACTGCAGATCCCCGATGGATTGTATGCGAAGATTGTCCGGAATTTGGAAACGCAGTTGGGATTTGAACTGGAGCGGGATTTTGATGCCTTGCGATTTTTGCCTCTCTCCAATGTCCACCGGATGCTTGTCATTCACGACGAAAAGGACGATATCGCATCGATGGCAGGTATGAAATCGTTGGCAGCGGCCCAGCCCAATACCCGTTTTTTTGCCGGCAATCACGGTGGACACTATCACCACTACAAACACGAAGAAGTCGTCAAAGAGGTGTCGGATTGGTTGATGGCTTGATGATGGGAATGCAATCGAAAGGGTTCTTCCGTCATCTCCGCTCCCAAGTCTCCCTTCGTCCGATTTTGGGGCAGAGTTCAAAAGCCCTAAACCATGGCTTATGAAATCGTGAATGTAATACCCTATGGGGCGAATTTATTTCTTTACCTGCCTCCTAATAATGCTATAACGATAAATAGTGTATGCAAGAAAACTCTACAAAATTAGAAATGTATCTTTTGGCGATCTTTTTATTTTTCTCAACTCACTGATGCCCAGGCATCACTTCGTCTCGAAAAACGAAAAAGCTCATCCAAAATCCCTCATTTCATAAAATTTGATAGTTTTCTGGCAGACACTAAATAGCATATGAGGGATAAAATGTACAGTTGTATCTCGCATCTAACAGGCTTCAAAGTCACTCCTTTCAGTCGTGCTTTTGAGTCCTACGTTTAGTTTGTAATACACACCACTAAGGGGTGTGTCTTGTAATGACTTAAAGCCCACAGATTGAATTCACTTTGTTAACTATCTCCTTATAACGCCAAGGCGTCACGAGTTGTGTCCTAATAACGCCGGGGCCTCACAGGTCGTGGTAATCAATAGATTTTTTTGAACCACAATAGACACTTTAGGACACAATAGGATTATGTCCTATAATGAATTTAAGTAGAATTCCAAACGCCAATCGTTTATCCCGTAGGGGGTACTGGATAATCAAATCGATTTATTACAGAATCTCATTTAAAAGAAGCCCCTCTCCCTCATCCTTTATATTTACTCGAGGTCGGAATTGAATATGAGGGAGAGGTTGGGTGAGGGAGTGCAGCAGGATATCGCTCATCTCGTTTTTCATACACATCCAATAGCAGCACAGGTTCTCCAATCGTTCACCCAGTAGAACGTGGATTTCAGAAGTGGCAAATCGAACGTACGCCTATGCTGCACATAGCGCGAAGCCAAATCGCAAATCTCCATTCACTCCTTTGTAATAAATCTTCGTGAGCATCTCCGCCTCCAAGTCTTCCTTCGTCAGCTTTGGGGTCAGGGGGCTTTCAGATGTGATAAAACGAGCGTGCGCCTATAACACCGGGACATTACAAGCTATTAATTATCGCTTTATTTGTAGGATTAAAAGACCGGTTGTTTCTATCCATGAGTCAGTTGAGCATATTGCAATGCCCCCTAAATACTTTTAAGAGCAGGACAAAAATCAACCATTTCATACAAATACAACCACTACATTATAGAGATATCTCCGGCATCCTGAATGAAGAGTATCTGAGCGCGTTGGCAATATTCATCTGTCGAAAGGTCAAAGCCTTCGATGACGCCCTTGATGCGAATGGTCTTGCCTTCCTCTTTGGCCTGGTCCAACTTGTGGACGACCTCGTCCGGAATGCTTTCGGCAAATTCGATGGAGATGGTCCTGTCTGCATCTTCGGAACGGAGGAAATACTTGCGCCCCAATTTGAGCATATTGCGATCGTTGAGCTGCGCTTCGAGGGTGACCTCCATACCCTCACATTTCATACGGATACCGCAGGGGCCCGTACAGCCCGGAATGTTGTACAAATCCCGGATGGTATAGACTTTTGTGCAAGATTGTAAAGTTACCAAGCTGAGCATGGTAATGAGGAAAATGATATTTTTCATAGAGAATATTTCTAGTTAGAGTTTTACAATAAGTCTCCCTTTTGGAAGATAGAAGACGATTATTTTTTATGGGTTGCGTTGTAATGTTGGAGCAATTCGCTGACCAATGGATCAGCGTGGTACACGTATTTCAGGGCCGCAATGATACCGCCGGCATGGACGGATACGGTTCTGTTGCTCGTGTCATCAAAGATAAAGTTGCCCGGCAGCGACTCGATGTTGCCATCGAAGATGAGCCCTACCGCTTCGTGATGGACATTGATGATGGGGCTTCCCGAATTTCCCCCAATGATGTCATTGGTAGAAATAAAATCCAGCGGCGATTTGAGCAGTTCCATAGACGGGTTCTTCCACTTCTCCGCGATGTTCCAGGGGGCTTTGCCATCGAAGGCGTAGTGCCTGTTGTACATCCCGAAGTAGGTGGTTTTGTAAGGGGCTTTTGTGCCGTTGTAATCGTAGCTTTTGACCACACCGTCTGCAATCCTCAAAGTGAAAGTGGCGTCCGGTGGGAGGTCTTCCCCTTTGACTTTAAAGACCGCATTGGCGACCTTGGCTTCCAGGGCCCGTCGACGGGCACTGGAGTGTTGGAACATATTCAAGGCCTTTTTGTAGGCTGGAGCGACCACTCTTCCGAAGGCCACCATAGGATCTACCGCTTTAGCGTTCCACTCCTTAGGAGCGAGTGCCATCATCGCGGCAGCTTTGGCCGAATCGGCAAAGGCCGTCGTTTTCAACAGGCTCTCGGCGGCCGCTTCAGGGGTGCGTCCTTTAAGCAGTTTTTGTGCGATGGGGTTCTTAGGATGGTCAAATTGTTTTATTTCGCTTAAGAAAACCTCGAGCTTGTCTTTTTCTTGCGGGGCATTCAGTGTGGATGCCACTTCGAGGATGTTGGTCTTCAAGCCAGCCAATGTGCTACTGTCCGGTTGCGGGGCGTGCATGGCTTCATCATACCGCTGCAACAAATATCCCAGATGTACGGCACTTCCCTTGAGCGGATTGTCTCCGAGCAATTGGATGGCAGCAGAGTAGGGCTCGAGCATCTTATATTCCTTGGCAATGTCCGTCCATAGATGTCGCTGTTCCTCCGGCGTGTTTTGGATGATGTCGTCCTCCATATTCTTTTTGCGCGCCATCAGATGCGGGTCGTGGAGCCCTTTGACAATACCGGAGATGGCCTTGATGCTGTTCGAAAGGCCAAACATGCGCTCTTGCAACGCATGAGACGGATGTACCGCGTACTCCTTGGCCATGAGGTCATAGCGATTTTGAAGGAAAGTGAGTGTCATGGGGTAGCGGTAGTCCCGATCCCATAGGAGTTGGGCATAGGTCCTATAACGCTCCGTACGTCCCGGATTGCCAATCACAAAGACCGGAGTGCCTTCTTTTATCCCGTCCGGATTGTAGGGGAAATAATTGGCGGAGGTGTTGACCGGTTTTCCATCTTCGTCATAAGCACGCCAAAAGGTGACGTCTAGATTGTAGCGTGGATAGGTGAAGTTGTCATAATCCCCACCAAAATAAGCCGGAGCCAATTCCGGAATCATCACCAGGCGGATATCGTCGTAGCGCTTGTACCCGTACAGCGAATACTTGCCTCCGGAATAATAGGTCACCACCTGAAGACGCAATCCTTTCCAATCCGGCATCTCGCTGTATTTTGCTTTGATCCCATCCATAATCTCCTTCGTCTTGGTCGCTCTTGCCTCATCCCCTTGGATGCCAGCCAAACCGGCTTCTACCTCTGAGGTGATGTCGGCAACCTGTATCAATTGCTCGACAAACAAATCGTCTTTTCTTCGTTCTTCAGCTCGTGTGGGTGCATAAAACCCCGTTTCGTCAAAGTTCTCTTCTCCCTGCATCAATGCTCCGACCACTCCCCTCGAACAGTGGTGATTGGTCATGATCAAGCCGTCGGGGGAGACAAAAGAGGCCGAACACCAATTGGCAAATCGCAATGCGGATTTTCTCGATTGGTCGTACCATTGGTCGTTAAGATCGTAACCGTAGGCTTCTTTGAACCACGCCTTAGGTGGATGCTCAAAGGTCCACATCTTTCCGTAGTCAAAGCGCTTGGGTAAATCAATGGGCTGCTGGGCTTGTAGGGCCGAAAGGACAAAAAAAGTAAGCAGTAGCAATAGTGCAAAAGGTCTGTTTGTTTTCATGATGTTATTTTCTTCTTAGTACTTTGTTTTTCTAATATGGTCTTAACGCATTACCGGACGGAGGAATTATAACTCCCCCCACTTAAATGCGCGGTGGTCTGTAATGAGCGGTTATCCTTCAAGTGCCGCCCGGACGATGGCTTCAGCCGTAATCCCAAACCGGTTATAAAGGGTCTCAAACGGAGCAGAGGCACCGAAGCGATCCAATCCGATGACCTTGCCCTGCAAGCCGACATATTTATACCAGCTCATCGTTGCCCCGGCTTCGATGGCGATACGATGGGGGATGTCCGCGGGCAATACCTGCTCCCGGTAAGAGGCGTCTTGCCGGTCAAACAACTCAAAGCAAGGCATCGACACGATACGCACTTTTTTGCCCAATGCATTGAGCTTTTGCTTGGCCTCTATCGTAAGGTGCACCTCCGAACCCGATGCCATCAAGATGATCTCCGGATGCTCGTCGCTCTCCAATACATATCCACCTTTCAACAAATCTTCCGCCGGGCCCAAACCCTTACGGGATATCGCAGGAACGCCCTGGCGGGTCAGTACCAGGCAGGTCGGTCCTTCCGAAGCGGTAAGGGCAGCCTGCCAGGCGTAGATGGTTTCGTTGGCGTCCATCGGACGGATGACGCGCATGCCCGGCATTGCTCGCAGGGAGGTGAGATGCTCGACAGGCTGATGGGTCGGTCCATCTTCCCCAAGACCGATCGAATCATGAGTGAGAACATAGGTCACTCGAAGCCGCATAAGTGCAGCCATACGCATAGCGGCGCGCATATAATCCGAGAAAACGAAAAACGTGCCTCCGTAGGGGAGCAATCCACTGTGCAGCCGCAATCCGTTCATGATCGCCCCCATCCCAAATTCGCGCACCCCGTAATGGATGTATTGCCCTTCGGGGTGACTTCGGTCGAAGGCCGTCATACCGGGGGCTAAAGTCTTGTTGGAAGGGGTGAGGTCTGCCGAGCCACCGATCAGTCCCGCGACATGCTCAGCCAGATAGGCGATAATTTTTCCGGATGCAGCCCGGGTGGCAAGACTCTTGCCGGCTTCAAATCCGGGAAAACCGGACATGATATCTTCCGGGATGGCTTCTTTGTTGAGCATACTTTGCAGGGGGGCTGCTTCTTCCGGATGGTCTTGTATGAAATGGTGGAGCATTTCGTTCCAGGTGGCTTCCATCTGTCGCCCTCTATCTCTGCTGTAGGCTTTGAGGGGATGCAAAGCGTCCGGTACGTAAAATGCTTCCGGCGGAATGCCCAGGGCTTGCTTGGTGAGCAAAACTTCCTCTTCGCCCAAGGGCTCTCCGTGTGCCTTAGAGGTGCCTGCTCTGTTGGGGCTGCCGTAGCCGATGATGGTGTCAAAGATGATGAGGACAGGTTTGTCCTTGGAAGAGCGGGCAGCGGTGATGGCTGTTTCGATAGCTTCGTAATCATGCCCATTGGCATGAAGTACCTCCCAACCATAGGATAAAAAACGCTGTTTGGTGTCTTCCGAATAAGACAAGTCAGTCTTGCCGTCAATGGTAATTTGATTGGAGTCGTAGAGGGCGATGAGTTTGTTGAGCCCCAGATGGCCGGCCAGCGAACAGACCTCGTGCGAAATCCCTTCCTCCAGGTCGCCGTCCCCCACTTCCACATAGGTATAGTGGTCAACGATTTCATACCCCTCCTTATTCCATCGTGCAGCGAGATGCTTCTCCGCAATGGCCATACCCACTGCATTGCCCAGCCCTTGCCCCAACGGGCCTGTGGTGGTCTCCACACCGGGGGCGTCGCGATATTCCGGATGGCCGGGGGTCTTGCTCTTCCACTGCCTGAAATGGCGGATATCCTCTAACGACAAATCGTAGCCGTAAAGGTGCAATAGGGAGTAGAGCAACATGCTGCCGTGCCCACCCGATAAGACAAACCGGTCGCGATTAAACCAGTCCGGATTGCCGGGATTGAAGCGGAGAAACTTCGAAAACAGTACCGACATCACATCGGCCATGCCCAAGGGTAAACCCGGATGCCCCGAATGCGCCTTTTGTACGGCATCCATGGACAAACCGCGTATGGTGTTGGCAATCAACTTCAAATCGGAAGGGGTTTGATAAGTATTTTGTGTCTCTGTCACAATAGTATTTTTGATGGGTTGCAAGTGAAACGGATAGGGTCAGGTACTCCGCAGCACGCATTGGGCTGCTTCGCAGATATTTATTTGACCAAGGGATATTTGTATCCTTCCTTCCAATTTTTAATGCCGCCGATGAGATTAATGACATGGGTGATACCGGCGTCCTTCATGTCCACCATGGCCTTGACACTATTGACCCCTTTTTCGCTGCAAATCAAGTAGGCCGCATCTTTTTTGAGCTTTTTGAGATTGTCTTTGAACTTTGGGTCGGTGTACGGAAAGGATACGGCTCCCTCGATATGCCCTTCGTGGAATAAATTATCCGCCCGGACATCCAGAAGGACGTATTTGCCGGACTTCACTAATTCCTTAAACATATTGGCGTTGACATTGTCCACGCGGGGCATGCTCCCTCCGTATTCGATGCCGGTCTTGCCTTCGAAGTCTATGCCCGCCATCCGGTCCCCCGTATTGCTATTGGTGGCGGATGGGGTTCCGGTGGTGCCGGATGAAGAGGTCGCGGTGTCCCCCTTGCAAGAAAGGGTGACGAAAATTCCTAAGATGAAGATATACAAGAATCCTTTACGCATGATTGGTAGCTTTGGTTTGAAAAGCTGCAAAGATACGGCATTTTACGGGTCGAGTGATAATTTGATGTATCCATTTTAGTACCTTATTTATGTATAACATTCGCCTGACTTATAAAGGTGACATATTTGTAATGACACCATATTATCATTGCCAGGAGAATCTTGATTAAGAATTGGGTGAGAGAGGGGATAATATTTGATAACAATAATTGATAATGTTTAAACCTACGATTGTTGTGTTAATTGTGGTCATATATGGTCTGTCGTTATGATTTTATTAAAACTATTAAACTAAATTAAAGAATAAAATATGGCAAATAATATAATTTTCAATTAATAACCTTTTTATTTGAAAATATCTATAAAAAGCTATAATTTTTGTGAATAATAATTTATATATTTGTTTTGATATATAAACTGTTGTAGTGGTAACTTCTAAATGAAGTTTAGGTTTGAACAGCTCTGTGAAACTAAAATTATTAGCTATGAAATGTTATGTCCTTAGAACCCCGCACACTTAATTTGTAGATTTAAATTTGGTTAATCTGGTCAACTGGCCGGATATTCCGATTTTCCCACTTTAAGTGTCCTGTCATTTTTTTAGCTCGATTTAGAGTTATATTCTAATGTTTAATCATTTTAATTCAACGAATTATGAAGTTGAAAACAGTATTGGTATGGCTATTCTTCTACAGCTTTGTTTTTGGCCAAAAAATAGACTGGCCGACAACCAATTTAAGGTATAATGCCCCTTCTCGAATTCATACGAATTACGGAGTATTAGATTCTGCAAAGTGGTTCTTGCTGAGCAAAAAATCATATTATTTACACCCGACTTTATCCGTAGAAAATCTCTCTTGCGGTAAAAGTCTGAAATTGGAGTTTTATGAGTCTCCTCCCACCGATTCAATTTTACCACCACTTCTTTTTTCTCAAACGTTGACATTAAATATTAGCAATAATACTAATCTTGATTTTCTTCAGGATGAAAAACGATATTATTTAAGGGTCGTTTCGCCATTAGAAAGTGTAGGTCGATTTACTATATTCTATCACGGTGGATATGAAGAATCCGGGTGTGAGCAAGAAATTAGTAATATTAATAGTTTTAGAATACCTTCTTCTATTGTGCTCGATAAGTATAGAACTAAAAACTGTGTTGATGACTGTACTAAATTTTGCCATAGAGGCAAAATGATTTTTAATCCTTTAGTATCTGCTACTAAGATTAAGTATTACAAGTTAGAAAGCAACTTAGCTAATGAATTACTTAGTATCACTTTGACTTGTGATAATAGCTGCTTGATTGATGTCATAGGAGTCAATAAGAATACTCGTTTGCTGGAGCGCATTTTAAGTTTATCAAGCGTAAAAAGCCACATAGACATAGACTATTTACCTATTTATAATTATAAGAATATTTACATAGCAATAAGTGGTAAAAACAAGGGGGATGTCTCTTATACTATGTGTGTTGAAATGTTACCATTTAAATCTTCCTGTGTGGACTACGACGAACCCGGTGATTCAATTATGGTAATAGGTACATCTTTTGGTTCACCTATCGAAGGTCCCTTTTTACCGGGAGAGATTATTACAATGAAGTATGTTTTAAACAAGTGGGTGCCAGTCCACGATAATTGGCCGCATTCTTATTCTTTTAATCTTACCGGACCATGGAAGATGTATACTGATACCTTTCATTTGGATCAAACTCATATCCTTGACAGTATTAACGCCGAGCAGGGTTATGTTTGGGTGTTTTCTGATACATCTTCTTTATTTTTTGATAAAGTAAATTTTAAAGGTGCAGGATTTTACCCTCTATCTGGCAACTATAAGGGGCCTGATGGTTTTGCGACTGGTTGGGGGCGTCGTCCATCATATTCAAAATATGACGGATTACATCCTTTAGTTGATCTAATCTTTAAATTGAAAGTACCTGATAGCCTCGATTGTGTAGATACCCTGTCTTGTGCTATAAGAGTAGATGCCTATTCTGATGCTGTTGCCGGTACTTTTCCTGTTGAAGGATGTACGAATAATTTTAATATACGCGAATTCCAGATTAAATGCTGTCCTCAACCCGATTCCTTGCTATATTCATACGACAATCAGTTATGTTTGGGAGATAGTTTAACGATTGAATTTGAAAATAAAGGAGAGAATCTTTATTTAAAAAAGATAAATGTTAACCCTTTCGAGGAGGCTTTTGAAGTAGAATCGAATAAAGTTAATTTAAGTGTCGCTCCAATGGACATAGATGAAAACAATGAAGGTCAGATCGCATTGTTCTACAATACTCCTTTAGCTAAAGCTTGTTACGATACCATTTACTTGGGTTATCAGGTTCATGAAAAGCCAGAAATTGATTTGATTAATAGTATTGAAACTTGTCTGGGGGATTCGATTGATTTACAAAGCATATTTTTGAATTCGTCTGGTAAATATCCTAGAGATAAATACAATGTTAGTTGGGATGGTGACAATGTTGATATAAGTGATCAGAATGAGATTGGGGTGATCAATTCCAGAAAAGGTAAGATAAGCCTTTCCCTGACCGACGAATTTGGTTGTATGAACACTGATTCGGTGCAAATAACGGCACAAGGACCAAATATATCAACAGATATTAAAGATACATATGTAATATGCCGAGGAAAAAGCAGCGTTATAGTTTCTGTTCCTTTCAACTCTGCTACTTGGCAAACACCCAATGGAGATATGATTCAAGGAAATACTATAACAGCCACCCAAATAGGTAATTACACTTTAACAATTGAGGGAGCCAAAGGGTGTCATACCACAAAAGGTTTTACCGTTTCGAATGCTAATATTCCAGATACCAGTTTTGTGAGCAATTGCGAGTTGCCTGTTAATCCAGGCAATCTCCAAAAGTTTTTAGAAAGTGATATACCGGATGACGATTGTAAGCCAATCATCGTTAAAAAAGTAATTAGCAAAGAAAGTTGTGACGCAACCTGTCAAAAGAAGATTAAAATTCTTCCTAATCCTACTAAAGGTGCAATCTCAATTGTCAGCATGTTTGCTAATATAGTTGATTATACCTTACTGGATGCCAATTGGAAAGTGTATCAGCAAGGGGTACTCGTACCCGGTGTGAATCAAGCAGATATATCTAATAAATTTGGAAATATGTATTTGTATGTGACCTCTGAGAATTGCAAGATCGTTAAGAAAATTATTATAATAAATTAGACTCATCTTACTTATAAAATATTATCATTATGAATTGTTTAAATAAGATATTGATTTTAGGTGTTATTTTGCTTTTATCACCTTTTGCTAATGCTCAAATTGAGGTTGGAGAAGAGAATAATGTAGGTATAAGGCGAGGAGAGCAACCTCATGTGAGTCTTTCTATTGATAACAGCAAAGGGGAATTGGGAATTAACAACTACAATGTTGAGTCAAAAGCGATATATAAAGTTGATTTTGATTCAGTAAGTAATTATGTAGGGTTTCCTCAGAAATGGAAATTGTGGTGTTCACAAAACTTAATGACGTTGGTGACAAATAGTATTACACCTATCCAAGATTTAGAGGTGTCATTTAGCTTAGCCCTGATAGCATTCAATCCATA
>JALWRC010000062.1 GCA_027080725.1 Saprospiraceae bacterium
ATGAGCTCGCCCGCATTCCAATCGTCAATTTGTCCGGATACGTCACTTCCGGGCCTTTGTTATCGGCCACCTTGATGATCTGTGTCCATCCACCTATCTCACTCGTACACCAATCCAATACCGTCCATTTACGTGCTATTTTGTAGCATCCTACATCCCCGGCATCGCAGCCGGGAGTTGCTGTATCGAAGACTTTATCCTTGAAAGTCATGTTCATATTAGAACAGGATGCACCACTTGGCTTTCCGGTACCTATCCATTTTTTGTACACGTTTTCCCCCCAACATGCGGTCCCATTGGACAACACCCAATTCCAATGGGCATTATAATATATTGACGAAGGTGCCGGATGCCCTTTAAACTCACCTTCTTTAATGGTATTCCACCCAAGTGGACGTGGCTGCCTTTGTCCGGTAGCGTTAAATACTGCTGTGTCGAGTACATAATCGTCTACACAAAGAGGATAACCGGGGAAGTGCGGATTGCCACGTTGTGATGCATCAATTTTGGCATCCTCAATATCGTTGTATGCTTCGTCACACATCAACATAGCCCGGTCTATTCCGTCATAATCATGAGGAGGTCGGATATCAAACAAGGTACTATACTCTACAACTATCAGTTGGAGACATGTAGAGGTATTCCCGCTTTGATCTATAAATGTCCAGGTTCTCAATATCTTCTTTTCATACCCCAAAGTACAGCTTCCATCATCTACCCAGTCGGAATACTTACTTACCACAAGGTCACAGCCTTCAAACACTTCCGGTTCAGCGGCATCTCCGCCTTCAGACAAGGGTAAAGGATTGTCTAAACAAACAAGGGTATCGTTAGGGCAAGAGAGGATACGAGGAGGTATTTTGTCTTCGATACACAACTTGCCCCAACACTTATTATTCAGGTTGTCCGGATCGATGACGGTTACAGTAAAACATTGACCTATTCTATTACGTCCCATTTGAACACCTGGCAATTTGGGGTCATCATCGATAGGCGCACCTGTGTTTGCTTCATTTCTCACTTCCACCAAATAATCAGCAAAACAATGATAACGGGCTCCGATGAGGAACATGTCCGCTGTCAGGGTCACTGAACAGTTGGGGTCCAGGCTCAACTGCGTCATATCCTGACAAGTAAGCGTCTTGTAGGGATCATGAAATCCTTTTACATGAATATTAAAGGTGCAATAGGATACATTGCCATATTTATCCGTTGCCTGAACCGTTATTAAATTATCTCCAATAGGGAGTTCCTCCCCTGATTTAGGTGCACCATTGTCTACCTGTTGGATAACTGGATCCGGGTCGCAGTTGTCATGGGCGAAGACGCTAATTAAGATATTAGGTAATCGTGTATAACAGAATCCCGGAAGTGCTTCGAGTTCCAAATCCAAGCAATTAAGTACAGGAGCTATTGTATCCCGGACATCCACAATCGAACTACAAGTCGAGGTATTCCCGCAGTCGTCCGTCACGGTAAGGGTAATTCTTTGTACACCGATATCGGCACAGGTAAAACTTGTTTTGTTGAGGGACAAGGTTACAGGGGAGCAATTGTCCAAACTGCCATTGTCGATTTGTTCGGGAGTGAGGGTAGCATTTCCATTGTTGTCCACGTAAATCGTAGCATCCTGACACATTGCTGCCGGAGGAGTGGTATCGATCACCATAATCACCTGTCGATGGGTGGCGGTGTTATTGCAAGCATCCGTAATCATCCAGGTTCGCGTTATGGTCTGCTCTCCGATACAAGAACCTTGTACGATGGTCTCTGTAAAATTAGCCGGTATTGGCCCTTGGATAACTTGTCCGGAATTCAACATATCCCGTGATTGAGGGGCGGGTCCTGTCCAGGTAAATCCGCCATTTCCATTGCCCGTACCCGTGCGTTGCAAGGACATGCCAACAGGGGTATTGCTCGGTTCGGACACCCCGACATCTACACTTGTCATTCCTGCTGCAGGGCCATTATTTGCGGTAAAGGATCCTTCGTAACTGATAAACTCTATAACCGTATTGCCTTGCACCAATGCTATTCCATCCGGAGACCCATTTTGAATGGGGCGAATATCAAAACTCAGCGCACCGTGGGCACATTGCTCCGCGACAATGACCCCCGAAAGATTGGTCGTATTGTACATACGACCATTTGAGCCGTTGTATAATACGATGCTATAAGAAGAAAGGTCTATTCCATCGTGTCCTGCAATCTCAACAAATTCTCCCTGATCTGCTCCGGCATTATCGTAATGAAATTCGTTAATCCAAACGGAGCCATCCAAAGAGGTATCACAAGCATCGATACCACTTACGACTGAGGCATCGGGTAAGGCTGCCGAACAGCTAATCATAGTATCCTGTGGTAGCCCACCGGGAACACAAAATTCCGGAGGGGTAGTATCAATGACCATAATCACCTGCTGTTGGGTAGCCGTATTGCCACAACCATCTGTCGCCGTCCATGTGCGTGTCACGGTATATTCATTCGGACAGTTACCCAAGGACGTATCTGCAACCAATGCAATCGAACAGGTAAATGGACTTGGAGTTCCAGCTCCCATCAGCATTTGCATGTCATTGAGATCTCCGGGGCTATCTGCTGAAGGACCGGACCACATAAAATCGGACCCTGTGCTTCCCATGCCTATAAGTTGGAGTGAATTGCCGGCTGGCGTGCCACTGTTCTCCGAAACGCCCACATCCACACTCATCATGCCCGCAGCAGGACCATTGTTAGCTGTAAATGTTCCCTCATAGCTCCAAAACTCAAGAACAGTGCCATTTTTAACCAAAGCTATTCCGTCAGGAGATCCATTTTGAATACCGTTTGTCGGGTATTGGAAGTCTACGGCACCAAAGCCATTGCCTTCATCATCTATAGTCCCTGTCAATACTTTTGTATTGTAGGAGAGGCCGTTGCTTCCATTGTACAGGACGATACTATAAGGCGACAAATCTGTTCCTGCAGTGCCGGCAACTTCTACAAATTCGCCAACATCACTGCCTTGATTGTCATAATGAAATTCGTTGACCCATACATCCTCGGCAGCCATGGTCATGCCACACCCACAATTATCGACTGTTTCAACAGAGTCCGGAGCGGGGGCTGCGCATTCGATAGTGGTATCTGCCGGAGTAATTGAGAAGGTTGGAGGTACAGTATCAAAATGAAACATAAACATCTGTCCACAAGTATCAGCATTGCCACTAGCATCCGTCGCTATGTAATGTATGGTAATAACCCGAGTACATCCATTGTCCATGGTATCATTATAGGAGGAAAGGCTTACGTTGCCACAACCATTTAATATGGTGGGCCATGCCGGATTCACAAAACCTGCACCAGTGGTATCTGTGTTGAACATGATTTCTGCAGGGGGAACATCTATGTTGCAATCTTCTGTATTCATGCTGTCCGGAGGACAGATGATGGTAGGAGGAGCCTGTACAAAAAAGGTATCAAATACCTCCTGCGTACATCCCGGGAAACCAGGTCCCGGTGGCGGAACATATCCCTCATCTCCCGCATCCACTTCGTAAGCGAGGTAATGCACTCCGGGAGCCAAGCTAGAAGGTACTATCATCGGAGGGTTAACCACGCTTCCATCGATTCTAAATGTTTCGGCATCTGCGGGAACACCGGGTGCATTGCCATCTCCTCTATCGTAAGAGAGCGTAGGGGCAAAAGCAGCTTCTGACATACACAGGGTATCCATAACGCCGACAATCGAAGGATTGGGATAATAACACTGATTGGAGATGCTGAGTGAATCCGTACCATTGGAGCAAGTCACCGACCATGTGATACCATCCAATATGACTCCAGATATCTCATATTCACTAAGCCCACCCCCAATAGAGGTCTCTGTCATTGCGGCGGGTAAAGTATAAGGCGTCGGAGCGGCAGGAGGAGCCGGGCTAGCAGGGTCATAGAACTCTGTCGCTACAACCATATTCCAGGTTTGCCCGGAGGGTGCGGTAACCGTCACCGTTTCATCAAACTGCCCGTTATTAAGAGTTGTAGCGTTATCCTTGCATTGACAAGGGTCCTTTATCTTTATGTCCAGGACGATTCCGGAGCATACGCCAGGGTCTATAACGGTATCATCAAGAGTACAACCGGTATGGCTATCATCTGTGATAGTTATCGTAACATTGCCACCGCCGGCACTGCCGTCCTCCAACCGGAAACTCTCGACATTATTGTAATTATTGGGAGCCGTTTGAGCTGTCACAACGTGACCTGCAGCAGATACAGAGTATGTCGAACCGACATATGTACCGGTCACATTGAGGTCGAAAGTAATGTAATCATCGGTGCCATCATTGGTAGTACCGTTATCATTGCACTGTACATTGGTCAGTCCCGAATTGTCAATAGAACAGGTACAGGTATTGTTTGCCGCACCTTTTGTATTGCAAGAAGCCGTATAAGTCCAAACGCCACTTATCAACTGTATGGCACTTCCCACAGGAGTGGATGAAGACTCCGAAACCCCCACATTTGTACTGGTGACGCCGTTGGCGATGCCTGAATTTGCAGTAAAGGAGCCTTCGTAACTCAAGAACTCAATTAGACCACATGGGCCGGCGAGTGCAAATCCGTCGGGGGAGCCATTTTGAAGGCTAACATTCCAAACATAAAATGAACCGCTCGCGCCGGCAGTAACTGCAATAGCCGGGTCGTTTAGATTTATTACCCCATAGCTGCTTCCGTTAGAACCATTGTACAACTCAAGGGTATAGTTATTGAGATCTGTAGGCTGCGGATCGGGGATATACACCTCTAAAAACTGATTGACGTCAGCACCTGAATTATCATAATGGAATTCATTGATACGAGCTGCTGCTGCAGTTGTTGTCGAACAAGATCCAGGGTCAGTAACCGTAGCATCCAAGGTACATGTAGCATCTCCGTCATCTGTTATGGTAATAGTAATGTTTCCGCCACCGGCACTTCCATTTTCAAGTCTAAAAGACTCGACGGTAGTATAATTATTGGGAGCGCTAAGAGCAGTAACTGTATGCCCTGTAGCACTTACAGAATACGTCGCCCCTGTACCTGTCCCTTGAACATTCAGGTCAAAGGTAATATAATCATCTGCCGGATCGCAAGGGGTTCCATTGTCATTGCACTGAACATTGGTCAGACCGGAAGCAGTAATATTACAGGCGGCCACTTTGAAGGAGAAGAGCCCCCGTCCATGTGTTGCAGCAATTACTGTCTTATCATTTTCCCTTTTGGCAAGCATATCTACGCGTACATTGGCAAAATTGGTATTCGTCGCTCCCCAGCTAGTTGCGCCACCGTTGATATTATCGGTGGTCCATACTCCCATATCGGTACCAACCATTGCTTGATCATTTTGTCCGGGGTAGAACATCACCCAGCGAATAGGCATATCAGGCAAGTTCCCCTCTATAGATGTCCAAGACGTTCCTCCGTCGGTGGATTCATATACGCTGTTCACCCCAAAGTTAGAATAAGCCACCAGGATATGATTTTCATCTCCATCTTCAATCTCGATACAGTTGAGGTATGCGCCCGGATTGGGGGTGGTCAATGCCGTCCCGGCTGGAGTTCCGGTGTTTGCATTATCCACCCGCACTATCTCACCCGTAGGGAATCCGAAATACACACGGTTAGCCGTATTGGGAGATACAGTCACGGATGAAACTTTTTGGTTTGGAAAGGCAGCAACAGTAAAAGAAGCAGTTGTATTACTTCCCCCTATATCAGAAACTCTTGAAAATTTCTTAGAATCATAACAACAGTACAGTATGTTGGCATCGCTGTCATAATCAGTCGGATTAATAAATCGTCCTCGTCCATTTCCGATTTGGACATTGACATGTGTAGTCCAGTTGTTGGTAGTTATCCGATAAGCATTATAGACATAAGAACTAATCTGAATGTTGGGATTGTCCTGATCAATATGGCAATAGGCGCCGTCTCCTCCTGTTACTTCAACCGTAGCATTTATACCGGGGGTTGTAAATTTATGAGTTCCATTATCCTGGGCACCTGCCAGATAATTATCTGAACCCATATTGGGATTAATATCACAGGCATAAAATTGTGTAACATTGTAATCATCAAATATCCCGTTAATATCGGGAGTCGCGGCTTCGGCGTTGGTCGTCCTGTAAATCCCCCCGTCGTTGCCAAAATACATATTGGATGGATTGGCAGGGTCGAAAACCATGGCATGTTGGTCTGAGTGCATATACTGAAACCCTCCTCCACCATACCATTGGGTAATTTGGTTCCAGCTTCCACCAGAGTCCTCTGAGAGTAAAACATCT
Organism: Saprospiraceae bacterium; assembly: GCA_027080725.1. GTDB lineage: Bacteria > Bacteroidota > Bacteroidia > Chitinophagales > Saprospiraceae > JALSTN01. The sequence goes on from JALWRC010000062.1 coordinate 6,306, forward strand.
ATACCGCCGATAAAAATACGCGTAGCATCATTGGGGTCAAAAGCAGCAATTAAATCATACCACGCTTGCCCTCGAGTATAATTGGCCATCCCGAAGGCACCAGGAACAGGCAATGCGATCCAGGTAGTTCCCCCATCATCCGAACGTTGGATATCGGAAACGTCGTTTGTTGCGGTACCATGAAACACCGCCAGTACTTTCTGGGCGTCTGAGGGTGCACATGCCAGCTCGATTCTTCTTCCGGAAGCAATCCCGCCGCCGGTTAACTTAACCCAAGTAGCACCATTATCGGTGGATTTGTATATCCCATCGGAATTAAAAATCCCCATGGATGCATAAATGTCCCCATTGGCAGCGATCTCTATATCAGCTGCACGGTTGGATAACGCCGTTATTCCGCCTCCCAACACTTTATTAAAAGTAGTTCCACCATCGGTAGATCTCTGAACCCCCCCATTGCGAGTAGCGACCAAAAGTTCATCTTGAGCAGGAACAACAATTTTTTGACAATAGTAAAAGGTTGAATTATTTGTAGAAGCCAATTGATTGAACGTCGCTCCACCATCATTTGATTTCCATACACCGAGCCCCCTAATCGCATCAGCATTAAACCAACCTTCACCCGTACCTGCATAAATCACATCTGTATTGAAAGTATCCTGTGCCATACATCCTATAGCCAAATTGTCCATAAAGTCATCCACATGGGTCCAATTCGGAGAAGCGGCCAAGGCATTGGTCGTCTTCCATATTCCACCCCCAACACCCCCGGTAAATACGGTATTGCCCGTGGCGTCTGCCTTATCGACAAGAATGGAGCGCGTTCGTCCCGAGACATTGCTCGGCCCTCTCTCTTCCCAAGTCACCCCGGAAATGGCGGTACGGGTTTGGGCCCCTTTGCGCTTTTGGAGTTTATGTATCAAATCCCAGACTTCCATCAATCGCCATTTGGGAATCTCCCCCAATGCCGGGTCTGCGGTCATTTCAAATTCGCGTTTGGCTATTTCTTCCGAGCGCCTTTCATTTGAGATTTTCATCTCTTCGGCTTCCCGCTTTTGAATTGGGTTTGAGGGTTCTTCGTTCAAAAGGTAGGCAGTACCTCCCAGAAAAAATAACAGAAAGAGGGATACAACAAATCGGTAACGTCTGCTCATGGTCAGGTTGATTAATATTAATTGTTCGTCAGAATCGCACGTACCACATCAGAGGGTCCGGCACACGCAGGTCCATTATCATTCAACCGCAAAGGTAAGCAGTATGCAGTCAATCACCTAATATATCAACATGAAAAAATCACAATTAACATATATATTAAAAACGAAAGTATAATACTTTGTATTTTAATTGCTTACATGTATAATTACGCATTAATCCATTGAAGGGAAGCCCTCTATTCTCCTTTAATATGCCTTAGAAAACAGCACTCTTCCTTTCGAGGGTTTTCCTGAAAAGATACATGTCCCGACTTCTTCTTTTTGATCCAGTGGGATACACCGGATGGTCGCTTTGGTAAGTTCCTTTATCTTATTCTCCGTCTCTTCTGTACCATCCCAATGGGCGTACAAGAATCCACCTTGTTCTTCCAAAATCGAAGTAAAGGAGTCCCACGTATCGGGGAAATGCGTATTATCAGCACGAAAGTTCTTGGCTCGCTCATAGAGATTCTGCTGGATGCGCTCCAGGAGTGCTGGAATAAATTCAGACACCTTATCCAAGGCGATCAATTGCTTCTCTTTCGTATCTCTTCTCGCGATTTCGACCACCCCTTTCTCGAGATCTCTCTTTCCGATACCTACCCTCAACGGGACACCTTTCATTTCATACTCAGCAAACTTAAATCCGGGGCGTTTCTTCATGTCTCGATCAATTTTAACGGAAATGCCCTTTTGACGGAGTTTCTCTGCAATATGTTGGGCGACTTCCAAGATTTCATCGTTTGGTTTTGGGATGGGGACGATCACGACTTGTGTCGGAGCCATCCTGGGAGGCAACACCAGTCCGTCATCATCCGAATGGGTCATAATCAATGCCCCAATCAAACGGGTAGAAACGCCCCATGACGTCGCCCAAACCAGTTCTTCTTTGTTCCGGTCGTTGAGGAATTTTACATCAAATGCCTTGGCAAAATTTTGTCCTAAAAAATGAGAAGTGCCCGCCTGAAGGGCTCTTCGATCCTGCATCATCGCCTCGATGGTAAAAGTGTCTACAGCACCGGCAAACCGCTCACTGGCCGTCTTTACCCCTTTCACCACCGGAATAGCCATAACATTTTCTACAAAATCTGCATAGATATCATGAATCATACGCGCTTCCTCAATGGCTTCACTTTCCGTGGCGTGTGCCGTGTGCCCTTCTTGCCATAAAAATTCTGCTGTTCTCAAAAACGGCCGGGTTCGCATCTCCCAACGCAAGACATTGGCCCATTGGTTGACCAACAGGGGCAAATCCCTATAAGACTGAATCCAATCCCGGTAGGTATCCCAGATTATCGTCTCGGAAGTAGGGCGAATAATCAGTTCTTCTTCCAGTTTAGCGGCAGGATCCACTACAACTCCTGAACCATCCGGATTATTCATCAAACGATGATGCGTAACAACGGCACATTCCTTCGCAAAGCCCTCCACATGATCGGCCTCCCTACTCAAAAAACTCTTTGGAATAAGTAGGGGAAAGTATGCATTGACGTGTCCGGTTCGCTTGAACTCAGCGTCCAGATAATCTTTAATCTTCTCCCAGATAGCAAACCCCAAGGGCTTTATCACCATACATCCACGCACGGCAGAGTTCTCCGCCAATCCGGCCTTCTTTACGATATCCAAATACCATTGTGAATAATTCTCACTTCTAGATGTTATCTCTTTTGCCATGAAATATTATTTTTTTCTATAGAATAAAACAGGCTTCCATTGAAAAAGCCCTTTCCACCAATCACGCGGTGTCATCAAAATTTTTCACATCATCAATTCAGCAAGCCGACTCAGAACTAAAAACTCTTTCTTCCTCAACTTTGACCAAAAACCAATATTACAAGCAAATTCAATTATAAATCGTTGCTATTTAAGTAATTGAAGGTTATCAAACGTGTAGTATCTCACTTTAAATATTCCACCATTTCATACTAAAAAAAGCATATTAACAATATTTAACACACACTTTAATATCTTCTTAACAGGTTTGTTCGCGCAAATGTAATAAATTGCACCCTGTTAGCAGTTGGATTGCTATCAATCGATTTAAAATAAAATATTTCCATCATGAAAAACACATCGATAATAGGCCTTATAATGGGATTGTTCCTTTTCGTCACTTCCGGTCTTATTGCTCAATTTGATGACATCTATTACAATCCGGACGATGACGTATGGGTCGAGGCCTCTTCTTCGACCTCTTCATCCGGCGAATATGACGATGCTTATTATGAGGATGAGACGTATGATGATACCGACACTTGGGATGAGTACAATTATTATTACACTTCAAGATTGCGCCGGTTTCATCGACCATTTCTGGGCTTTGATTATTATGACGATTGTTATGTAGATCCCTTCTTCTACGGGGACTACGGATACAGCCCGCGGATTCGTGTCACTTTTGGATACGGGTATCGTCCTTATTGGGGTAGATACCACTATCGCCATTCCTATTGGTATGACCCTTGGTATGACCCTTGGTACAACACCGGATATTGTGGCGGTAGTAGATGGGGCCGATATGGTTATGGCTACGGTGGATATGGTTATAGACATGGCTATAGAGATGGATTCTACGACGGATACAATTGGGGGCGTTATGGATACGGTGGATACGGATATGGCGGTTATGGCGGTTATGGCGGTTATGGTGGGTATGGCAATACAGACCATGGCAATAGAACAGACTCTAATCGGGATACGTATTATGGCTCGAGAAGAAGTGGGGTCGTCAAGACCTCCGGTAGAGGACCTGTCACCACCTCCGGAATACGCAAGAAAAGTTCTCATACTGGAACAACAACCGGTAAGAGTAATGGTAACATTAGGTCCAATGCCAATGGAATACGGAACGACAGCAGACCGGTTAAACCCGGCATAGTGCGACACTCCAATACAAAGCGCTCTACCTTCCGAGCAGAGCCCTCACCAAAATTGAATCGTCACAAGAGCTCTACTCGCCGTAGATATCGTTCGACAAAATCAGATAGATATCACCCGGAGAAAAGCAGCCCACGACTCAATGATAGTAGAAGGCGTTCGACGCGAACCCACTCAAAGCAAAACGTTTACCAGCCGGCCAAAAAGACGCGCAGTAGAAGGGGACTATTCAACCGTTCTTCCTCTTACGGCACTCATAAAAGCCATGACAGTTCTCAACGGAAGTCTGTACCAAAGTACCGAAGTAGATCGAACAGGTCATCTTCTACTACTCCCAGGTACCGTAGCAGTAGTCACCGCTCTTCCCAAAGATCTTCCTCATGGAGAAGCAGTAACAGTCATTCCTCTCCAGCGCGAAACTTCTCTTCAGGTAGGAGTTCGAGTTCTTCAAGAAGCAGTTCGCACGGTAGCAGCAGGGGGCATTCAAGTGGCATGAGAAGAAGATAGCCTATTGCATTCGCTTTGGAACGTAATGTAGATAAAATACTTTTATCAAAGCGGAGACACGGCGATTTCATACCTAACAATACGACAAAATAAAACCTAACATAGGATGGGGAGCCTCTTAAGGAAAGCCATTGCAATATCGGTAAGACAATCAGTGTCATACCCACTCAGAAGATCCCGCACCAGCCAATCGTCTTGAGGCACTTGATGCTTGATAACGCTATCCGGATCGACTGATAAAGTGCTATTTTTCTCGAGCAGGTTCTATAAAAAAGCATACTTATTATGAAAAAAATTCTGATTTTCATCTTTGTACTGACTATGGGAGCATCCTTCTCTCTAAATGCACAAACGATTAGCGATGCATTGAGGTTTAGCAGATTCGAACCCTTTGGCACAGCCCGCAATATGGGGCTTGGGGGGACGCTCTATATCACAGGAGGGGACATGTCCGGCATTGCCCTCAACCCTGCCGGTGTGGCCACTTTCAGGAAGTCCCGTATTAGTTTTTCTATTGGCAACTCTACGGTACAAACAGAAAGTTCATTTGCGGGCAATTCGGGCAGTGCTGTAAAGTCCATTACCGGCTTGCACAACATCGGGCTTGTCTCGGTTAATAAACCAGTAGGGTCAGATTGGAAGACCATTAATTTTAGCGTCAATTTTATCCCTCTGGCCAATTTTAACCAGCCTTTTACTTATGGCGGGAAAACGCCGGGGTCCATTTCGGATCGATGGTTAGAGCAATCCTTGGGGCGTTCACCGGATCAATTTAACCCATTTGAAGAAGGTCTGGGGGCCAATGCAGGGGTATTGGTCCTATTGGATTCGACCAATTGGACTTATACCACGGATTATCAAGATTACAACCACGGCAAAAAGCTCTATAAAAAGGAAAATATCATCACCCGGGGCGCATTAAACCGGCTCAATATATCCTTTGGAGGCAATTACCGCGAAAAACTTCAGATAGGCTTGGGGCTGAATGTCAACTTCCTCCAATACAATGCATTCAAAGACTATGAAGAAGATGCCCTCAATGATTATGGCATTAATTATTTCAAAAGTCTTCGCCTCAAAGACACTTTAACGACAAACGGCAGTGGCTTATCGCTCAACCTGGGAGCCATCTATCGCCCGGTACACCCTGTTTTTTTATCGCTCGCGATAGAGACACCCACCTTCTGGACGCTCAATGACAGCTACTCCAGAAGTTTGTACTATACCTATGAGGAATCCAATGGAGGCACTCAGTTTGGTGAAGCAAAATCCCCGTTGGGAAGTTTTGAATATGCTCTAAAAACTCCTTTGAGATTCAACCTAGGGGGAGCTTATATCTTTGGGAAGCGGGCAATAATGCTCGCAGGAATAGAATGGACGCATTACGGAAATGCTCGGTTTGACCTTTTAAAAAACAGCAGCGACCCCGGTGATTTGGAGTATCAAAAAACGCTGAACACGGACCTAATAGACGCCTACTCTTCTTCTTTCAAGTACAACCTGGGAACCGAGTTGGGCTGGAGATTCTTGCGGCTTCGTGGGGGCCTCAACTTCTTCCAACGTCCTTATGCTAACGATAGAGGCTTCGACTCTTCATGGAGCTGGGGGATAGGGGTGAATAGTGATTACTTTTTCATAGACTTCAGCATGTTGTCTTACCACCGGAGATTGGGCTATGTCCCCTACCTCACTAAAAACAAAGAGGTATTCCCAACACAAGTGGTAAAACTTTCCACTTCCCAGGTCAACTATTGTCTGACAGCCGGGTTTAGATTTTAAAAGAGGAGATATGGATAAAACACATCCCATACGAAACAAAATCGCTCTCGTTGCCACAAAGGAAGTACATGTTATCCGGGATAAAGAGATAAACTAATTCATAAAATCCTGCCTTAATTCCAACCCCCGCACTAAGTATACCGTCTAAATCATTAGAGCACAGTTAGTACATATGCTTCATTGGCTTCTACTTTTTGTGACCGGATTTTTATACAGAACACAATTTTTATGGATAAACAAAAATAAATTGCTTTTCAGATAGAGTTACGAGAGGGATAAAACCGCGTTAGAGCACCTTCACGCAGCTCACCAGAACAGACACAGAAAAAACAAAGAATATGCATAAAATATTATACATTTATTTAATTTGTATTCTCCTTCCCTTTTCGTCTTACGCACAAAAGTCGCATCACAAGAAAACGCGTCATAGTCCCAAAAAACCACTCACGTCTCAAACAGGAGGCTGGTGGGTAGGGGTTAATGCTTCAAACCTGATGAAGAACATTTTCGCCGTCGCCCCATCTACCCAACTGGATCCTTACACACTCACTACCCGGTTCAAATTGTCAAATACTCTATCGGGACGTATTGGGGCAAACATGGGATTGCGCCGCAAACAATCCGGGGAAGATGATGTCGCCAGTATCCAACGGTTAAATGGGGCTTTGCGCTTAGGAGCACAAAAGGAGATATTCGTCTATCATAAGTTCTATTTTTATTACGGTGGAGACTTGGCCGGGCGGTATTTATCCGATTGGTCGAGCTTTAAGGGAATCAGCAAGACCAATACGAGTTGGCTAATAGGCGGAGGTCCTGTGATAGGCTTTGGCTTTCAACTGGGGAAGCGGTTGAGACTATCCACTGAGTCGAGTTACTATTTCATGATAGGCAATGAGCGTAAAGAGCTTGATGTCACCGGCGAAAAGACCATTTCAAACCAACAGATTACTAACATCATTCATCTGCTGCCCAATTCTCTTTATCTTTCCTTTCGTCTCTAAAACCACAGCATTGTCACTAAAACATATCCGATGTTCAAACAAATCACCACAATCGTACTTCTTGCACTCTTCATCACAACCGGCGGTAAGATGATCGCCCAACAAGACTCGACCTACACCATCCCCTCCAGGGGAGAGATAAATCCGATTTTAAAGCACAGGCACAAGGAAATCGGCCTCAATATGACCTATTTGCTGTCCCAATTTGTACCACTGAGTGGCAGGAAGATTTATCCGGGAGTCATCGATTATTCGTACAAGTACTTTTACGATAATGAAAGTGCTTTTCGATTTGGATTTGGATCGGGGATAGAATTTGGTTCAGGTTCTAATTTCGGCACGTCTCTAAGTTTCCATTTCGGGATTCGTCTCGGATTTGAGAAGCGCAAACACCTCTACAAAAAATGGTACTACACCCGCGGCTTGGATGCACTTGTTTACGGAGGAAACATCACGGGCGCTCCGGTATTTGGCAGTAATGATTTTGACTTCTTTCCGGGTGGTGCGGGTATCGGCCCTGTGATCGGGCTGGAATATCATTTGAATGATTTTCTGTATCTCTCTACGGAGAGCATGTTATTTTTCGGTTTCCCATTGATTCTCGTTATTACGCCGCCAAGTGCCTTGATTCTCCATTACATCATCCCGTAATGGGGCCAAAAGAAATGTTTTAGAGGGTATGAAATCGTTAAAATCCGGGTATTATGAAATATTTAACATTTCGAAACCATTGTAATCTCATATAAATGTTTAACTTTGTTATCAATATTTCACCAATTACCGCTTTGTGATATTTACACTCTGGCAATAGAACATAAGATTTTTAGCATATAAACAAGATTTTTTCACCTAATAGCACTACACATGAAAACTTTACTTCGCTTTAGCACCTTAATACTGGTTCTTACCTTATTCAACTGTAAGCCCAGCACCACAGTGCCGGAATTGGGCACCCCTACCCTTCCGGACGTCCCAATGGCCTACAGTGCTATGGATTTACCCTACGCAGCCATCAACAGTAACTCTACAGACAAGCAAAATTTAGAAAGAAACCTGCGTGACAACCCGAGAGTGACCGACTGGGGAGCAACTCTCGGACGCGTATTGTTTTATGACACGCGTCTATCACTCAACAACGCAGTCTCCTGTGCGAGTTGCCATAAGCAGTCGTTGGCTTTTGCCGACCCGGTGGCCCATAGTAGTGGCTTCGAAGGCCGTTTGACACCCAGAAACTCGATGTCGATCATCAATCCGTTGCTCATGGACAATCTCTTTTGGGATTCGAGAGCCGGCAATACCATTGACCTCACCTTGCAGCCGGTACAAAATCACATAGAAATGGGCATGGAGGATCTCGACCAACTCACCGAAAAGCTGGCTAAAGAGAAATACTACAAGGATCTCTTTATCAAGGCGTACGGGTCATCGGATATCACTGAAGAAAAAATATCCCGTGCACTCGCACAATTTTTATGCTCGATGACGACCTTCCGGTCGAAATATGACAACGCCTTGAGGGCGAGAGATGATTTTGACTCATTTACTCCTTTAGAAAAAGCGGGAAAGGAGTTGTTTTTCTCTGATCGCTTGAAATGCGCTTCTTGTCATTCGGGGATTAACTTTGCTGCGCAGACCGTCACAGGTCCCTATACCAGTACAGGCGGGACCGCCAATATCGGTTTGGACCAAGTGCCTACAGATCAAGGCCGGGGTGGTGGAAAGTTTCGCATCCCCTCTCTGCGCAATATCGCACTTACAGCACCATACATGCACGACGGGCGGTTTGCCACATTGGATGAAGTATTGGAGCATTATAGTAGCGGCATCAAAGACAATCCGTTTTTGGATCCCAAGTTTAGGACTAAAGACGGGCGTCCAAAGCGACTTAACCTTAGTTCAGTGGAAAAAGAGGCACTCAAAGCTTTCTTAAACACGCTGACAGACAAGCATTTTACCACGGACAAGAAATACAGTAATCCATTCAAATCATAAAGCGCTTTGCGCTTGGCTGAGCCTCATAATTTGTGTAAAACATCCGGTAAGAGTTATTTTTGCCGGATGTTTTTATATCTCAATCACAATTTGTAGGTCTCCCCTTCCACCGCGGCATAAGCGTTTGGGAATGGTCCTCTGGCCTCTTCCTCAAGGGAAGTCAAATCTTTATACTTTGAAGAAAAGTGGCCGAGCAACAATTTTTTCACTCCGGCAGCGGCAGCTATTTGACCGGCTTGTAAGGCGGTACTGTGAAATCTCTGGTGCGCTTTGTCCACCATTTCATGCAAATATGTAGCCTCATGGTAGAGCAAATCCGCCCCTCGAATCCATGGGATAATTTCGGGAAAATAACGGGTATCCGAACAATAAGCATATCGTCTGGGAGGCCGTTTTGGCAGGGTCAGAGATGCATTGGGGATGAGGACGCCTTCCTGACTCACCCAATCTGCGCCTTCTGCAAGTCTCGCCCGGTCTTCCTTGGGGATATGATAACGCTCCAGGGCTTCTCGATTCAGATTGAAGTATTTCATCTTCTCTTCAATCAAGTATCCGAAAGTAGGCACCTTGTGATCCAAGGGGAAACTATAGACCAAAGCTCTTTCGTCTTGATATATGAGAGATTTGGAAGGAGAAGTTACGGTATGAAATCGCACCTCATAGGAGAGCTCATTAACACCAGCATAGCCTAGAAAAGTCTTCATCATATCCTCCAATCCCATAGGGCCGAAAATTTGCAAAGGGCCGGTGCGGCCTAAAAGATTCAACGTTGTAAGCAGACCTGGGAGGCCAAAGATGTGATCCCCATGCAAATGAGAAATAAAAATGGCCGAGACCTTCATCGGACTTTTACGGTACCGGGAAAATTGGAGTTGTGCGCCCTCTCCTGCATCAATCAAATAGCGTTTATCGAGGAGATCAATCACTTGGGCGCTGGGATGCCTTCCCTGTGCAGGAATGGCCGAGTTGCACCCTAAAACTGTAATTAAAAAATCCATGTGATCCGGCTTGCTAACTTTGGACGGAAGCCTTTAGAGCCTCGTCCAGATCCGGATAAATCTCAAGAATGGTTTCCAATCTGGAAATCTTAATGAGTTTCTCCACCGGTTCATGCTTGATGTTGATGAGTATGAAATGGCCGAAATCTTTCCACAATCGATTGGCAGTGAGAATGGCACTCAACCCGGAAGAATCGATATACTGCACCTCTTCCAAATCAAAAATCAAGACCCTCACCCCTTCATTTCTAAGCACGACAAATTCAGACTTGAGTTTAGGCGCCAGCATAGAGTTCAAGTTGTGTTCCTTGAGTTGAAAGAGCGTATATTCTTCTGTATTGATAGTATTAAATTTCATTTTACAATCATTTAGATGTACGCAAAGGTACATAATTCTGCATAGCTACCTATCGGGTAATAAGCGCTGCAAAGGTAGCTCAATTATCCATAATTGACAAAGCGGAGGCGCAAAAATAAACTTTGCCCATGCATCCTATAGCCTAAGCAAGGGAGTAAAGTAGAAGATTTGGATTCCCATTGAAGAAAAAACACAAAAATATGCAACTTAATTGCCCGGAATACTGTTGTCAATAGGTTGGAAACACTATTTTTGCAGCGATTAACAAAAAAGAACAATAGGGAAGGAATATTATAATGAATAAACGATTTTCAGAAGAAGTAAAGCAAATTATTGCTGTCGGGCGAGATTGGGTAATCCGTCTTGGCAGTGACAGTCTCGGGGTGGAGCACCTTTTACTTGGCATCCTCAACACTCCGGACAATCTGGCCAAAAGGGTTTTGGCCAACATGGAGATAAATATGACAGAATTAGAACAGTCATTAAACAAACTCACAGAATCTACTCATCCAAAGAGCCACCGGGACTTTAGAGACATTCAAAATATACCGCTCAACAAGCAAGCCGAGCGCATCATAAAGCTCACCTATTTGGAATCGAAGCTTTCACGCAATCCGGAGATTCAATCGGATGATTTGATGTTGAGCATACTTCACAATAAGGATATTCCGGTTACTCATTTACTGGCGGACTATGACATTGACTACGACCGGTTTAAAGATGAATTAAAGTATGTCATACAGGAGATTGATATGGAAAGGGATAGTTTTGATGCGGAGATGAGTGCCGAACACCATCCATTTGGGGAGGAGGAGCCGTCAGAGCCCTTCCAAAAAAGGAGTCAAGCCAAATCAAACACTCCGACATTGGATAACTACGGAAGAGATATTACAAGATTGGCGATTGATGGCAAATTGGACCCTATCATTGGACGGGAGAAAGAGATCGAGCGGGTTTCGCAGATTCTCAGCAGGCGGAAGAAGAACAACCCCATATTGATCGGTGAACCGGGAGTGGGCAAGACGGCTATCGTCGAAGGCTTAGCGCTTCGCATCATCCAGCGAAAAGTATCACGCGCCCTTTTCAACAAGCGCATTGTCATGCTGGACCTCGCTGCATTGGTTGCGGGGACAAAGTATCGGGGCCAATTTGAAGAGCGCATGAAAGCCATCATGAATGAACTCGAGATGACCAGGGATATCATTCTCTTTATCGACGAGATACACACCATTGTGGGAGCCGGGGGGGCTACAGGCTCCCTTGATGCATCCAATATTTTCAAACCGGCTCTCGCGCGGGGAGATTTGCAATGCATCGGCGCCTCCACTCTGGACGAATATCGACAGTACATCGAAAAGGACGGAGCTCTGGATCGGCGATTTCAAAAGGTATTGGTAGAACCTGCTACACCCGAAGAGACCTTGCACATTCTGCACAATATCATGAACAAGTATGAGAGCTTTCACAATGTGACCTACTCCGAAGACGCGATTAAGGCCTGTGTGACTTTGAGTGAGCGCTACATCAGTGACCGGCACTTGCCGGACAAAGCCATAGACATACTCGACGAAGTAGGTGCAAGGGTGCACCTGAAAAACATCCGGGTACCAAAGCATATAGAACAACTGGAAAAAGACATCGAAGAGGTCAGGGCCCTCAAAAACAAAACGGTACAAGATCAAAAGTATGAAGAAGCGGCTGCCTTCCGGGACAAGGAATCCATGATGGTACGAGAACTCGAGGCTGCAAAAATGCAGTGGGAGGAAGAGTCTAAGTCATTGAGATTCCCCGTCGAAGAAGAAGATGTTGCAGAAGTGGTCGCAATGGTTACCGGCATTCCGATGAAAAAAGTAGCGCAATCCGAGAGCAAGAAGCTGGTCCACATGAACGAAGACCTGAGCAAAGAGGTCATAGGACAAGATGAAGCAATAGAAAAAATAACCAAAGCCATCCAACGCAACAGGGTCGGTTTAAAGGATCCCAAACGCCCGATAGGCTCTTTTATCTTCTTGGGCCCCACCGGTGTGGGAAAGACTGAATTGGCCAAAGCGCTGGCACGTTATTTATTTGACTCGGAAGATGCCTTAGTGCGTATCGATATGAGTGAGTACATGGAGAAATTTTCTGTCACTCGATTAATAGGTGCCCCTCCGGGTTATGTCGGGTATGAAGAAGGAGGACAATTAACAGAAAAAGTCCGGAGAAAGCCCTATTCCGTCATACTTTTAGATGAGATAGAAAAAGCCCATCCGGACGTTTATAATATTCTTTTACAGGTTCTGGATGAAGGACAACTGACGGATGGCTTGGGCCGGAAAGTGGATTTCAAGAACTCCATTATTATCATGACTTCCAACATCGGGGTAAGACAGCTGAAGGATTTTGGCCAAGGAGTAGGTTTTGCCACAAAGTCCAAGAAAGAAGGGGCGGATTCACACGCCAAACATGTCATTGAAAAAGCCCTTAAAAACACTTTCACTCCGGAGTTTCTCAACAGAATAGACGATATCATCATCTTTAACAGTCTGGAAGAAGAACATATATTCAAGATTATTGATCTGGCACTCGAAAAGCTCAAGCAACGATTGACGGACATGGAGTTATCGCTTAAGCTCGACAAAAAAGCTAAGACCTTTGTGTCAAAAAAAGGCTTTGACCCGCAATACGGAGCCAGACACCTGCACCGGGCCATACAGAAGTATATTGAAGACCCGTTGGCTGAGTTCATCCTTCAAGAAAGACCCAAGGAAGGTGCGGTTTTGAAGGCGGTATTAGACAAAGAAAAGACAAAACTCATCATCAGTTATGCGGATGATAAAAAAGAAGAGCAATAACAATTAACTTTTAACATGCGCACAGAAGTAAAAGAAATGCATAACTTAGCGCATATTACTCATTAAAATCTAAACTATTGGCACGAAGACGCAAAAGTCAACCACGAAGAAAGAACCCGTTAGACGGTATTATTTACAACGAAAGAATCAAAGTCCCTAAACTCCGGTTAGTAGGAGAAAACCTGGATGAAATCAGCAAGGCTGCCGGTTACAATGTTGAACCCGGGATATACAACACCCGCCAAATTATCGATTGGGCTTTCTCCATCGATAAGGATGTGATTGTCATCTCTCCCAATGCAGATCCTCCTGTTGCTAAGGTGATGGATATTAACAAATTCCTGTACAACCAAAAGAAGAAACAACAGGCGATGAAAGCTAATGCGGTTAAAACCGTCACCAAGGAGATTCGCTTTGGTCCCAACACGGATGACCATGACTTTGAGTTCAAACTGAATCACGCCAGAAAGTTCTTAGAAGAAGGCGCAAAGGTCAAGGCCTTTGTACACTTCAAGGGACGTACTATCATTTTTAAAGAACGCGGTGAACTTCTACTGCTGAAGTTTGCTAAGGAATTGGAGGATCTGGGCACAATCGAATCGATGCCGGAGATGAAAGGAAACCGCAGGATGACCCTATTAGTGACTCCAAAAAAGAAAAATAAAAAGTAAAACAGACGCAAATATTCATTTTTTGTGTACCTTTGCACCTCATTTCAAAAAACCAGTAGAAATGCCAAAGATGAAAACGCATTCCGGAGCCAAAAAGCGATTTAAGGTGACCGGATCAGGAAAGGTAAAGAGATTTCATGCAAATTCTTCTCACTTAATGAGAAAGAAATCCAAAAAAGCGAAGCTAGTGCTCCGCAAATCGACCATGATGTCAAAATCTGACGCAGTAAATGTAAAAAAGAATTTACTCGTCAACTAATCAATTTATTTTCTCAATAAGAAAAATTTACCGCAATGCCACGTTCTACAAACGCTGTTGCCAGCAGGAAAAGAAGAAAGAAAATACTCAAAATGGCCAAGGGCTATTTTGGTGCACGAAAAAATGTATATACCGTTGCTAAAAACGCTGTTGAGAAAGCGCTACAGTATGCCTATCGAGATCGCAAAGTCAAAAAACGCATGTTTCGCCGTCTATGGATTGCGCGAATCAATGCCGGCGCTCGAATGCACGGTTTGACGTATTCTCGCCTTATCCATAAGTTAGGTGAAAACAATATAGCACTCAACAGAAAGGTTTTGGCAGATTTAGCTGCCAATCATCCAAATGCGTTTAAGGCTATCATCGACAAAGTAAGCTAATTCAATTAGATTTTACCGCATAAAAAAGCCTCTCAACCCACCGTTGAGAGGCTTTTTTATTAATTCAGACCAGTCGAAAGGTTGTTTTCCATTGTCCCCACCCGTAATTTATCTAGCAGCATTTATTATTTGCCAGAAATAAGCTTTTAGTTTTAAATTCATTCAACTTCTTTTAGAAAATTTGTTACTTTTGCAGCCAAAATGAGCCTGACGATTATTTTTATGCATAAAGTTATGATATTCAGCTATATAATAAACCATTTCAAGCATCTCATAGTGAAATGGCACACCTTTTGAAATATGGCCGAGCAGGTAATACTACTTGAAGTCTAAAATAAACTTTGATTTTATATGAAACCGACATGCTTAAAGCAATTATTAAACACATAGAATAATGATTGTTTTAATCATCCAAGGTTCCATCTGATAATTAAAAGACAATTAAAAGCAAACAGATGAAAAGCAAATTATCTTTTTTTGACTTTGAACTGCCCAAAGAGTTGGTGGCTCAATACCCTTCGAAGGAGAGAGACCAGTCCAGGCTTATGGTCGTTCACCGTGATACCGGTAAGATCGAACATCGTATATTTGCAGACATCAAAGAATATTTTGAAGAGGGCGACGCCATGATTCTCAACAACACAAAGGTATTTCCTGCCCGCTTGTACGGAAGAAAGGAGAAGACAGATGCGAGGATAGAAGTGTTCTTACTTCGTGAACTCAATGATCACCTGAGGCTTTGGGACGTTATGGTCGACCCGGCTCGTAAAATACGCGTGGGCAACAAACTCTATTTCGCCAATGCCCAAGGGAAAGACGTCCTGGTCGCAGAGGTATTGGACAACACGACCTCTCGAGGACGCACTATGCGGTTTAACTTCAACGGTACCAATGAAGAGTTCAAACAAGTCATTAAGGAACTCGGTCATACACCCATTCCCAAATATCTGAACAGAGAGCCTGAAGAAATCGACAAAGAGCGCTATCAAACCGTTTTCGCCAAAGATGCGGGAGCAGTAGCTGCTCCTACCGCCGGATTGCATTTCAGTCGTAAACTCTTGAAAGAACTGGAACTCATCGGCGTGGATCTCCCTCAAATCACTCTCCATGTCGGCCTCGGGACCTTTAGGAGCATCGATGTCGAAGACCTATCCAAGCACAAGATGGATGCCGAATATTACTACATCGGTGAAGAGGTGGCAGAAGTCGTAAATAGAGCAAAATTGGCAGAGAAGAATGTTTGTGCGATTGGCACGACCGTTATGCGAACCCTTGAGTCTTCTGTAACAGCCGAGCATCTGCTGAGAGCGGGCGAAGGTTGGACTAATCTATTCGTATATCCCCCATTTGACTTTAGAATAGCCAATAGGATGGTCACCAATTTTCATATGCCCAAGACAAGTTTAGTCATTATGACTGCCACCTTCGCCGGCTTGGAATTGCTGCAAGAAGCTTATGCCAAAGCCATCGAAGAAAAATACCGTTTCTTCACCTACGGCGATGCCATGCTCATTCTTTAGATGGAATAAAATAATTTCCTTTTTTCGGAACTATATGAACCTATTCGTAATTATAAAGGCGTTACTAACTTAAACAATTTTAAAACTATGTACTGGACTTTAGAATTAGCACACCATTTGGAAGACGCTCCATGGCCTGCAACAAGAGATGAGCTAATAGACTACGCCATTAGATCAGGTGCTCCAATCGAAGTAATCGAAAATCTACAAGAGATTGAAGATGAAGGAGAAGCATATGAGACAATGGAAGAAATCTGGCCGGACTATCCGCGGAAGGACGACTTCTTATTCAATGAGGATGAGTATTGATGCCTCTTTAAATACGAATTGACTTTGAAATCAAAAACAACACATAACAAGCCCATCATTATTGCCATTGATGGGCTTTCTTCTTGTGGCAAAAGCACCTTAGCCCGGGACTTAGCCAAAGCCCTGGGATACACCTACATCGACACAGGTGCCATGTACCGGGCACTCACCTGGTATATGCTCGCGCATCGCCTTTCACCTCCGATGCTCATTCAATCATTACCCGATATCAAGCTAGAATTCAAAACCGGCCAAAACGGGACAAACAACATCTTAGTCAATGGCATAGATATCACGGACGAAATTCGGTCAAAGGAAGTAAATGAACAGGTCAGCCAAGTCTCCACCCTACCGGAAGTTCGTCACTTTCTGGTCGAGCAACAACGGCAAATGGGAATTGAAAAAGGCATCGTAATGGACGGCAGAGATATCGGTACTGTGGTCTTCCCCGAAGCCGAAGTCAAGCTTTTCTTGACGGCCGATTCGAAGGTGAGAGCCCAAAGACGACATTTGGAAAACAAACAAAAGGGCCTACCTATCTCCTATGAAGAAGTGTTGGACAATCTGTTATATAGAGACCGCATTGACTCGACCAGGGCGATTTCTCCGCTGAAAAAAGCCAAAGATGCCATCGTCTTGGATACTACCCAGCTCACTTCAAAAGAACAACTCCTAAAAGCATTAGATATAGTTGAAAGCTATATTTCAAAATGAGTGTAAAGCGACCATTTGTTGAAATTTGATAATCCAGGTGCATCGACTATAACCGCTTCCGACACCCTACACTGACAAGAATCATCTTTCAAACTGCTTAATCTCGTTTCCCATATTAGCACAAATGGTTTACATTTGTGCCAAGGAGGTCAAAGCAGACCCTTCTTTCAAATTAATATTTCACCACAAAATCATCGGTTATGCAACAAACGTTGGAAGAATTTATCAGATACATCAGCCAGCCTTGGCCTTGGTGGGTCGGGGGACTCATGATAGCCCTTATATTATTCATTCTCCTTTGGTTTGGGAGAGAATTTGGGATCAGTGCTAATTTCAGAGTGGTCTGCGCTATGGAGGGAGGAGATAAATACGCCGACTTCTTCAAATTTGATTGGCAAAGTCAAATGTGGAATCTCATCTTCGTCGCTGGAGCGATGTTTGGTGGAAATTTGGCTTACAACTATTTACCTTCTCCAGATGGCCATGTAGCACATGTCACCCCGGCCGCAGTCGAGACCTTTCACGAAATGGGGGTTGAGTTTGAAGGGCGTTATCCTCCCCTCGTGCCTGATTATTTCTCCTGGAGCTCGCTTTTCACCCTCAAAGGGATAATTATCTTAGTGCTCGGAGGATTACTGGTGGGATTTGGAGCGCGTTATGCCGGTGGATGTACTTCCGGCCACGCCATCAGCGGACTTTCCGCATTACAACTCCCCTCCCTCATCGCTGTAATCGGATTCTTTCTGGGAGGTCTTGTGGCCAATTACTTAATTTTACCATGGCTACTCAAACTATAGTATTGAGTAAGGTTAATCAATAAAACAAAAATTAGAAAACATGAAATTTTTCAAATATTTTTTAGTCGGCATCCTTTTTGGAATAACCATGTTCAAATCAGAAGCCGTATCGTGGTTTCGCATCCAGGAGATGTTCCGGTTTCAATCTTTTCACATGTACGGGATCATCGGCGTCTCTGTCGTCGTTGGGATTATCATCGTACAAATCATCAAGCGCTTCCATGTCAAAGACATACACGGCAGGGACATCGTCATTCACGATAAAAACAAGAGCATCCCCCGTTATTTGATTGGTGGGTTTATATTTGGACTCGGCTGGGCGATAGCCGGCATTTGCCCCGGGCCCATGTTTGTACTAATGGGTGCGGGGTACTCCGCCCTAATCGTCTTTTTTGCGGCAGCGATTGTAGGCACCTTCCTATACGGGGTCTTGCGGAGTAAGTTGCCGCATTAGCACAAACACTTATCTCCACAAAGCAGAGGAGCATATGCTTACGGGAGGGATTTGATTCTCCGGTATGAAATGGTGGTTTTTTGGGCAGGAAGGACATGTTGTACTATCAATAGGCTTCCCTGTCTTCTTTATCCATCCATGATTCAAATGGGGCTTTTCCTTCCTGATTCAAAAGGGGGAGAAAGGGAATTCTCCTGTTAGAAGAAGGTAAGGATAGTTCTTTGTAAATGAAAGCATCGTCAAACAAAGCTTCTGCTGCATCCTCCTTTGTAGCTGCATAATAGACTTTGTCCGGTCTGGCCCAATAAATGGCACCAAAGCACATTGGACAGGGTTCGCAAGAGGTATATAAAATACACCCTTCCAACTGAAACGTATTCATTTTTTGGCATGCCTCGCGCATTGCCACTATTTCGGCATGTGCAGTAGGATCGCAAGACGAAGTGACACGATTGTACCCCTCTCCGACGATTTCCCCATTTTTGACGACTACTGCACCAAAAGGTCCTCCAGCGCCTGACTCCACACCTTCTATAGCAAGGGCAATGGCTCTTCGCATGAAAGACATATGTTCTTCCTCCTTCATCATTTAACAGTTAGTTTTATCCGGGTCGCTGCAAAAAGGGCTGCGCCTAAGGTTCCGGCGGTGTTTTGCAATTTGGCCGGGGTTACCGGAACAGGGAGCGTCAAAAACGATTCATACTTATGCATCTTCTTACTGATACCTCCACCTATGATTATCCTATCCGGTGAGAGTATCGTATTAATGTATTTTAGCCCTTTTCTCAATCTCTTGCCGTACTCAGACCAGGAAAGCTCCGATTCTTTCCGTACCTTATTGGAGATGTATCGCTCCAAAATATCTCCCTTGAAGTACAAACTTCCGAGCTCCGTTCCCGGAACCAGTTGTCCCTTATAGATCAAGGCCGACCCCACTCCGGTACCCAGTGTCAAAAAAATCACCTTCGTATAATCTGCGATCTCCGGGTCGAGTAGTGCCTCTGCGTAACCTGCTACGTCCGCATCATTGGCGACATAGACCGGGACATCCAATGATTTGGAAAAAAAATCCTCCACCTCTACCCCGATCCACGACGGCTCCAAGTTGTTGCCCGCCCTGACCACTCCATCTATGATGAGTCCGGGAAATCCAATTCCTATCGGTCCCGCCCAATGGTGTCTATCGACAATAGCCTGCACTCCCTTCAATACATTCTTGGGGGTAACAGGATGAGGGGTCAGAATTCTATATCGCTCCGTAAGCATAGCTCCCGTGGCAGTATCCACAATTGCTCCCTTAATTCCCGTCCCTCCAATATCAATTCCCAGAATCTCCATAATAACCGGTTGTGTCACATTTTGAACTCAAATTATCGCACAAATATGACAAAAAATACGGAAGGAGTTCTTTTCTTTGCCCACAATTGACAAAACATCAATTTCGATATGCCCCTCCTTCTTCGACCGATATCATTTATCCTTTCCGCCATACATTATCTTTTGTTTGGCTTGATCTTGGTTGTTTTTCATGTACTACAGTGGCTCGCATTGCATTTAGGGGGATATACAGCCCACAAAAAAGTCGTTGATGGGCTCAATTTGTGCACCCTCCTCAACATGCTGGTCATTGGGGCTCGTCCAACACTCCAAAATACGCAAAATCTCCCTTTGGGGCGTCCCATCATCTTTGTCTCCAATCACCAAAGCCTTTATGACATTCCGGGTGTCGGATGGTTTTTCCGAAAACACCATGTCAAATATGTTTCCAAAAAGAGTCTCGGTAGCGGAATTCCGGCTATTTCATACAACCTAAAACACGGAGGGTCGGTCCTTATTGATAGAAAAAAACCGCAAGAAGCCGTCCGGGCGCTTCAGAGATTTGGGCAATATATAGCTAAAAACAATTACGCTGTCCTTATTTTTCCGGAAGGAACCCGAAGTAAAGATGGAAAACCCCGCCGGTTTCGAAAAAAGGGACTAAAGTCATTAATCGAACACACACCCAATGCCCTGACCGTACCGATTACCATTAATAACTCCTGGAAATTGCTAAAGAATGGCCCCTTGCAAATGCCATTGGGCGTCCGGGTGACGTGGCTAGTACACCCTCCTATGGAAATCACCCCTGACAATTTTGAGGAGCAATTTGGTCTCCTTGAAAAGACCATCACCGATGCTATTATCGCACCAGAGTGACCGTCCCATGGTCTTGCAATTCCTGCCGTTCACCAAACTCATCTTGCAGTGTGATTGTCAACATCCATACAAAGACCCCGCTGCCCATGGGTTGTTCCCTAAAGTTTCCGTCCCACTCTTCCCCATAAATATCAGAAGAAAACACCTTTTCGCCCCAACGATTCCAGACCGTCAAATGATAGGACAGCACCGTATAATTTTCCGGTATTTCAGGCTTAAAGACATCATTCACGCCATCCCCATTGGGAGTAAATACGTTGGGAACAAATACCTGAAAATCCCCACATTTTATTTCCTTTAGGGTGACATCAATGGCGCGAAGACACCCCTCATTATCCACCACCGCTCTGTAGAGTCCGGCCTTCGTAAAATGTCGAGGATTATCCGTTAATCCATCCTCCCATTGGAGTGCTCCCAAGTCGTAATCTACTTCCACATCCACACCGTATTTAGGGCAAATCAAAGTATCACCCATCACCTCGGCCACAGGGACCGGAATCACGGTTAGATTAAAGGTATCCGGTCGCTGACATCCATCTTTAGAAATTGTGAAGGGATAGGTGCCCTCCTCTTCGAAAATACGCTTGAATCCAGGTAACCCCGTATCCAACCATTTCATACTATCCGCATCCGTTGGTATGAATAATTCGTAAAAACCCCCTCCACAAATGGAAGTATCAAGGGTCAGGTTCTCATCAAGGGTCGGCAATGCCTTCCATGTGACGTGCACCGTATCATAAATCGCACAATGAAATGAATCTGAGACCGACACCGTAAAAACACCCGGGGAGTCCACTAAAATCCCGGGCGTAGTATCCCTCGTGCTCCATAGATATATTAAGTCCTTCGTCCTTTTGGGAAAACCAATGGAAACTTTTGTCCCTTCGCAAACGATGGTATCTTTAAGCGGTCTTACAAATGGGGTATGAAATCGCACCATTGTCGTATCTCTTGCACTGCACACTCCATGCTTCACTAAAACGCTATAACGCCCCTCATTTGCCACCATAATGCTCCTGGTTTGCGCTCCCGTACTCCACAAATAAGTGTCGGCCATCCCTTTTGGATGAATATTTACGGTATCCCCTTTGCAAACATCGATGTCCGGCCCCAATGCCGGGTCAGGCATTGTATCGACCACCAGACGGATACTATCTGACCGGATGCACCCCAAGTGATCGACCACTACCTTATACTTTCCGGAATCCGATACCCATCTCTTAGAGGTATCTACCCCATCCGACCAACGATATGTCGTTTCAGAGAGGGAAGAAGTAGCATCCAGAAAAATCGAATCCCCTTGGCATATCGCAGTGTCTTTGCCAAGCATCACCACGGGCAATTCAACCTCTTTGACCAAGACGGAATCGTATATCACACATCCGGGTTGAAACTCGACCTCTACCCAGTATTGCCCGCCCCGGTCAACGGTTATTTCCTTGGTAGTATCGCCGGTGCTCCAAGTGTATTTGTACAAATCATTAAACCCATTTCCACTAATAAGAACATTTCCGCCTTTACAAAATTTGAGATCCTCTCCCAGGATACCCACTTGACGATTATTTGGAGATTGGTCAAAGACCCAATTAGTATTGGACATACCTATGTCTGTACTGTGTGACCCGGCAAAAAAATTAATCTTGCCGACGGCCATTTGGTCCTTCATCTGAATAAAATCCGCGAATAATCTACCTGTATCCATCTTTATGATAGACTGTTTGCCCGCTGTCAAGGAAGAAAGCCGGATGGGGAAACAATTATTACCCAAAATAGACAGGTACTTATTAACTCCTTGAGTAACCCCCGATTGAAACCAATACGACTTCCCCGCTGAACAAATAAGGGAATCAAAACGCCAGCTCCCTCGAATCTCTCCGCTTCCATAAAAATACGTCTTCCCCACGAGATTAGCCCCATGGTATATTTGTAGGCTGGCATAGCCATCCGGGTCTTCAAATATGATTTGAGCGGGATGAAATACACTGTCCCGATTGACGAGAAATGTCGATTTACCTTTTTTTATGTGAAAGGAAGTTCTTTCGACAAGCACCTCGTAGTCATTGATATGAAAAGTATAATGTTTGCCATTATCGGCACCATCCAAGTTGACCTTACACCCGGTCAGCTCCACTACCCCTTGCGTGTTAGGATTTGCCTTTTTGATATGAAAATAAGGGGTATGGATGACTCGATTGCCAGCGACAAAAGAGCCATTGTGAATGAGTAGAAAATATTTAAGGGACAAATCATCCAATAAAGTCCAACGGCCGCCACCTCTGAGATAAAGAGTCCAGACAAAAGGAGACTGGATTCGTATAGATAAATCTCTTTTTTCTCCTTTCAACTCCAAAGTACTCAAGTATGATTTGGCCCCCAACCGGTCCTTCACATCAATGGAACCATAGGCTACAATTTGGGACAAGAGGAATAATGGTCTACCTGATAAGTCCTTTACTATAAAATTATGACATGCGTGTAAATAGTTCTCCAGGCTGCTCTCCACTCTGTCCGAAGAACTATTAAGTCCCGATCGATTGTCAAATATAACATCATCCAAGGCAGTAGGAATGCATTCCCCACCCGGTCCTCCACTTTGTAAGGACCAATGGGTCCGGTCGTTCCACCTTCCTGATCCCGCCACCCAGTACAAAGTACGGCCGTTGGATTGTGTAAATGTCCAGCCCTGGTTATTTCCTCCGTCACCGGAAGTTACAGCATAAACGGTGGCACCTTTTGCGTGAATATCTTCCACATATACCTTTTCTACCCCATTAATATCTTTACTCAGTTGCCAAAAGGCCGGCTCGCCTGGCAAGTTGGTCTCAATGTATGTCATCCCTTTATCACAATCGCCTTTGGCCTCCAAATAATCAATCAGATAGGTCCTGCCGGCCTCAAACCTGTAGCGGTATCCCCCCTCGACAATCAAAGAGTCAAGATGCTGATTGCCAAGAATAAAGCCATGATTCTTAAACTGTAAATGGTGATATCGCATGTCAACACCTGAATAAATCTTAGAATACCCCTGCAGGTCAAACAGCACATCATTTATGGTAACTTTCCCTTTCCCCGAGACATAAACTCCACCATTGTCGTTGACAAATTCGAGCATAGAACTTCCTGCCTGCCAATTCAAATTAGTGGCTACCAATTCGAGTTTTAAAATACCGCGATAAATAACATGTCTAAACTGTATCCGTGAACTACCGAGTAGAATGCTTCTGGCTGATTGAGAAACAGACACAAAATGCTCTAACGTTATATCCTCATTATTGGTATTGAGGGTACCGGCATCCATTCTAAGTGTATGATTAATTTCCAGTGCATCCAATAATTTCCAACTGCCATTGCCCGTAAAATGAAGGTCCTTTTGGAACACTATGCCAGCAGAACGTATCTCTTGACCGGGTCCTTTGGCTGCAAACCGGAAGTTACCCTTAAAATCCATGCTCATATCCGGAGAGAAGTACAGCGAACCATAAATCGTCACAGCATTATTTACCGGACCACTCAAGCGGGGCTTAAACATGACTTTAGACCAATCCATTGTTTTGCATTGTGCATTGGGAGCGTCAATGTTGACAAATTGACCGGAAGCGGAGAAAGACTTTTCGTCAAAAAAGACATTGTCCACACCCGAAGGCACACACGCGCCACCCGGTCCACCACTCGTAAAAGACCAATGCTGCGGGTCGCTCCAATCTCCGGTACCTCCCACCCAAAACAGATCTTGAGGAATCCGCCCCTTGATAACCCAACCGGTCGTATTGCCCAAATCCGTCGTATTGGTCGCTCTAAAATCTCCCAGGGCATGGATGTCCAACATCGTGCAGTAATCGACCGTGATCGGATTAGCTGACTTAAGCGTAACCGGAAATCCCGTTTTGGCCGTATATAAATACGTTGGCCTTTGGCATGTCCCATTCACCCCCAAATATTGAAGAATCTGCTCTTTACCGGACTCAAACTTCAAACTGTATCCCGAACTGAGGGCAATAGAGTCAATAACATTGTTGCCTGCAATATATCCGTCGCTCCCAAAACGCATACTAATAACCGATACCGTATCCGTAGAGGCATTCCGCCAATATCCTTGCCCCGAGTTACTGACAAAAGACACCTCTGATAATGACCATGCAGGCCCGGCATAATGCTCTTTAAGAAAGAAACTCGCTTGAGAACCTTTCAAAACGAATCTGGCATTGAGCGATTGAATAGAATTGACTTTCTCCATATACATCATAAATGGATAATGCCATCCCAAGTTTGGATAATCATTGCCGCTTAAGAAGAAAGTGGCATCATTCCATTTGAGCTGAACGCTACTGACCGGTTGGACGACCAGATAGTTAGAGCGAATGGTTTTTCCCGATAATGAAGCGATACCGTTTTCTATTCTAAATTCGCGATTTACTTCCAGGTCGTCAAGCAAAAGCACTTCCCCGTCTCCGGCAAAATAAAGGTCACCGGACATGGGTGTCCCTTGTGTCAGGAGCTTTGCTGTCTCTCCGGCAGATGGCACCATTCGGATAATTCCCTGATAATCCAACTGCATGCTTCCGCTCCAATACGCCGAGCCATAAATATGCAGAAACTTGGATGTCGGCAATCCTGTCAACTTAGGGTTAAAGCGCACTCCTCGCCAATCCATCGTGTGACAAAACGCATCCTGACTATTGATGGTGACGATTTGTCCTGGCCCGGTAAATGAATTGGCATCAAAAAACACGTTGTCGTCCGCCGTAGGGGCTTGGATGTGATACGTACTCCCCCCAGATGTGGTCGCCCAATGCAAAAGGTCAGACCAATTGCCACTGCCTCCCACCCAGTAGTAATCAGCAGCATTTACCGCAAAGGCCATTGGAAGCAAGCCAAATAAAAGCAACCATCTCAGTAGAAATCCGGGATAGTCAGAATGTTCGGGAGAACCGGCATTCTTCTTCAATTTGTGATTTTGTGTAAACCTTATCATTTTCCAAAGCACTTGAAAACACCAAGCAATGTTCCTTCATTCATACCACTATATCCATCCCCTTTAAAATACAACGCAAATACCATTCTAAAGCGGCAGACACTTCTGCCATCTATCCGTTTTTCTCCTTTAATGGGCGGGGGGGGAATCAACAATAACATCCATGTATTGCTCTAAGAAATCAACCTACATTTACGGTTAAGAGATTTATTGCTAATTTGTTCATGAAATGGTATGCATCTTAAACCCGAAACCATCAAAAAAGTTTGTTGTTTCTCGTTTAATCCTCCAGCAGTTTGCGCAGTTCAACCAGTTTTAACATACACTCTATAGGTGTCATCGTGTTTGGTTCGAGGGCCAACAGCATTTGCTTCACCTTTGTTGCCTGGGGATCGACTGTATCAAACAGGCTTAGCTGGATGCCTCCTGGGGGCATATGATCTTTGATATTGCCTGTCACGGTGGGTTGTTCTACGGCTCCGGTATTTTCGACTGTCTTTTGCTCTAATTGGTGCAGGATGGTTTGTGCCCGGAGAATAATCTCTCTTGGCATTCCCGCCAACTTCGCGACATGAATACCAAAACTATGATTGCTCCCACCTGGTACTAATTTCCGTAGAAAAACGATATTTTGTCCAACTTCTTTGGTCGAGATGCTAAAATTCTTAATGCGTTCGTGTTGCGACGAGAGTTCGTTAAGCTCGTGGTAGTGTGTAGCGAAAAGGGTCTTGGGTCTGGCCATGGGATTTTCATGCAAAAACTCCGCAATCGCCCAAGCGATAGAAATACCGTCATAGGTACTTGTCCCTCTTCCGATTTCATCCAATAGTATCAAACTTCGATCCGATATGTTGTTCATAATCGATGAGGTCTCGTTCATCTCCACCATAAAAGTGGATTCGCCGGAACTGATATTGTCCGAGGCGCCGACTCTGGTGAAGATTTTGTCGATGAGGCCGATACGAGCTTCATCCGCCGGGACGAAACACCCCACCTGAGCCATAACGCAGATCAGCGCCGTCTGTCGCAACAATGCAGATTTACCGGACATATTCGGACCCGTAATCATCATAATCTGTTGGGTGTCCTTATCCAGAAACGTATCATTCGGGACGTAAAACTCCCCGACGGGAAGATGCTGTTCTATCACCGGATGTCGCCCATTCTTAATATCGATCATAAAACTCGCATCCATCTCCGGCCGAACGTAATTGTTGTAGGCGGACACCACCGCGAAAGAGTGCAGGCAATCCACACTGGCAATGATACGGGCATTTTGCTGAATGGCGGGAATATACTGCTTCAATTCCTCTACAAGCTGGGTAAACAGTTGCTCTTCCAATACGAGCATCTTATCCTGTGCTCCGAGAATAGTCGTCTCTAACTTTTTCAGTTCATCAGTTATATAGCGCTCCGCATTGGTAAGGGTCTGCTTGCGCACCCATTCTTGTGGTACGTGCTTTTTGTATTTGTGGGTAACTTCGAGATAATAGCCAAACACATTATTAAAGCCTATCTTCAGACTGCTGATCCCTGTCCTTTCGATTTCTTTTTGTTGGATTTCCACCAAAAGGTCTTTACTATGGGTTACGATGTGGCGCAATTCGTCCAACTCTTTATTGTATCCTGCCCGGATAATACCCCCTTTTGAGGTCGAGGCAGGAGGCTCATCTGTGAGTTGCTCCTCAATCCTCTTTCGCAGTGGAGTACAAGTCTGAATTTGCTCCCCCAAAGACACCAAACCGGTTGGACTACTTTTCTTCAACGGCTCGATGAGGGGAATAATGGCATCCAGGGATTTTTTGAGTTGACCGACCTCTCTCGGGGTAATGCGCATCTGAGGGATTCTGGACACGATGCGCTCGAGGTCACCTATTTGGTGCAATTGCTTCTCCACCAACTGTGCCAAATCCATATCCTGAATCAGGTGAGCGACCGATTCATGGCGGGCCTGTATCGCACTGAGCTGCACGAGCGGCATGAGTACCCAATGCTTCAAAAGGCGACCACCCATCGCCGTAATCGTCTTATCCAGGATATCAATCAACGTCTTGCCGGAGGGATGCGGGCTGTGGAGCAATTCGAGGTTCCGGATACTAAACTGGTCCAACCACATATGCTCTTCAGAGTGGATACGGCGTATCCTGTTGATGTGTTGGAGCCGGTCATTTTGAGTGACGGACAAATACTGCAATGCTGCACCTGCTGCCACCTGCGCCAAGGCGAGATGCTCTACACCAAAGCCTTTGAGCGTCTGTACCTGAAATTGCTCAATGAGCTTTTCCCTTGCAAAATCCCTTGTAAAAATCCATTGATCCAAAGGGTACTGATAAAAACTATCTCCCAACCATCTTTCTATCCGCTCCTTCTCCCCTCTCGAAAAGACAATTTCAGAAGGATCCAAACTCTTCAACAATTTCTCTACATGCATCTTGTCTCCTTCAGACACAAGAAAGTCACCGGTAGATACATCGATAAATGCAACCCCTATTTGACTTCCAGACAAATAATGGATGGCCGCGAGAAAGTTGTTGCTCTTGTGATTGAGAAGGCTCTCCTCGAAGGTCACTCCGGGGGTCACCACCTCCGTCACCCCACGTTTGACCAATTTTTTTTCTTTTGATGGCTTTTCAAGCTGCTCGCAGATGGCCACCCTGAATCCGGCTTTCACCAGTCGTGGAAGGTATAAGTCCAATGAGTGATAAGGGAATCCGGCCAGTTCGATATCGGAGCCACCGTTGTTGCGCTTGGTAAGTACGATACCCAACGTATTGGCCGTCTTGACAGCATCTTCTCCAAACGTCTCATAAAAGTCTCCCACTCTAAAAAGCACCAAGGCATCGGGATGCTTGGCTTTGGTTGAAAAATATTGCTCCATCAACGGGGTTTGCTTCTTGCGCCCGGTACTCTTCTTGCTCAATGTTGGTAATTTATAATCGAGTCTCCGCCGGATAAAGCCCTTACGCTCTTCACCAAACAGGCTATCCGAAGCAAACTCATAATGCAAAATGATTCGTCCCCGCAAAGGTAAGGGATTTGCCCAACTATCTTGCAAAGGTAATGGGATGTGTGTATTACAATGTGTACTTTTCTGATTTGAATACCTGAAACAATCCAGTAGGGATGCCATCTTTGTAGCCCTGTACAAGCGACAGCGAAGTGCAGGGTAAATAAGAACACGCAAAGTCGTTTTGGCGGTATTTTTGCCCGATCCGGATGGATTGAATTCCGGGTAATTAACAGGCAAAAATAGTGACAAAACAATGCATGGGCGAGCTTTTGTGCACTTTGTCATACACCATCCTAAGTGTGTATTACAAAATGCACTTTTTTTACAACCTTATAACGCCACGTCTGCACAGGCACCCCTCCTCCTCTCCTATATTGCCAGTGACACTACAACGTTATTAGAACACATAAGGAAATATAAAAATCAATAAACCTTATAACGCAATAGCTTCACAAGTTGTGTCCTAATAACGCTGCAGCGTTAGAGGACACATTAGAGTGTATTTATCAAAGTAAATTCTACCAAAGCGCTATAACATCAGGAGTTGGATACCTCGTGTGAAAGTTACTTTTAATATCCATACCGATTAACCTCGTAGAATGTGTTCAAAGGGGTAAAAGATTTGGGATTTGTGCCTCTGAAGCAGTATTAGGGGATGAGCTTCTACACACGGAGTTATAAGTAAAATGCTGAATAACAGTTCTTCTAATGTACCGATGAAGCACAAGCTCTATTGCTATTTGCAAGGATGATTTGTGCACTTTGCCATACACCCTATCCTAAAATCCTCCTTTTCATATTACAAAATAATCTTATATTTGCCTTTTGCGACAAATAGTAGGTAAAATAGGCCATGTCATTAATCAAAAAATTAGTTGGGGACACTGCCATTTATGGTTTGAGCTTCATCCTTGGGAGAATCCTCAATTACGTGGTGCTGGGATTTTACCTGACTTTCAGGGTTGACAGGGTATCCTACGGCATTTACAATGAGTTTTACTTTTACGTCGCCTTTCTCCTTATCTTATTGACATTCCGCATGGAGACGACCTATTTCAGGTACTCCCCCAAGGAAGGCAAACGCGCCGTATTTTCCGTAGCCATCTGGAACATTGCCCTTTGGGTGTTGGTCTTTTGGTTGTTGGCCATGTTCTTTGCTCCGGGCATCGCTTCCTTTCTGAGTTATCCCGGAAAGGGGTATTACATACGCATTCTGGCCTCTGTCGTTTCGCTGGATGCCTTGGTCGCCGTCCCTTTTGCAAGATTGCGAATGGAAAACCGCTCCTTGCGATTTGCCTACATCAAAATACTCCAAATCCTGGTCAATGTCGGTCTCGTATTATTTTTTATTGAGGTCATGCCAAGACTGGCGGCCCGGGGATGGATAACAGCAGGATGGTTTTATCATCCTGATGACATCATTTTAGATGTCTTTTTGGCCAACTTGATTTCGAGCCTTTTCACATGGCTGATGCTTTCCGGCCAACTTCTCCAACTCCAGCTCCCGGACAAGGCCCTTTGGGTCAAAATGCTCAAGTATGCCGGCCCTTTGGTTTTGATCGGATTGGCCGGGGTGTTCAACCAATACTCCTACACCGTATTCCAGAAATACAAGTTGTTAGGAGACCTTTTGGACAACGTCTCCAACGTCGGCGTCTATTCTGCCGCTCTAAAAATAGCCATGATGCTCAGCCTTTTTACGACGGCATTCAATTATGCGGCGGAGCCCTTTTTCTTCCAACAGGCATCCCGCGCAGACCATGCCGAAATCTATGCGGATGTCGCTCGCATCTACAGTTTGGCTGCCGGCATCATCATCCTCGCTGTCCTCCAATACATCGACCTCATCCAATACCTCGTCGGCAAGGAATTCAGGGCCGGATTGTCCATGGCACCGGTACTGCTGACCGCCTTTTATTTCCTGGGACTTTACTACAATTTTTCCATTTGGTACAAGATAAAAGACAAGACCACGGTAGGGGCATGGATCGCCATCACCGGTACGATTATTACGTTTGCTTTGAGTTTCGTACTGCTACCCGAATACGGCCGCATTGGTTCCGCATGGGCCGCACTGGGTTGTTATCTGACGATGGCCTTACTCGCGTGGGGCATCGGACGCAAATACTTCCCGGTCCCTTACTCGCTTTTCCAGATGCTCGCATGGTTATTGGCCACCCTTGGCATCTTTGCGCTTAGCCAATGGAGCATCCGCAGCTTTTCCCATGGGGCTCCCCTACTCTCCTTCGCCATCCGTACGGGATGGATGGGCATTTATTTGCTCGCTATATATTTCATAGAGGGACCCTGGATCCACAGGGCTCTAAAACGGACATAATGCAATGTACCCCTTACCCTTCACCATTTCATACCAAAGAAGAGTTAAAGGGTATGAAATGGTGGACAAATTGCTCCTACAGCCTGTTTTGGCTGCTGCTTTTTTTATTGTTTGCAGTATGAAATGGTGGACTATTCCCCCCTATTATCCTTTGGTCAGCGATAAGCCCAAACCCAGCTCACCACAAAATAGTCCCTGCCGGAAACCGGCAGGGACTTATCATCTATCATGAAAAACTTCTTTCTTACAGCAAAGTCGTCGGACAGACGTATTCTGTCATCGGTGCGCCGAGTTCTGCCAAATCGTTAAATCCACCGCGAACATCGGTGACATTATTCACACCATTGGCCATAAAAATGGACGCTGCGATGAGAGAGCGATATCCGGAAGCGCAATGCAAGGTATATGCTTGATCTCTCTTGATGGCAGCAAAATTGTCATGTATCCAATCCAAAGGGAAATTTTCCACTCCCACTATGTGCTGCGACTGATACTCTGATTCTTTTCTCACATCTAAAGGAGTGGACACCTCTCCGACTTTGAGTTGGTCTATAAATTGCTTAGCGGAGATAGAATTTACCTTATCCACTTCAAATCCATGATCTATCCAATTCTTCATTCCGCCAAACAAGTGCCCCAACACGTTATCATACCCCACTCTTGAAAAACGGGTAACGATTTCCTGCACTCTACTTTCGTCATCCGCAATAAAAATAATCTTTTGGTTGATGTCCTTAATCAATGCACCTACCCATGGAGCGAAACTTCCATCGATACCGATGTACCAGGCACCAGGTACGGTACCTTCTTCTGTAAATGCCTCTTTGCTCCTGGTATCCACGACCAATATGTCTCTCTGTTCGGACATCTCCCTAAAAGTAGCTGCATCCAGTGGTGTGGTGCCCTTCTCCAATATTTGGTCGATGCTCGTATTGACCGATTTATTCATACGGACATTATTCGGGAAATAGCTCGGCGGCTTCTTCAGCCCTGTAAGCACAGACTCGATAAACTCCTCCTTGGTCATATCCTGAAGGGCGTAATTGGTCTTCTTCTGGTTGCCAAGGGTATCGAATGTCTCTTTGCTCATGTTTTTACCACATGCAGAGCCTGCACCGTGATTGGGATATACGATAATATCATCCGGCAATTTCATAAGCTTATTGCGCAAGGAGTCGTACAAGTGACCTGCGAGGTCCCGCTCAGTCAACTCGCCTTGCTTCACCGCCAAGTCCGGTCGACCCACATCCCCGATAAACAAGGCATCACCGGTAAATACATAGGGAGTATTTCCCTCTTCGTCGATTAACAAATAGGAGGAGGACTCCATCGTATGACCAGGAGTATGTAGCAATCGCAGCTTAATATTACCAATAGGAAACTCTTCTCCATCCTTACCTTCATGAAAATCATATTCGGCTTTTGCATTGGGACCAAACACAATCTGAGCTCCGGTTTTCTTTGCTAAATCTACCTGGCCGGATACAAAGTCCGCATGGAAATGCGTCAGAAAAATCCATTTTATCTTGGCATTATCCGCCTCTGCCATCTTTACATAAGGTGCCGTCTCTCTTAATGGATCGATAACCGCTGCCTCTCCATTGTCCGAGATGTAATACGCCATCTCTGCAAGACAGCCGGTAAATATTTGTTCTACTTTCATATCAGATTTTTTATGTTTTACAATAATTAAATTACTTGAACGATGACAAAAATAACACTTTACTTTAACAAAGAAGGTGACTTTGGTCACAATCATTTGAAAGACGTGATTTACCCATATTATCATGCATGTCATTCAAAATTATCAAACATTAATTCTGTGAGATATCAGCTCATCCTTATTTTTCAATACTATTATCGGTAAGCCCGGAATTGGTCAGGCGTCTTTTCTCCAGCCATACCACAGTTGTCCCCAAAAACGTTTGGGGAACTGCCCGATGTTTGGGAAGCCCAATCGAATCTTACCACTATCTTCCGGAACATAATTTGTCCCGAAAAGATAATCCCAAATCGAAAGGGTGATGCCGTAGTTCATTCCGTTTGGCCGGTCTTCCGGCAACTCAAAAGCGTGATGGTAGAGATGCATCACCGGATTATTGAGAATGTATCGCAAGGGGCCGTACGTGAGCTTGATATTGGCGTGATTGAGGTGTCCAATAGCGATATTGAAGTAATAGACGAGGTACGCGTGTTCCGGCTGAAAGTTGCCTATCAAAAGAACGGCGAGATACTTTACAGGTGTATAAAACACATTTTCCATCCAGTGGTAGCGCAAATGCGCCGCAAAGCCCATCTCTTCGACAGAGTGATGGACTTTATGAAATCGCCATAAAAACGGATACCGGTGAAGGGCCACATGCACCAACCATTGGACAAAATCCGTCAAAACGAAAAAAACGACAATCTGTATCCATTCCGGAAACCGGCGCATATCCACAAGAGCCAACTTGTGCAAATCCCCTCCTACCAGATCCTTAAACAGTTCGGCAGTCACATTGGACGCCGCCATAAAGATAATGAGTTTAAAGATATAAAAATTGAAAAACATATAAAAGGCATCCAACCAAAAGTCCTTGCGGATAACAGCCTGGTCCTTGCGCCAGGGAAATTTAATCTCCAGTATCCACACTACGAGAGATAATACCACCAACCACCAGAAGTAGTTGACATACCATGGATGCACCTGAAAGGTAATTTCATGCCAGGTATAGCTAGCAAAATCTTTGAATGATTGAAGAAACAATTCAAGATATCGATTCATCTTTGTACGATTTGATAATTTAAGCACAAAAGTAAAAGATGACACGCCAAAACCATGCGATCCAAGTTACAAAACAGCTATAAGGTCTCCTTGCAGACGTCGAGAATTATCTAACTATTGCTGCTCTGCCAATATTTTAAAGAAGGCTGCAAACTCAGGAATCGTCATAGATCCCTTGTCCCCGTCCCCTTGAATACGAACCGATACCGTCTGGTCTGCCTCTTCCTTATCGCCACATATGAGCAGTAGGGGGATCTTCTTGAGTTCGTTGTCTCGTATCTTACGCCCTATAGACTCAGACCTGGCATCGACGGTTCCCCGGATATCATACTCTGATAGACGCAACTTTACGCGATTACAATACTCTATGTGCCGGTCACTCACCGGAAGTAAGACATACTGTTCAGGGGTCAACCACAAGGGGAACTTTCCCGCTGTGTGCTCGATCAATATGCTCATAAACCGCTCCAAAGAACCAAAAGGAGCTCTGTGAATCATCACCGGGCGGTGCGGTTTGTTATCCGCACCGATGTATTCCAGATCAAATCTCTCCGGGAGGTTATAATCGACCTGGATGGTCCCCAACTGCCATTGTCGGCCTATCGCATCCTTAATCATAAAATCCAATTTGGGACCGTAAAAAGCGGCTTCTCCCTCCACCTGGATAGCATTGAGATTATACTCGGCTACTGCGTCAATAATGGCTTGTTCTGCTGTCTGCCAGTTCTCGTCCGAACCCAGATATTTCTCCGGTTTGTTGGGGTCACGCAAAGAAATCTGAGCCGTAAAATCGTCAAATCCCATCTTTTTCAAGACGAAAGTGGTAAGGTCCAATACATTGAGGAACTCCTCTTTCACTTGCTCCGGTGTACAGAAAATATGCGCATCATCTTGAGTGAAAGAGCGAACTCTGGTGAGTCCGTGCAGCTCTCCACTCTGTTCATAGCGATAGACCGTACCATACTCCGCTATCCGCAGCGGAAGTTCCCTGTAGGAATGCATCTTGTTGGCATAGATTTCACAGTGATGCGGACAGTTCATCGGTTTGAGCAAATACTCTTCCCCTTCATGCGGAGTGGTGATGGGCCGGAAACTGTCTTCCCCGTACTTATCCCAGTGTCCGGAGGTTACGTAAAGGTCCTTCTTGCCAATATGAGGAGTGACGACAAGATGGTAACCTCGTTTTTCTTGTTCTTTCTGTAAAAATTTCATCAACCGGTCCCGGACAGCGTTGCCCCGTGGTAGCCAAATCGGCAATCCGGCACCCACGCGATCCGAAAACATAAAGAGCCCTAACTCCTTGCCGAGCTTGCGGTGGTCCCGTCTTTTTGCTTCTTCTAAACGGTGTAGGTATTCCTTGAGTTCTTTTTGTTTAGGGAAAGTGATACCGTATATCCGGGTAAGTTGCTTTCTATTTTCATCTCCACGCCAATAGGCCCCGGCGACTTTTGTCAATTTGACCGCCTTTATCTTCCCCGTGTCCGGAAGATGTGGTCCCCGGCATAAATCGGTAAATCCCCCTTGGGAATAAAAGGTAATCTCCCCATCTTGGAGATCCTCCAACAACTCCAACTTATATTCATCCCCCTTTTCCTCGAAGTAAGCTATGGCCTCCGCTTTGGGCACTTCTTTACGCTCATAAACTGACTTTTGTCGAGCCAACTCTTGCATTTTTGCTTCGATAGCGGGCAGGTCATGAACCGACACAGAGTGTTCCCCCAAATCGACATCATAGTAAAATCCCTCTTCAATCGCCGGACCAATCCCAAACTTCACCCCGGGATACAAGGCCTCCAAAGCCTCTGCCAAAAGATGAGCTGAGGAATGCCAAAAGGCGTATCGTCCACCCGCATCCCGCCAGGTCAATAATTGTATCTGCACATCCTCTGTGATAGGGCGATTGGCGTCCCATATTTCATCATTCACCCGGGCGGCCAAAACATTCCGGGCGAGTCCTTCACTGATCGAATTGGCAATATCCATCGCTGAAGTTCCTTTGGGATACTCCGCAACTCTTCCGTCCGGAAAGCTAACTTTAATCATATTCTCTCATTTATATCATTCTCCGTTATCATATTAACCACGGCTTCCTTTCAAAAGTCCACCTTGATGACGGATATAAAAACTTACTGTTATTTCAA
The DNA here is from genome assembly GCA_027080725.1 of Saprospiraceae bacterium. Classification (GTDB taxonomy): domain Bacteria; phylum Bacteroidota; class Bacteroidia; order Chitinophagales; family Saprospiraceae; genus JALSTN01. Next base: position 42,370 of record JALWRC010000062.1, read on the forward strand.
TAATATGACGGATAGTAATGCTAACACCTCCATTAACTCCCCCCTAATGATGTGCCAATCCTCCAACTACGCCCGGATTGACCAAAAAGCTCTTCAGTCTGAGTCCGGCATCGAAAGCACTACACCATACACACCATCTGACAAGAACATTCTAGAAAGGATGGTCATTGCTTTACAACTAACCAAGTCAATTCATTGACTTTCAAATCGGGGGGCAAAGATACGCAATCTTTCTTGTCTGCTAATAAGAATTGCTTTCAACATTCTCAGAGCATCCGGGAATGGATGCGTCTCCGGAAGAAATTCCTCTGCACTGCACTTGATAAACACCATACTATTCAGCAAAAGTGAGAAAATTCATCTCCAATGAAAGGAAAAGAAGTACTTTTGCGGCGAAACCGATATGATTGTAAGAATCATTCAACGCTCAAAGTCCGTCCGGGCTTGGTGAGAGGAATGATTGTCTTAACCATCAACGGTTCCATCTGACCATTACAAGACAATAGAAAGCAAACAGATGCAATGATTGGCAAACTCATATATGGCTTATTTTTCCAGTTGGGACAGTGGGTCTTATGGATGAACCATGCGTTTAGCCGGCCGGAAAAGCTCAAGGTTTACTGGCGGGAGACCGTAAGGCAAATGAACGATTTGGGGGTCGGGTCTTTACCTGTCGTCATTATCATTTCAGTTTTTTTCGGAGCGGTAACCACCGTCCAATTCTACTATCAAATCTCCGGCACTTTCGTACCCAATTATTATATCGGTTACATTGTCCGGGACATGACCATCATCGAGTTGGCCCCCACCTTCACCTGTATGCTTCTGGCCGGAAAGGTGGGCTCAAACATCGCCACCGAAATCGGGGGAATGCGCCAGAAGGAGATTATTGATGCCATGGAGGTCATGGGCGTCAATACCGCGGCATTCTTAGTATTACCCAGACTGGTAGCAGCGGTCTTTATGATTCCACTGCTCGTCATTTTGGCTGCAGCAATTAGTATATTAGGTGGATATTTTGCGAGTGTCTGGGGCCACCTATTCACTTCCAGCGAATTCTTGCAAGGGCTGCATTCGTTCTTTATCCCATACAATGTCTACATCATGCTGGTCAAAGCAGTCACATTTGCCTTCTTGCTCACGACCATCTCCGCCTATCAAGGATATTTTGTCAAAAGCGGCAGTATCGAACTCGGCCGCGCCAGCACCAATGCCGTCGTCCTCAGCGACGTCGCGATATTAGTCGCAGATTATATCATCGCTATATTAATGACCTAACCCCAAGACCGATGATAAGAGCAGTTGACATCAAAAAATCATTCGGGGACAAGGAAGTCCTAAGAGGTATTTCCAGTGAATTTTACAAGGGGAAAACCAACCTAATTATCGGTCGAAGCGGGGCGGGAAAAACCGTTTTGTTGAAAATCCTCGTAGGCTTATTTCGCCCCGACGAGGGTGCTGTTTGGTATGAAAACCAATGCTTCTTTGACCTCTCAAAAAAAGAGACACAACAACTTCGAATGAAAATCGGCATGCTCTTCCAGGGAGGCGCGTTGTTTGACTCCTGGAATGTCGAAGAAAATATCCGATTCCCGCTCGATATGTACACCAATCTTACTTTAGGAGAGAAGAAAAAACGCGTAGCGGAAGTATTGGAAAAGGTCGAACTTTCGGGCGTAGAACCCAAGTACCCCTCCGAACTCAGCGGTGGCATGCAAAAACGGGTGGGAATCGCAAGGGCCATCGTCCTCAACCCCCAATACCTCTTTTGTGATGAGCCCAATAGTGGACTGGACCCCAAAACCGCCATTGTCATCGACAAACTCATTCAGGATATCACCCGGCATTACAATATCACCACCGTTATTAATACCCACGACATGAACTCTGTCATGGAGATAGGAGACAACATCCTACTCCTGAAGGATGGTCTTGTCGCCTGGCAAGGCAATAAAGAGCAAATCATCACCAGTAATGACGATACGATTCTCGAATTTATTTTCGCTTCCCCGTTCCTAAAACGCTTGAGGAAAAAAGCGCTCGGATTGTAGCCTACCTCCATTAGCCCCCGTTAACTGTTTGTTTTACAAACTGCACTACTACGCCTGGTACGCCTTGGCGCCACAGGTTTTAAGTAGCATAGCCTGTGCCATCATAGCGTTACAGGAAGAGATAGTACACCCGCTTAATCCCGAATCCCGTCTAACAACCTCATCCCCTAACCTACCGCTAAAGCGGCACAGGCTCTTCTCCTTTAAATTACATTAAGTAATATAGTAAATACATAGCCAAAGGAGAATAGCTTGTGCCGCCGTGGCGGTAGGGATACACTCTATATATATAGCTGAGTATTACCCTAATGAAATTCCCTACAGTTGGAGAAACATAAGCTCCCCTCTCCTTCATCATAAATATTTATATGATGTACAGATTGAATAACGCCAAGGCGTCACAGGTTATGAAGGAGTAGAGCCTGTGCCGCTGTGGCGGTAGGAATGGGGGTGAGGTTGTAAAAATGTGCATTTTGTAATACACCCCTGTTAACTACCCCAAACTTCATATATTTATTTTTTGCATATCTTTACACTACTATTAGTTGCCCAGCCGGCTGGAGCTAATATATTATTTGCGAATAACCCTCTGATTCCACTTATATAAAATTCGAGTTCAATCATGGCAAAGTCAAAAGAAAAGGCCAAAAGAAATAAAGCACAGGTCAAAGCCGCTTCGTTTAACTTCCCTACGGAGATGGTAGTACGTATCGCCTATACCATCATCCTCCTTTTTACTTTTTTTTATGCCTACAATACCGCTTTTGACAAAAAAATCCACTTAGGTGGAGACAACGCCGGGTATTACATCCTTGGCAAGGCCTTAGCTTCCGGTCAAGGATACACCAATATCCATATTAAAGGGCATCCTCCGCACAATCATTTCCCTCCCGGATACCCGGCTATACTGGCGACAGCTATTACATTCACCTCTGACAACGTGGTCACATTAAAAAAACTCAATGGGTTGTTTTTATTCCTCTCCATCGGACTCCTGTTCCTCATCCTTTACAAATTGACGGACAACATTCATATTGCATTTGTAACAGGATTGCTATCTATCCTCAATTATCACCTTTTGAGTTACTCCGTTATAATGATGAGCGAGATCCCTTTTTTATTCTTCTCTTCCCTCTGCCCTTGGCTTTTTATTATCACTGATTTTTCAATCCCGGTGTATAAGAATTGGAAATTCATAGTACTCATCTTGCTCTTATCCTTGACCTATTACATCCGCTCTACGGGGTTGGCCCTTTTTGCAGGCATTGCCATTGTATTAGCACTTAGAAAGCATTGGAAGTACTTGGCCACATTATTTGGAGGCTTCCTCCTTCTGGGATTGCCTTGGTACATTCGCAACAAAAGCTTGGGTGGCAATGCCTATATGAGTCAATTGTCCATGAAAAATCCCTATCGACCGGAATTAGGCTATATGGGTTTCACTGATTGGTTTGTCCGAATATGGCATAATCTATCCCGGTACATCACGAGAGAGATCCCGTCTGCGGTATTCAATTTTATCGAAACACCCGACCATACCACCGTTATCACTTCCAAGGAATGGATGATAGGATTACTCCTTGTTGCTGTCGTACTCTTTGGACTCTTTCGAATCAAAAAGCATTTTAAAATAATTTTCTTCTACCTCCTGGCTTATTTTGGCATTCTCATGCTATGGCCGGAAGTATGGTTTGGGTCCCGATTTATTATCCCTTTGATTCCATTACTCACCTTCTTATTTATCAACGGGGTCTTTGAGTTGGTTACTTTAATTGTACACAAACTAGTCCCTACCATTAAAGCCCCTATGGTCCATGTAGCATTAGTTCTCCTTACCCTCTTTTCCATCAAAAGCTATTCAAACAACACCCTGTCCTATTTAAAATTTGCTGCCAAGAGCGAATACCCCGATAATTATAGAAACTATTTCGACCTTGCTAAGTGGATTCGGGACAATAGCCCGGACTCCTCGATTACCAGCTGCCGAAAGGGACAATTATTCTATTTGTTTTCTAAGAAATACGTAACGAACTTCAAAAGCACACTTAACACTGAGGAGCAGGTCGAATTTCTAAAGGAAAAAGGGGTCAATTATGTGATATTTGACCAGTTAGGTTACTCCTCCACCGGCAGGTATTTATATCCTGCCATCAAGCGATATCCCGAGAAATTTAAAGTCATCAAGATGATCAAAAAACCGGACACCTACCTCATGGAGTTTCACCCGGAGTTGGGCTATTGGGGAGAGTGGGAAGGTGACAAACAATCCGGATACGGGGTTTATGTCTGGGAAAACGGACAACGTTTTGAAGGAAAGTGGGCAAACGGAAAGAGAGAAGGTCCGGGCAAACTGATCCTCCCCAACGGGCAAACTCTTGAGGGCAACTGGATCAATGACCTCCTTGAAGGACTAGGCATTTTGCGTGATAAGAATGGTCAAGAGCTGGATAGAGCTATATATGAGCATGGATTGCGCATTGGAGATGCACAGAAGTAGGAGTAGTTACATTCGAAGGGAAGATCGTTATTAGTTCTGCCTTTGAAAGAGTTCAAGGCACAAAACACTTTTGCCCCGTTAATGACGAGTTATAAAGAATAGTCGGTACTGAGTTTGGATAGAAGGAACCAAACAGGGCGTGCTCCGCCATTTCATACCGGAAAAAGCACACCTCAGAACAATCGATAAGACAACGAAATCCCCCCATAGGTAAACGGGATATAGCCCTTTGAGTCCTTCTTAAAAGAGTTGGGCGTAAAGATGTCACCCAGAAAATATCGGCTCGATAGCCTTATGGCCCAACGATTTCTGAAGCGATACTGCACCTCCAAGGAGCCGTTAAGAATCAAGCGCTTGATAGAACCGTCATCCGGTACAGACACTTCCTTCCGCTCAAAATAGCAGACCGTCTTATCCCCTTCTTTCTCACGGGTAATCACTTGACTGTGCATTTTAGTAGAGATGTAAACAGGTGCCGTAAGGTTCATTCCGGCTCCAATTTGCCACCGCTCTCCCGCAAACGAATACGTCAAATGAAATGGAATAGTGAGATAATACACCCTGTATTTTACCGAGTTATCAAAAGGAAAATAGTCTCCAAAGTCCCCTTTTGTGACAAAAGAATCACAAAGACCGGAAAACCCTTTAAACTCAACATACGGGAAGGTATCCATCCCTATTAATTCCTTATTCGTGATAACCCCATAATCCCGTTTCAAAGAAATCGCATCACGCATCCCCTCTGCTCCCAATTTTAAACCTAGTCCCTTCCATAGCGGAATCTCGTAGTGAAACCCCAATCGAAGCTCAGGCGCCGTATGAACAACATCATATCGGAAGCTCATGTCGCCCCTGTACTCATTGAAGACCATGGAAGAGTCGGGCAGCTTTTTTACAAACTCACTAAGTGTCTGCTGGCGCGTACCCACCTGTTGGCCCGGTAGCCCGTAACCCAAGCCAAGATAAACATCAAAATGCCTTTTGGGCTTCGCCATTTCATCCTTTGGCAATTCCAATGACTGCCCGGGGAGCAGTGTGCCAACCAGTAGCACCACCCCAACCAAACAAACTTTGATAAAGTCCAGTATCATCATCCTTCTAAATATTTCTCCGTAACTTGAAATGCAAAAAACATTCCTTTAATAATCCCCAAGTTGCCATTAAGACGGCACAAGTGGTCAAGAGGTTGGATTTTTTTGAAATTATTTTATAAAGATGGATTCTCCTGAATAAAAGTAATTAAGTTTGTGCAATAAATCAACGAATAGATGCGCCTCACTCATTGGATTGCAAAAATAATCTCCCTACTCTTTCATCCATTGTTTATGGTGTCCTATATGTTGATTATTCTCCTTATGACCAATCCCCAACTCTTTGGGTACAGCCGGTGGAATCAAAGCCCGTCCCTTATTCTACTCGTCTTTATATCGACGGTAGTCATCCCCGGGATTGCTATCAGCATGATGCGCCCATTGGGCTTCATCCAATCCCTGCAAATGCAGGATAAGAAGGAGCGCATCATCCCTTTGATCGTCATCCTGATCTTTTACCTTTGGCTATTCATCAACTTTTACAACAACAAAAACATACCGCTGCCTCTTACCACTGTCATGTTGGGGGTTATTATCGGGTTATTCTTCACTTTTTTTATCACCATTTTCTCCAAAATATCCATACATACGGTGGGGGTAGGAGGGTTGGTAGGGATGCTCATCTTGCTTCGTCTGTTTTATAGCTATGATTTTTTTATTTGGCCCAATGCCGCCGGGACGATGGTCCCCACAGACCTATTAATTGTTATTGGAATTGTCATCGCAGGTATGGTGGGCACCTCCCGCCTCCTTCTCGATGCACATCGTCCGGGAGAGGTATGGGGAGGCTACATCATAGGAATCGCCTCCATGTTTATCGCCCAAGTTATACTCCATTGATCTCTATGCCAATCCGGAGGAAGGCCCACTCGACACCTATTCTCGCTCCACTATCCATCGATAGGCATTGCTAAACGCCTCCAGCCAGGGACTCATGGTATCTCCCCGTCTATCCTCCGGATAATGAGCCCAGTTCCATGTGTAAATCGAGCGTTCTATGTGCGGCATGGTCACGAGATGCCGACCGTCATCGCTGACCAGCATGGCCACATTGTAATCGCTTCCGTTGGGATTGGAGGGATAGGCGTCATACAAGTATTTGGCTACGATGTTGTAATGCTCCTCCGGCATCGGAAGAGCAAATTTTCCTTCACCATGGCTGATCCAAACCCCCAATTTGCATCCGGACAACGAGGACATCATGACGGAATGGTTCTCTCCGATGGTCACAGCAGTAAAAGCGCTTTCGTGCTTCCGGCTGTCATTGTAGGTCATTTTGGCCAGCTTCTCATGCTCCGGATTAATCAGGTCGAGCTCGAGAAACAATTGACATCCGTTGCATATACCTACCGATAGCGTATCCTCCCTGGCAAAAAAGTCTTCCAAGGCCTTTTTGGCTTTTTCATTGTAGAGAAAGGCCCCTGCCCAACCCTTGGCGGACCCCAACACATCACTGTTGGAAAAACCACCCACCGCGCCGAGAAACCGCACATCACTTAGATCCTCCCGCCCCTCAATCAAATCCGTCATATGCACATCGCGCACCTCAAATCCCGCTTGATACAGGGCATTGGCCATCTCGCGCTCGGAGTTACTTCCCTTCTCCCTGATGATGGCCGCGACGGGGCGTTTGTCGAGGGGAACAGCCCTTTTCAAGCCATCAAAACCCGCCGGAAAAACAAATTCCAAGGGTTGATTCTTATAGTTCTGATACCGCTCCATGGCCAGCCCCCCTGCCGTTTGTTTTTGATCGAGCAGATACGAACTCTCGTACCACACATCCCGGTAATGACGGACATCCAAGTTCAAGGTGTTCGTTCCAAATGTAATATCCAATACTCCACTATTATTTGGATGTCCTATTTTTTGGTATGAAATGGTGGAGTTGCGGAGCAATGTCTCCAACCTTTCGTCTGCTGCCTGAACAATCAGCCCGGGATTTTCACTCAACAAGACCCTGACCACATCCCCTTCCAAAGCGCTGAGGTCCACCTCCGCACCTACGTTAACATTGGGAAAGCACATCTCCAGCAATGCCGTTACCAACCCTCCTGCTGAAATATCGTGCCCGGCGATGATCATCTCCTGCTTTATCGCTCCCTGAATGAGGTCAAAGACCCGCTTCACGTACTGTGGGTCACGTACATCCGGACATTGTCCGCCTACATACCCCTGAGACTGCGCAAAGGAAGAGCCACCGAGTTGGGGTGTCCCCATTGACAAATCAACATAAAAGATGTCTCCCCCTGTAGGTACAAGTGCCGGGAGAACTACTTTGGTGATATCCGCGCATTGGGCAACGGTAGAAATAATCACCGTCCCCGGTGCGAGTACGGTTTGATCCTTGTATTTCTGCGCCATAGACAGGGAATCTTTGCCGGTAGGGATATTGATGCCCAGGGCTATACTAAACTCCGATACGGCCCGGACCGCTTCATACAGCCGCGCATCTTCACCTGAGTTTTTACAGGGCCACATCCAATTGGCTGAGAGGGAGACCCCCTTCAACCCGTCCGGTATAGGAGCCCATACGAGGTTGGTCAAAGCCTCCGTAATCGCCAACCTTCCTCCGGCTCCGGCGTCAATCAAACCGCTCACGGGGGCATGACCGATAGAGGTGGCCACCCCTTCCTTTCCTTCAAAATCGAGGGCCATCACACCACAATTGCTCAAGGGCAACTGAAGGCTTCCTACACATTGTTGCACCGCCACCTTTCCCCCGACGCAACGATCCACCTTATTGGTCAACCAATCCTTGCACGCCACCGCTTCCATCCTTAAGACCTGTTCGATATATTGACGCACTTTTGTTGTCTCATATTCCACTTCTTCATACTGCCGCGGCTGTACCTTATCCCTCATGACGGTCTTCGGGGAGCTACCAAACATATCCGACAATACGAGATCGATGGGTTTTTCTCCCGTATTGCGATCCTCAAAGCTAAAGCGACAATCTCCGGTCACCACACCTACCTCATACATCGGAGCACGCTCCCTCTGCGCAATACGGCGCAAAAGCGGGACATCCTCCGGTTTGAGTATCAGTCCCATGCGCTCCTGGGACTCATTGCCGATAATCTCCTTGGCGCTGAGCGTCTCATCGCCGATGGGCAAGGCATCGAGAAATATCCGGCCTCCGGTCTCCTCCACCAACTCCGACAGACAATTGAGATGCCCCCCCGCGCCGTGGTCGTGAATGGACAATACCGGGTTGGTCGTGTGTTCGACCAAAGCGCGAATCGCATTGGATACGCGCTTTTGCATTTCGGGATTGGAGCGCTGTACCGCATTGAGGGTGATGGACATGTCAAATGCTCCCGTGTCCGAAGAAGATACGGCAGCTCCCCCCATGCCGATTCGATAATTGTCGCCCCCCATAACGATGATTACATCCCCTGCTTCGGGTCTACCCTTTAGTGCCTGACCGGCCTTGGCGTATCCCACACCTCCGGCCAACATGATGACCTTATCGTACCCGAGCGTCTTGCCCTCTTCCGCATGTTCGAAGGTCAATAGCGATCCCGAGATAAGGGGTTGACCGAATTTGTTGCCAAAATCAGAAGCGCCATTACTCGCCTTGATTAATATGTCCACCGGCGTCTGATAGAGCCAAGCCCGTTCCTCTATTTTATCCGACCAAGGGCGCCCTTCGCCCAATCTCGGATAGGGCGTCATATAGACCGCTGTTCCGGCTTGGGGGATCGAGCCCTTCCCTCCGGCCATCCGGTCCCGGATTTCTCCTCCTGAACCCGTAGCCGCACCATTGAAAGGCTCGACGGTAGTGGGAAAGTTGTGCGTCTCCGCCTTGAGGGACAGTACAGCGTCGAAGGAGTTGCGTTGATACATCGAAGGGCCATCGGGTGACTGAGGGGCAAACTGCCCTGTCTTCGGACCCCGTATGAACGCGACATTGTCCTTGTAGGCAGAAACAATATGATTGGTATGTTCTTGTGATGTCTTTTTAATCATCTGAAACAGGGAGGCTTCTTGCTCTACCCCATCGATGACAAACGTTCCATTGAATATCTTGTGACGGCAGTGTTCGCTGTTGACCTGCGAGAATCCAAAGACCTCAGAATCGGTCAACTTACGCCCTAAACGTCGTGAAAGGGCTTCGAGATACCCGACTTCCTCCGCACTGAGCGACAGGCCTTCTTGGACATTGTAGGTCGCGATGTCCTCTATATGACGTATAGGCTCCGGCGAAACATCGATATCGAAAATCCCCTGATCCAAATCCCGGTATCGCTCGTGCAACAGGACATCGTACGTGGCTCCTTCCGATATCGGGATATACCGCTCAATACGCCGGATTCCGGCGATATCCATATTCTGTGTAATCTCCACAGCATTGGTACTCCAAGGGGTAATCATGGCCCTCCGGGGGCCTAAAAACACCCCGGACACCACATCGGACCGGACCGGCAGGGCTCCCCCAAACAACCAGGTGAGTTTTTGGAGGTCAGTGTGCTCTATAGAGGCATCCGTTTGAACTGCAAATACAGCGTCTTGGGGAGAAAGCCGGAAAAATGCGATCATGTCTTGAAATTGTCGGTGAATCGAAGCACAAAGTTAACCCGTCCAATCGTAACTATTCAAATCCCGTCCTATGAGATTACAAAAAACAGCTAATTTGACACCTTTGTCGAATGGAAAACAGACCAACTTACTCAATCCGCTGGATTGTGCCATATGAATATGATAGTAATTCCTAGCACTCTGTTGTTCCACATAATACTCTCAGTTTGTGATACACACCTTGCGGAATAATATCCGGAGCTTTTCATATCTTTGCCATATAAATTGTAAATTAGTCCTTTAATAATGAGCTTGACTCACCATCTTTAGAAGTAAGGCAAATTCACAAAGTTATTCATATTTTGATATTTGTAATTTTTAATAACCTTCACATAATATGTCATTCTCTTGTCATCATTTATGTTCCTCAGAAATGAATAGACACACATGCATGAATTGTATACTTAAAAATTTTTCATTGTTGAATGAGCTGAATTACGATGAACTCTCGATTTTAGAAGAAAAACGTTATACAGTTTCATATTCTAAAGGTGAAATGATTTACAAAGAAGGAACACCGGCTAGAGAGTTACTTTGTTTAAATTCAGGGAAAGTGAAAATTTGTAAAAAAGGCGTTAATGGAAATGAACAGATTGTAGATTTGAAGAAACCGGTTGACTTTATAGGCTTTACTGCATTCATGTACTCTGGCAATCATAGTACTTCTGCTTATGCCATTGATGACTGCTCTGTTTGTTTTATTAATAAAGCCGCTTTTGATAAAGTAGTCAATCAAAATAAGGAATTGAGCAATAAAATTATTGAGCTATTGGCCCGCCAGTTAAACCGGGCTAACAATCGATTGGTCAATCTAACGCAAAAACACATGCGCGGGCGAATTGCTGAAGCTTTATTATTACTAGGAAATGTGTATGGTATTAGCGATGACGGCCAGTCTTTGAACATTCAACTTAAAAGATCCGATCTAGCTTCTCTTTCCAACATGACCACTGCTAATGCTATCAGAACGTTATCCTCTTTTGTCAAAGAAGGTATCGTATGGGTCAATCGTAGAAATATCAAAATATTGAATCCCAAAGCGCTCGAATGTATCAGTCGGTTTGGCTGGTAAATTCTTGACCTTCTAAATATAAAAATGTAATGGTTTAGTCTGCAGAGTTGTACATTACAAGCTACACTACTATTTAAGGTGTATTGTTTTGTAACTATTTTTGTATTCACCGACTCCATATCATTTTACAATCCAAACAAGGATAAAATACCTCCAAAATACGAATGTCTTTTCTCTGAATCAATGGACTCAAAAAAGAAAATGCTAAAGCATAATGGCTATTTAGCGCTGTAGGGGCTGGAAAAAAAGACAAGAATAAATGTCCGGGCATTTCTGTACAAATCACTAGAACACATGTATTCCCACTGAAATTGTGCTCAGGTTCTTCTATCCTTTTATCTTCTCACACAGTCTCTCGCTAATGTATTTTCAACACTTTAACATGATAGCTTTTGTGACTTCAACGGAGTCATAAAAGTCATTTTCACTAGAAAAGCAATGCAGTTCCTCCATAATCACTTTGGAAAAAATTTTATCTCGCATATGTGAAATGATGTTTTTAGTTAAAGCTTGTCGTACACATATTAGTATACTTAAAGTATGCTTAACAACATGATTTCATATAATACATAGCACACACTAATCTGAGATAACTTTATTCCTTTGCATCTGTTCAGAGGAATTTACATTTCAAAATCATCTGTTGAATTTAAAAAAGAGTATTCATAGTTCATTCTCCATAATTACTATTTACAAAAAACCATTAAAGCTAAACATTTTAATAAAATGAAAGAAGAATATCAAGCCAATCCTGATAAGATGGCATTAAATTACTTTATGAATCCTAAAAATTGGTGGGGACCACTGACTTTTATCCTGGTTGTTAGTTTAATTGGAGTAGGAGTGATAGGGTATCAGACGTACAATGATGCTCCACCCATGACAGGATTTCAAACGGCTGCCGGTAAAGTGCTCATGGATAAAAGCAATATTGTAAAAGGTCAAGAGGTGTTTCACAAGTATGCCTTGATGGAGCATGGGTCCTATTTTGGTGACGGTGCACAAAGGGGACCGGACTATACCGCACAAGCTGTTCACCTGATAACAACCTTCATGAAGGAATACCACAAACAAAAATACATTGATGACAATGGAAGAGAACCATCTGAAATGGAAATGAAAGTAATTGGGGAAAATGTCAAGCTTGAAGTTAAGGAGAACAAATATCAGAAAGACAAGAACATTGTAATTCTTTCTGATGCACAGGCATTCGCATTGGTAAAACTGAGAAGATATTACACAGATTATTTTATCGACAAGAACAAAGACGATGCCTTTCCTCCTCCCGGTTACATAAGGAGTCGTCAGGAAGTTTCAAATTTGAGTGATTTTTTCTTTTGGGGGGCTTGGGTGTGTGCTGTAAAAAGACCCGGAACAGCATTTAGTTATACACATAACTGGCCGTATGATCCAGATGCAGGAAATACCCCAACATCTCCTGTTATTTTATGGAGTGTTTTGGGGCTTTTGGCCTTTGTTTTAGCCTGCGGTGTAGTACTGTATTTTATTGGACAGTACAATCAGTTGCCCAATAAGTTCTTCAAAGAAGGTTCTTCAAAGATGTTGACAACGGATCACGTCAATAAATTCACTCCCACCAAAACGCAAAAAGCATCCTTCAAATTCTTTTTTGTTGCAATTCTTCTATTTTTAATTCAGGTATTGAGTGGTGTTTGGACGATTAACGAATTTGTGGACTTCCTGGGTTATTTCGGTATTCACACTTCCGGTGTATTGCCCATTAGCATTACAAGAAGCTGGCACTTAATGATAGCGCTCTATTGGATTTCAACATGTTGGATTGCTTCTTCAATATTTATCCTTCCCATTCTTTCCAAGAAAGAGATTCCGGGACAACTGGGATTAATCAATGTATTATTCATAATGCTATTTGTTTTGGTTGGCGGATCACTTGCAGGTTTGGTACTAGGCCCATTGGGTCTTATGGGAGACTGGTGGTATTGGCTAGGTCACCAAGGTTGGGAATTTGTTGATTTTGGTAAGGTCTATCAAATACTTTTGATGGCATGTTTTATACTTTGGTGTGTAATCATTTATAGAGGATTAAAACCGGCTTTTCAAAAAGGGAAACCCTGGACTTTACCCAAATGGATCATGTATTCAGTGATTGGTATCCCTTTATTATTCATATCAGGATTTGTGGCAAGACCAGAAACTAATTTCGTAATTGCTGACTTTTGGAGATGGATGGTTATCCACATGTGGGTAGAGGCATTTTTTGAAGTATTTATCACTGTCATCATTAGTTATTTGATGGTACTTATGGGATTGGTCAGTCGAAATGCCGCCATTCGCGTAGTCTACATTGCTACCATCATGTTTTTGGGCACGGGGCTATTGGGTATTTCACACAACTTCTATTGGAATGCCAAACCCGTCGCAACAATGGCATTGGGTAGCGTATTTTCAACATTGCAATTTGTACCTCTCATTTTGTTGACAGTAGAAGCATGGAGGTTCAAAAGCATGCCACGAATGTCTAAAAACGGTCACAATGGTGGAAGTATGTTAAAGCATGGTGGTGATAATTTCGGTTTGCCGGGTGTCTTCTTGTTCCTCATAGCTGTAAACTTTTGGAATTTCCTGGGAGCCGGTGTTATGGGTATCATCGTCAATTTACCTATAATGAATTATTTTGAGCATGGATCATATCTTACAGTTAATCACGCTCATGCAGCACTAATGGGAGTTTATGGTAATGTTTCCATTGCTGCACTCCTATTTGCCTCCAGGTTGTTAATCAAGCCGGAAAGATGGAATGCCAAGCTCGTAAGAACTTCATTTTGGTCTATTAATATTGGATTGATGCTAATGGTTATACTCGATTTATTCCCTGCCGGTGCTATCCAGTTTAAAGCTATTTTAGATCACGGATTTTGGTATGCTCGTTCAAATGACTTTATAACCGGATCTGCATTTGAATCATTAACGTGGCTAAGGGGTATCGGAGCATCAATATTCCTCTTTGGAGGGGTAATACCAATAACATATTTCATCGTAAGTAGAATAGGATCCCTTAAAACAATAACTTCTAATGTAACTACTTTGGAAAGAGAGATTGAAATACCATCAGAAACAATAGAACATGTCAGTTAGAAATTTAGACTTGTAATTTCGCAAATTCAAAAGAGGTTGTCTTTGATGAAGGCAGCCTCTTTTGAGTTAAGAGTTTGATAAAGTCTATTTTACCTGTTTCAGCCCCCCTATAATTCAGACAATAAATTACGAGAGTTAGTAAAATATTTCAAAATGCCGTATCTTTGTGCCAGCGAGAGTCGACCGACGGTGAAGTATTGAACCGAAGTCGATATTGTATTGTGTAGGCCTACCAATACGATGTTTTTTTTATTTTAGATACCCATCGAGGGCATCTAAAATAAAGCGAGAGTCTCCCTCAGGCTCGTAATACCCGAGGTTGATATTGATACTTGTCAATATTGGGGAGTGTTAATATGTCTTGATAAGCTACTTTTAGCTTAAATTTAACCTTTCGCTTCTTCAAAGGTAACACTTCTATTTGATTATTTTCAAATAGTGCCCAAAATTTTGCAGGGGGCACCCTGAGCCTGTCCCCAATCGTTGGACAGTTTTTCGCTTAGTTTAAGGTGGATAGACTGAGGGATTAAATGACCTTGTAAGCAACAAATCAGCGTGAGCATCAGGTTCAGTCAAGGGC
>JALWRC010000063.1 GCA_027080725.1 Saprospiraceae bacterium
AACTATCCAAGGATACCCGCTTCGCCGAATCCGCCATTATCGCACGATCTAAATTGCCATTGCCCGAACCGCTAAACACACAGGTATCCGCGGCAAACAATGCTTGCCCATGAAGATCGATCTCCGTGTTCCCTGTATAATCTACCCGGCCTTGTCTTAAAAACATCCCGTGCTTATTGATGTGCAATTTTGCATCGGGGTTCAGTCGCATAAATCGTATCTTACGCCCCATTCCTTTCAAGGCAAATGGCGCTTTTTGGGTCAAAATATTGTCTTTGTCAAACTGGAAATACCCATTTCCACTAAATTTGAACAATCCATTCAACACCAGTTCTCCACTGATATGGATATTGGCCAATCCATCCCGGCCAAATCCATCCCAAAGCCGTATGTCACCTCCTTCTATAATGAGCTGTCCGCCTTTCTCGATATGCACTTCCGTATTGTGCATCGCCTGGAGAATACCGAGGAACGAGCCTTGGATATCTCCACGGATAATCATCTTCCCGCCTTTCTTTACTTTGATCTTCGTGTTCCAATCGGTCTCGAGGAATCCTCCCTCTGCTATCTCAAGAGTGCCTCCCTCCTGTACGATGATTTGGGAGGAATTGTCGAGCTTAATCGTGCCATTATTAGAAACTTTCAAGGTAGCAGAGTCGGCGATATACACCTTTGAGATATTGCCTGCATTGCCGTCTCCGATTTTAAACTCCCCTCCACTATATATGTGCACGAGTGTAGGCATCGTATCACACCGGTGTCGTTGTATGACCACATCAAATTCCTCTCCCGTACTATTGTCGGGATTATCCGTATTATCCGTGTAGGCAATACGATCTACTCTATTGGCCCATAGCTTGCCACTGTTATAGACATCCAAATCAAAATCTATCACCCTGCGGGTCTTTAAAAACGTTCTGGCAGGATCGGTGGAGGCGGCCGGCTGAGTAATGGCCGAACCAAAGTTGTATGTTCTGTCATTCAACGGACTGTGCAAAGTCCGCTCTTCCTGCACCTGGCGCTCTAAAAAACGGCTGTGTTTGGGACTTAGAGAAACATGATCCATATTGACATCAATATAATCGGACAATCGCAGTCTTGGAGCTGCATCTACCGAACCGACATAAGAGGTCACATAAGTCAA
Organism: Saprospiraceae bacterium; assembly: GCA_027080725.1. Classification (GTDB taxonomy): domain Bacteria; phylum Bacteroidota; class Bacteroidia; order Chitinophagales; family Saprospiraceae; genus JALSTN01. The sequence continues at coordinate 1,145 of JALWRC010000063.1, forward strand.
TCCGGAAGAAAGTACTGCAGATTCATTCGTTAAGTCAAGTCCAGGATGATACGGGTCATCCACATCCAGTGCCAAAGCGCTAATCGTAGGAATAAAACAATGTCCAACCTGGTCCCAAGGTACCTGCTTTTGAACTAGATTTCCATTCCCATCCGCTTCATTGCCCGGCAAAAATCGCACACATCCCGGGGCTGAATCCCAAGGCTTAACATCTCCTTTGATAGTCGCTTTCAGGCTTCGCTTAGCTGTTGGTGTCCAGAACTTACCCGGCCTTTCCTTGATCTTTACGTCAATATCAACAAATTTGGTTGTTTTATCATCTAATGCATTAATAGTTCCTTTGATCTCTACGACAAACAAATCAAACAATTTGAAAGAAAAGGGAACTATATTTTGGACTCCGTTAAAAAGAAAAGCACCCGGTGAATACTGTTGCCCCAAACCGGATATAAGGCTACCACAAGAGATGGCAATATGCGGTATTTCCAGAGGTCTTCTTGCCTCTAACTCTTCATAAAAACGATTGTGCTGAACTTCGTATTCGCTGGCATCTCTTGAAACATTCACAAAGGAGATGTCGTCGTATATCCAGTCAGGGTTAAAGTAATAATACATCATTTGCCGTGCGGCAGGATCATTCAATCCTCTATAGGCTGCCTTCGTTTGCGCAGGATCACCAAATAATTTCCAAACCGGACTCCATAATATTCTAATTTTAAGTATATCATCCAGTACTGCTTGTGCTCCTACCGGTATGTTCGCTCCCTTCAGTGGACTGTCAAAGGTAAAGTACATCTCCGTCTCATGATCTTCTCCTTTGAGCTCAAACTCCCGTAGAGCCCACAATCCAACCAATCCTCCCATACTCGCCCCGATGACCACATCCTTCTCATAACTGCCATAGCTGTGCTTCAGTGCATTGATAGAGTCGATCGCTTGCTTGACCCACTTCCCATTGGTCTGGATGGAGTCTGTACTATTGAAAAAGTTAATGAAAAAGATGTCGTAATCTTCCATATGAAGTTTTTCGCGTAGTAAAGGTTCATCTTTGTCATCTGAATAGTTTTGATCTAACAAACTTTCTCCATCCTCTTCTACTTGCTCATCAGTGCGATTCATGACGAAATCCCAGTTGTGGCTCTCAAACGGATCGATGCCCTCTATGATGATGAGCGGCTTTTTGACCTTATGGCCGGTACAGCATTTGTTGTTAAACCATCCATATACTTCTACTCCTTCCCCATACCTCTGGGAAATAATTACACTATCCGGATAGTTATCTACCGGATCATACATTATTACTGTATCGATTGTCCTATAGGCTTGGCCAACAATGAACATGGTATCAGTATTGACATCCGTATAATCATCACAACCTGCTAACAACCTCATTCCGGCGGTCTCCATCTTTACCTCCACAGGGGAGCGTGCATATTTCTGCTCTCCATTGGGCAAATTGAAACGCACCTCGATATAAAAGGTGTCGAAATCCGGAAAGGTTACCGTGACATAATCGCCCAAGGCTACCGATCTAAATCCTTGACCGTCTTTAAAATCAATTTCCAACGAATCAAAGGCACCGTAGATATTGCCTGAAAAAATACTTTTGCGGATATGAAAGGTATGGTTTCTGCCTTTCAGTTGGGGCTTAAACACAGCGAAGACAAACAGAGAGTCCTTGTAATAGGGATTTTCTTGTCTTCCGGGCACATCGTAATATTGACTATCGATCTGTACGATTAGACCACTGTCTTCGGCGTAGGGTTTTATTCCTGCATAGGAATACGCCATTGCCCCCATCTCAATCGTATCTGTCGTTCGCCAGTACTCTGATAGTTTGAAAAGGGTCAAACCATTCCTCATATTGGTCGGTGTATCGACATGGGCATTGTAAATCATCGCATAGACCAATGGAAACTGTAGTCCGGTGATGTGGATAGAGTCTTCCATCGACTTACCATCATAATCCGGACAATGTATAAATCCCATCGCCCTGTCTATCAATATATCTGACGGCATATCCGCCGGATTCAGCTTTTCAAAAAACTCGATTTGCTGCCTTTCCAGGCTCTGTGCGTTGGTGGGAGTTACTCCCGTTAGGCCAATTATTAGGGCCAACATAATTAATAAATTCATGTGTTTCATAATGAATAGTTTTTGAGATAATTAATCCGTGTATTCGTCTTTTTTGGGATTAGTTATCGGTTAATAATTGGATGTTATCACCATCTTGCTTAGAGGGCAAAGCACGCCCCTTCTCATATCTGCACGATATAAATCCATACTGTATTCTTCCGAATGTTAGAATAGTTAGATGAACGGAATTCCTGTTCTGCTCCGGGCGCCTAAGGAGCATAGAAGAAATCTTAACATAACAATACAAGAGGGTGCGGGTCCTAAACCCAAAAGCACAATGGTATTTCTTTACAGTCAAATGCTAACCTGCCTATGACAGATACGTATATTTTGACTTACTTAATTCTTAACAGCATGTGCTTGCTTTAAAAGCCGGAATATTTCGCGTTAAAATAACCTTCTGACACATGGATGGTGTCAGATGGACATTTATTATATTTGACAGATTGAGGGCTTGTTACTACCCAAAAATCAAAATAGCCTTCAACTGTTCTACTGTCTTCATCTAATTTGACTACTGTAACCGTATTGGTGCGGGTGGTATCTAGCCTATAAGCATAACAATCTGATCCACTGCCTGTAAATCTAGTCCCATTATAACCAATTTCATGACTTGGTTTACCCAATTCCTCGAAATCAAAATGAATAGTAAAACTTGCCGGACCATACGCATCAGAAATAAAAATACGAACAGTTGGGATATCTGGATTCGATTGAACTCTAAGCGGCCTACATGGGGAATAATTCCAATAATCCCATGAATTCGATGATTCCGGACAACGTGGAACAAGCCATTCGCCGTCCACTTTGCAGTGAAAGGTTTTAAAAGCCGGATGATTGACAGAATCTTTAGGGTCAAACTTCTTTTCCTTCTCGCAGGACAAGAATAATAAAGCTACGGTTGATATTACAGTTAGTAATAACTTCGAATAATTTTTCATAACGTTAGGTGTTAGTGTTAAAAAATAGTGACATTCCTATTCTTTTATCGGTGGGGGGCCTCTAAAAGAGTATTCATATCGGTTCTCACTGGCAAATATAGGATGTATTTGGTAATCTGCAAAACATTTTTTTCAACAAAAAACCGGTATTTTTCGCATATAATCAATCAGTTATATATATATATATATATATATCAATACTTTATGAAAAGGATAATACATATATACGCCATTCTCATATGAAAAATACCTATTTTTGGGTAGGGATTTTTGTGGGAAAGGCTGTTAGGGGTAAGTGTGTAAGGGGGAGGTGTGTATTACAAAGTGCACATAAGTACGCAGATTCAAAAGCGTTTGTATTCGCAACAGACTTTATTAATGGACTAGCCTTACTTTTTGGCATTGCCCCAAAAAGTAACAAAAAACTTGGGTGTCCTGTCAAGCATATTCTCGACGCACCAAGTATCGTTCTTTTGCCAGATATCTGCGTTCAAATTTTTATCCGTAGCTACGGCTACGCAGAAAAATTTCGCCTTGCTATCAGACAAAATAACTTCTACTTATCCATCAGAATACGCTTGTCAGGACACAGGCGAAATTAAGAGC